>JAUWZM010000010.1 GCA_030615365.1 Candidatus Aerophobota bacterium | reverse complement strand
TTTTTTCATTAGGCTTGCCTCCTTTTTGGTGGATTTACCAAATCCTACCTTAAAGGTAGGGGGGAGGCAAGTCAATTTCACTAAAACACTTGATAATAAAGAATTTAAAAGAAAATTACTAAAGAACTTTTGACAATACTGAAAATTAATAAGGGAGGTTTTTAATGAACGTAGTGGTAATCGTCTCCGACACATTTCGTCGTGACAATTTAAGTTGCTACAGTGACAGGAAGGTCTTTACGCCTCACCTGGATCGCTTTGCGAAAAAGTGCGTGATTTTTGATCAGGCGTACTGCGCATCTTTTCCTACAATGCCTATGCGTGCTGATCTTATGACCGGTAAATATACCTTTGGCTACCTTGGTTGGGCTCCATTGCCAAATGAGGAGGTACGTCTTCAACAAATATTAATGGATGCTGGGTATAGGACTATGGGTATAGTGGATACTCCTTTCTTTGTAAGATGGGGTTACAATTACGATCGTGGTTTTCACGACTTTATTCAGTATCGCGGGCAAGGCCTACGAGGTTATGATTATAGTGATGTTACCTGTGAGCGCCGCTACGAAGAGGACTATTGTGCTTCCAGAACGTGTGTTACTGCTGAGCACTGGATTGAACAGCATTACAAGGAGGATTTCTTTCTCTATGTGGATACATGGGATCCACATGAGCCCTGGAACCCGCCTGCACATTATGTGGAACGTTATGAGCCTGATTGGGACGGCAACACAGTATTTCCTTCTTACCGACGCGTAAAAGGTGGTAGTGTCACTAAAAAAGAGCTTGATACTGCGTATGCGTGCTATCGTGGTGAGGTAACTATGGTAGATCGTGCTGTAGGTTGGCTTATAGATCGAATTGAGTCAATGGGACTAATGGATAACACAGTGATTATCTTTGTATCTGATCATGGTTTTTATTTTGGTGAGCATAATATTTTTGGTAAAACAATTTTTGGTAAAGCAGTGGTAGGAACAGAGAAAAAAGCGTTGTTTGTAAATTCCCCACTTTATAGAGAGGTTAATAATATCCCATTTTTAATCTATGTGCCCGGGGTTACACCACATCGCACTAATGCCTTAGTATCTGTTCCTGATTTTATGCCAACAATTCTTGAATTGGCTGGGGCCAAGGTGCCCGATACCGTGCAGGGAAGATCCTTTTTACCAGTAATCAAGAAAGAAAAAGATACTCACCAAGAATTTGTGGTGTCCACAATGCAACTGCAAAATCCTGGTGAAACTACACGAGCTGTAGATGGCAGTGAACGAGAGGTAGAGATTCATTTGCCAGCAACTATTACTACTGATGAATGGTCACTTCTTTATTCATGGAAGGGCGCCCCAGTAGAACTTTATGATATAAAATCCGATCCCTTTCAGGAAAAGAATGTTGCTGAGGATAATAAATCAGTAGTGGAAAAACTGCATAAATGCTACTATGAGTTTTTGAAAAAGATTGGAACTGAGGAAAGGTTACTCAAACCCAGAGCATCTCTATAAATTCCTCAGAAAAATTGGGACAGATTTATTTTTTTCACCAATGCATCTCAGGTCTTTAGAGCTACTACTGTGCAGCCTTAAGGGCTTGCACTACATTTCTCTTTAGAAGCTTTCAGGGAAAGATAAGCCAAGTCTAAAATTAGCACTACGTGTGATGATGCGTTTTGGAAGTGATAGTACTGAAAAATTAGATTTATTATAAGGGGAGGTAAAATTATGTATGGTAACGTGAGAATATTAAGAAAACCTAAAATAGGTTTTGCTACTCTTACAAGTGAATTTTCGGGAGAAGCTTTTGGTTCTTCTTATGGGAAAGAATTAGAAAGAGAAATAGTAAAATTAATGGAACGTAAAAATATCGAAGTAATACAATCAAGCAAAGTTGTTAATTGTGCAGATAATGCAATAGAAGTAGGTAAAAGAATGTTATCAGAAGATGTTGACGCTGTTGTAGTCTTCGTTGCATCGTGGATAGAGGCTAATACTGGATATACATTTGTAAAAGAATTAAAAGATATACCAGTATTATTTTGGAGTTATACTACCTATAAAGTTGGAGATACAATTGATACCACAGGATCGTATACAGGTTTTGCTGTTTTGAAAGGAGCTTTAGAAAGAATTGGATACACTGTTCCTTATATAGTTGGTGATTATAGAAATGAAGAAAATATTAAAGATTTGTTATCATTTGTAAAGGTGGGAAGAGCAATAAAGATGATGTCTCGAGCTCGAATCGGGTTAATTGGATATTTTGGCCTTGGAATGTATTCAGCGACTATAGATAATTTGTTAATGAGACAAAAAATTGGACCGGAGATAGTATCTATAAGTGAAATTGAATTGTTCGAAACTATGAGAGACGTGAAAGATAGCAATATTGTAGAGGTAAAAAAATATCTCGAGGAAAATACTATTATTGACAGGAAAGCCGATAATGAACTAATTAAACGAATGATATCACAGTATATTGCCTTTAACAAAATCATTGAGAAGTATAAATTGGATGCCATAAATCCTAAATGTCATCTTGAGTTAAGTAGAGATTGTATGGCATGTATACCTTTAGCTCTCCTGGCTGATAGGAAAATTGTCACAGGTTGCGAATCGGATATTTTAGTTTCTGTATCAATGTTGCTACACTATTTGTTATCAGAGGAAGCGATAACTTATTTTGATATAATGGATTTTGATGAACATACAATATACTATTCTAATTGTGGTTTTATGCCACTTTCTTTGGCAGAAGGTAAGCCTAAATTGGCTTTTTGTGATAGAAAAGATTGGGGTTTTACTGGATTGGCAAATGGTAGTTTTATTAAAAAGGGTAAGGTTGATATGTTAAGGCTTTTTGAGAAGGTGAATAGTTATGGTCTTTTATATTCAAAAGCGGAATCAATTGAAACAAAACTAAGGGGCAATAGATTCCCTACAATGAAAGTGGAGTTAAGAGGTGAGGCAAAAGAATTTGTAAACTATGCACCATCTCAACATATTTCAGTTGCTTTTTCGGATGTAGAAAGAGAGATAAGGTTATTCTGTAAGTTCAAAAATATTGAATTGTACACTGTGTAAAAAAATTTAAAAGAGTGAATTGAGAAGGTAACGTTTGTACAAGTGGCATTCTTGGGTATAATGGCAAAATTCTGAGAGAGACTTCTGAAAAAAGTTTGAGGCTGCTCTTTGCTCGGTGCTTTCCAACGTTGCGGCTAAGTTCTACTCTTATCTTTATGCTGTGGCTCTTATGGGCGATGTCTCAGGTTACAGGATAGCTAAGAGTTTGAACGCATAGACCCGCCTTGATCGCCGCTGCCTTATGGAAACACCTCGCCGAGCAGCAAAAAGAAAAAGGATTTTTCAGAGATCCCTGAGAATAGATTTGAACGATAATAAAATAGACATCTCGGATGATGTATATAGACGATAAAGTAAGAAGTTTTTATTTGCATTACCTGTGGAAAAACTGAACAGGGGTGCAGTATGAAAGAGGGAGGAATATGAACGAAAGATTGAAAGAAAATATTATAAAGCTTATTGGGCAAGATAAAGTAACCTTTGACATAGAAGACAGGTTATGCTATTCAAAAGATGTAACCCCAATTTTTTATAAATGGATACGCAGATCCGGACTGCCGCCGTATCTCTGTGATTGTGTGGTTTTTCCAGAGACGAACGATGACATTATAAAAATACTTGCATTTTCTAATCAGTATAATATTGCGGTAACGATATATGGAGGGGGTTCTGGAATAGTTGGTGGAGTTTTCCCCCTGGAAGGTGGGATAACCATTAGTATGGACAGGTTTAATAGAATAAAAGAGTTTGACATGGAGTCGGGTTTAATTACCGTTGGTTCTGGTATAATAGGTGATGAACTCGAACTATTTCTAAATACAAGAGGCTATACATTACGACATTTCCCACAATCGTTGCGATCCGCATCTATAGGTGGTATGATAGCTACCAGATCAACAGGTACGTTTTCCACAAAGTATGGCAGCATTGAGAATATCGTTGTTAGTTTAGAAGTTATTTTAGCCAATGGCAGGGTAGTGAAAACTATGAATGTGCCAAGAAGCTCTACGGGTCCGGACTTAAAGAATTTTTTTATTGGTTCCGAAGGGATATATGGGGTTATTACTGAAGCGACCTTGAGAGTCTTTCCTATACCAGAAGTACTGGAGTTTCAATGCTATATATCAAAAACTCTTCATGATGGTATCCAGAGTATCAGGGAAATTATTCAAAGTGGTACGAAACCTGCTGTGGTAAGATTTTATAATGAAACAGAATCCGAGATAAAATTCAAATCCTTGGGATTGGACACAAAGGGCTTTTTTCTTTTATTGGGTTTTGAGGGTAATAAAGGGATTGTTGAGGCAGAATTGAAAGAGGCAATGAAAATCTGTAAGGAATTGAGACTGCAATATATAGGAGATGAGTTAGGCAAGAGGTGGTATGAAAACAGGTATGATACAAAAAGATCTATGGAATTCATTAGAATGGAAGGTGGTATTTCGGATGCAATTGAAATCTCAGTGAAATGGTCGAACATGGAAAAAGTTTATAATGAGATTAGTGATTATTTTTTATTTCATAACATACAGATGGCCTCTCATATATCCCATGTATATAATGATGGTGGTTCGATATACAATATCTTCTTTGCCAGAGGAAAGAATGAAAAGGAAGGCGAGGATATATATTTTAAATCATGGAAAGAGGTATTAAAAATTGCAATGAAGAATGGTGCATCTATTAGCCATCATCATGGAATAGGTTTAATGAAAAGTGAAGAATTAAAAGAGGAATTGGGTTATGGTTATACACTAATCAAGGCACTGAAAAATTTTGTAGATCCAAATAAAATTTTAAATAAAGGTAAATTAATCAAGGAGTAGTAAATAAATATGAGAGAAAAAGAAGATTTTGAAAATATGACTTCTTCAATAGAAGAGTGTATTTATTGTCATAGTTTTTGCAAATCAATTTGCCCAACTTTCGAAGCTACAAGAAATGTCAAATATTTACCATCCAGCATTACCTATTTATTTAATTTATATGAAAATAATAAGATTGATTTGACGAAAAATTTAGTTACTACTGTTTTTAATTTCACCGGCGAAAAGCTGTGTGATGAGTACTGCATATTTGACGGCAAAAATCTTGAGGATATTATTCGTTACATTAGAAAAAACTTCTATTTAAAAAGCAAAGAATTATTACCAGAGGGAATAAGAGATTTGATTAATAATGTAAAAAAGAGCGGGAATATTTTTGGAGAAACTCCAAAGTTATTGGTTAAAAATACGCATGTAAATAACTATGATATATTAATATTTGCTGGTTGCCTTGTTAATCACAAAGTTCCCGAGCTTCTTGAAGATTTTTTAAAATTCATCGATTATTTTGATATACGCTATAAGCTAATAGATGAAGAAATTTGCTCTGGAGCTCCTTTCTTTAATTTAGGAATTATTGATGTTGCCGAAGAACTCGCTCATAAAAATATCAAAATTATAGAAAAGTACAAACCTCCCTTGATCGTCACCCTGAGTAAAGATGATTTTAAAGCATTGGCGTACGATTACAAAAAAATTGGCATTGATATTAAAGCGAAGATAATGGATTATCCTCAGTTTATTGGGCTTTTGACTGGTAGTAAAAAATTTGCTGCACTGCACACAGAAAATTTACGAGATAAGATTTCAATTTATGATCCCATCGATGTTGGGGTTAATCCTGAGCTGTTTGATTATCCGAGAAAAATAATAGAATCGTTTACTCATTCTCAAGTGAAAGAATTCCCGAGAAATAGGGAGTTATCGCGTTCATGTGGTGGTTATATCCAATTTTACAATCATACTTTAGCCGAGAGCCTTGCCAAGAAAATACTATATGATTTTCAAAGTTTAGATAGCGAGTACTTGATCACAACAGATCCCTTATGTTGCTATATATTAAAGAAATACAGGGAAAATGGCATAAAGGTCGTGGAACTTATTAGCTACATAACAAAGTTATTAGAAAAATGAATGTAAAAAATATTGGCGAGAAATGCAGAATATGTAGTTTAAAATGATGATAAGTGCTTATTATATATGCTTAGATTACATTTAAAGGAGTTGCCCATGTCAAAATATACGGATGAAGAGCAAAGAAAGATTGACCCTAAGAGAGAAATTATTGAAATTACAAAGTTTATCTATGAGAGAAGATTAACGTATGCTACTGGTGGTAATTGGGTATTGAGGCACGATAATAAATATTACTGTACACCAACAGGATTGGGCAGATACTACCTTTATGAATTAGATGAGGAAGATATAATAGTTTGTGATAAAGACAAGAAAGTAATTGAGGAAGGTAGGCATAAAATCAGCAGTGCCGCGTATATCCATATGAGTATATTAGAGGAATTTCCTGAGTATAACGCATCAATGCATACTCATGGAGAATTCTCTGCTGTATTTGCCAGTGTAAATAAACCTATTCCAAGTATAAATATTCCAATTTCATATTATGGGGGCGAGGTCCCAATAATTGGATTTAACAAGAACTTTGATATTGCGCAGAAAGAATTATTAAAAAAGTTGAAAGAGATTAAAGCTCATAGAAAGAAAGAGGTTTCAAAGAAAATTACAGAATATATAGGTTATAAAGATATTGATTCAATCCCGGTTTCAGTTTTAATACAAGGAGAAGGCTTATTCATTGCTGCCCCAGATTTAAGGGTTGGGGCAACTACCGCTGAGGCCATTGAGGAAACGGCGAGATGTATAATTTATTCTTCAGGTATTTTTAACAGTCCCTTTACTGGCAAATTAAAGTAATGATATGTTGTTGATTTTAGAGTTATCATAATCAGAACAGTTATAGGTGGTAAATACGATGCACAAAACAAGGAAATATATTGGAATTGATCTTGGAGCCAGTGGTGGTAGAGTTTCAATTGGACTTTATGAAGGGGAAAAAATCAAAGTTGAAGAGATACATAGGTTTGAAAATAGGCCAGTGTTTTTACATGGCACCCTTTACTGGGATTTTTTAAGATTATTTTCAGAATTAAAAATTGGAATTAGAAAAGCATTACGAGGCAATAAACATGAAATTCGCTCAATTGGTATAGACTCATGGGGAATAGATTTTGGATTAATAGACAAAAATGGGGCATTATTATCAAATCCTGTTTGTTATAGAGATGAAAGAACGAAGGGTATATTGAATGAAGTCTCGGGAATAGTATCTAAAAAGGATTTATTTATGAATACCGGAGAATTTACAATGGAGATAAATACGATATTTCAATTGTATTATATGGTTAAGATAGATTCTCCGTTATTAAAGCTAACAGATAGATTACTTATGATTGCGGATTTATTCAATTATTTTTTAACAGGTGAAAAATTTTGTGAGTTTACCAATGCCGTTACTACTCAATTATACGATCAGAGCAATAACAGGTGGTCGGAAGATATAATGAGTAAATTAAAAATTCCATATCGCATTTTCCCTGAAATTATTTTTCCGAGTGAAATTGTAGGTAAAACTACAAAGTTTATAGATGAAGAAGTTGGAACAACAGGATTAAATTTAGTTGCGACTGGCTCTCATGATGCTGCTTCATCGAGGGTAGGTCTACCAATAGATCTTACTAATAGTAAAAAAAATTGGGCTGTTATTATGATTGGTACATGGTCAGGGTTGGGGATTGGAGTAAATAAACCAATCATCAATATGAAAGCTTACAATTTGGGTTTTTCTAATGAAGGTGGCGTGTCAGGGATATTTTCATTTCAAAAAATTATTGGTGGTTTATGGTTAATACAAGAATGTCGGGATTATTGGATGAGAAAAGAAAACAGGGACATACCCTGGGACGAGATTTCAGAATGTGCTCGTAAGGAAGATAGCTTCAAAAATTATATAAATGTTGATGATCCTATTTTTACAAATAAAAGCAAAAACATGGTAGATAATATAATTGTCTACTATCAAAAAACGGGTCAAAGTATTAATAGTAGAAAAAGTTCAATATCGAGAAGTATTTATGAAGGGCTAGTTTTTAAGTATAAAAAAGCTATTATGGATATCGAGAGTATAACTGGGAAAAAAATTGAATTAGTTTATGTAACAGGAGGAGGTTCAAAAAATAAGGTATTATGTCAGTGGATTGCTGGTGCACTTAATGTTGTTGTGGTTACAGGCATTGCTGAAACTACAACAATAGGTAACATATTAATACAATTAATAGCTGATGGAGAAATTAATGATGTTGATGAGGGAAGACAAATTGTGTTCAATTCATACAATTTGGAATATTTTGAGCCTAAAGGGCAGGATGCCTGGCTTACAGCATTTAAGAATTATTTAAATATTTTAGATAAAACAAAGTTATGAAACTTGCGAAAGTGTGCTGCAATTTTTTTTCTCTTTCCCTCTCATCATGACAGTTACGAGAAGATGGTACGGATCTACCCGTCATGGGAACATCTGCTTTCCTACGCATCACCCCGGCTTAGTCCTTATTTTTTTCTTTTCGGCGATGGGCCAGGTGTGAGAGTAGCTTGCCATAGCTCTCATCCGCTTTAGCCCGGGATTCAAATCTCTTGAAGATCTGTCGCTTTCCTTGAGCTTCTTTGCCTTCTCTGATCGACCGGGTATAATTTTTTAAAGACCCGGTTTTTGGAGGGAAGAGATAGCGAATACCCACCTTCAAGGTTGAACCCGCCTTCTTTAGCAACAATCTCCCCAGCCGAGATGATACTGTTCTCATGCCAATGTCTATCAGCAGGAGCAGGATGGCTAAAAAAATCAATAAGGGCCAAATTTCCCGAGGGCCCGATAAGGTAATCTTGCCTTTACCAAAGACTCCGTCTGTTGGTTTCAAAATTTGACCTTTGGTCTCACTGGTCAGTTGAGTGAAAAGATATTCATTTGACTTTAGTTTTCTGTATTCAGGGGAATATGAGATAATCGCTCCCGTGACCTGAGGACCAAGAGACTTATTCTTGTCAAAAACACTGATCATATAGGGGCCTATCTCATCAGCAGGGAAAGTGCCCTCATATCGGCCAGGAGCGGTCTGATTTAGAAAAACAATTTCTTCTTCGTCCCGGGGTTTCACTATGCTGGCCTGCAAGGGTAAAAAGTTTACGAATTCCCCTTCCTCATCAATGGCATCGACGAGAATATGCCCCTGGGTCTGTGTAATTCTCACCAGAGGAAAAAGAATCCCCTTACTGGATGGTAATATAAAGTTCATAAGATTGGCGAGAATTTTAGGATACTCCGACCATCCCTGCCACTCATTTGTCCAGGCATTACCAAGGTCACAGGTGAAGACAGCAGATCTGCCCAGTCCATAACGCCAGGTGATAAGGAGAGGATCCTTGCGAGGAGAGGAAAGGTGCACATTGGAGACCTTTTTAGCTGTAGTGACAACGTAACCATTCAGAGGAGGGACATTTCTTTGGTCAATCTCTGAGAGAATAGGACTATCTCTATCTATTAAGGGGATGAAGGACTCGTTAACCGTAAAGCGACGACTTATTCTGAGGGTCTCAGTGGTGAAGATACGAGGAAGGGATTGCACATCATTGGTGTAGTAAAATTTCCCCTTTCCCCATTCGGCGATGTTTCTCATAAGCTCTACGTCAGCGTCTTCCCCGATAGCCACTGTACTCACTGTAATTTTCGCATTAGCCATTTTTTTCACGATCATCTCAAATTCACCTTTGTCGGATAAGCCGTCAGAAAGAATGATAATGTGTTTTGACAAGCTTCTTTCCTTTTCTAATGTATCAAAAGCCTCCTTTAGTGCAGGAAAAAGAGAGGTACCACCACCGGCTACCAAGGTGCTCAGCCCTCGGGATATACCATCTTTATCAGATGCCGTGCGAAGGGAAACCGTCCATCGAGGAACTGTATCAAAACTCAAGACGCCTATATGTTCATAACCGGTTAACAGATTAGCTACAGCCATGGCTGCCTTTTTAGCTAACAACAGTTTATTCGGAGAAGAGGTTGAGTCCTTTTGACCGCCACTACCCATACTTCCCGATTTATCGGTTATCAAGACCAGGGAAAGAGAGGGGAGGACGATTCTTTCCTGAGCTCCAGAGTAGACGGGAAGGACTTCCTCTAACGCTGTAGTTTGATAGCCTCCCAGACCAAAGCTATTCGTGCCTCCGATGGCCAGGAGTCCTCCCCCTAAATCTCTTACATATCTGAGCAAGAGGTTTATCTGATGATGAGAGAGCTGGTAAGCGGAAATATTATGTAAGATAATTGCGTCGTAATCTTGCATCTCATCAGGTGAAGAGGGTGCATTTGAGGCAAGGCGGACCTCCATTTCGAATCCTTGGTTCTTTAATAGGTGAAGAAAGTAAGGGTTTTTTTCCGTCTCATTGGCCAACAAGAGTAATTTGGGTTTTCCCTCAACCACCGTATATCCGCCCACCTCATTATTATTCGGAATAGTATCTGCCCGGATATCGAGAACTGCCTTATAAGCATAAAATCCCTTTTTATCAAGACTCTGCCAGAAGACAAAGAGATTGTCTCCCTCCTTTAGGTCGATGGTTTCCTCGTTCAAAAGTTGTCCATTGCAATAGAGCTTGAGAGTTCCAGAACTGTTCTGGGAGCTTTGGGCTATTACTTTAATCGTAAATTTTTCCCCTCTTTTCACTCTCTGCGGTATGATTATCCTTTCAAGCAGAGCCTCTTCCTCTCTTGAAGGGGTAATGGGAAGGACATCTACCTGGATATTCTCTTTTTTCAGGGAATCCAGCAAAGCGCTTGTTTTTCCCAGAGTTTCTTCCCCATCGCTTAAGAGGATAATTCTCTTACGTCCCCATTCAGGGAAACTATCCATTGCCAACCGCAAGGCTTGTTCGATATTGGTCTGATGAGGATTTACCCTGGTATGAAAATCGGAGAACTGAAGGTAAGTTTGAGGGAGGGATTCGATATGAGCTTCTTTTCCGAAGACAATGATACCCGCGTAATCTCCCCTTTTTATGTCCTGCAGTGAGTTTTCAATATAATCCCGGGTAAGCTCCTTATTAGCTATGCTTATGCTCTCGGAGGCATCCACGAGAAAGAAGATATTCTCATTATTTGTCGGAAGACGTACCTTAACCCCGGCCAGGCTCAACACTAAAAAACTGAATATGATCAGACGAAGGATGAGAGCAATTTTTTTTCTAAGCGGAGAAAGCACAGGGTGACCTCGAGAAAAGATATACCAGACAAAGGGGAGGACGGCTCCCAAAATGAGAAACCAGGGATGTGAAAACTGAATTAACATTTATCTGTTCCTTTTTAAGGGAAAGTTATAAAGGTACCATTCGGCGAGGAGAAGTAGAGATGAAATGAGAATGAATATAAGCGATAGGTTTAGTTTTCTTTCTTCTAAGCCACTTTCAAGTTGTTTTGGAATATCTTTCCCTAAGAGAGGAAGCTCAGCCTGGCTAAAAAGACTCGATTCCTCTGAAGAAGTCAGATTTGCTGCAAAGAGAGGCTCTCCATTAAGCCTGTACACTCCAGCAGTTTTGGTCTGTGAGAAAATGAAGCGAGGTTTGATATTCTCAAATTTACTGATCTCGTTATGGGGGGAAATGATGACCACTTCACCGTCTTCGTATCCTGGTGGAATAGGAAAGCCTTTGCCCGTTTGGATCTGATAGTAACCCGGGTCAAAGACCTCGGGGTGAAACCATTGAAGAAGGTTGAAGATGAAGATCGGAAAGCTCACTTGAAGAGGGAAATTGGAGTAGTACAGGTCGAAAGCGACAAAAACTAAACGCAGGTTCTCTTTTTGCCAGGTCTGCATTAAAGGGATTCCTCTGGATTTGATAAGCACCTCCCCTCCGGAAAAAGGCTGAACAGATAAGCTCCGCTCTACATTTGTATTACTGAGGTCCACGAACCGCAAAAGAGAATGCTCAACTTCCCATTCTGTTAGCACAGGATTTACCTGAAGATTCGGCTCCTCTGCAAGAAGCCCGGGAGGAAGAGTTCCAATGCAGACTATATTTCCTTGATCCAATACAGGAGGAGTGATACCGTCGAAGATCACTAAATCGTAATTGGAGATCTCCTGACCAAAGACCCTATCCTTTATATAGAGGTTAACACAGGAATAAGCATTTAAAGCGGTTTCCAGGAATAAGTTTCCCTGGCTTACCAAAAGCACATTCAGATTTTTGAAGGGGTCAAATACGGCATAAGCGACATTATCAATGGCAAGATCATCCCGGGAATGGGACTCAAGCTCTGCCTTTAAAATAAACTTTTTCCCAACTTCCACCGAGTGAATATACTCATCTTCCTCCTGAGGGAGAAGACTCAGTTTTTTATTAGATATAATTTCCTCTCCCATCCAGAGTTTGAGGGAGAATATCTCCTCTTGAGGGGAGAAGTTTCCCATCTTGACCAGGATCTCATAGTCCTTCCCACCAATTATCTTTGGCCTTATCTGCAGTGAGGTGATTCCTATGTTGTGAGGTGACGTGCTGGTAAAAGGGACTAACCTTGCCTCCTGAGGCACAGAATCGGGATTAACCTTAAAAGCCCCGTCAGTGAAAAAGAGAATTCTCCTTCGACTGCCAGCGGGTAATAGTGAGGCGGCCAGTGTTAAAGCCACTTCTTCGTCTCCTTTTACATCCAGGGCGGTAAGATTTTCCAGTTTTTTCAAAAGGAAAGTTCGATCATCGGAAAAGTTTACCAGGAGATGTGGATGATCATCCGCCTGAATTAAGGCTATTTTTGTCTTTCGAGGAAGCTGCTTGATGAGTTCCCGAGCCTTTTTTTTAGCTACACTTAAGCGATCAGGAGTAATATCCATTGCCTTCATGCTTGCCGTGGTATCCATAATTATGGCCAGGTATTCATCTCCTCTTCCCTTCAAATTGAGAAAAATTTGGGCTAAGGCCATAATGAGGATGCCGAAGATGGCCAACTGGAGAAACAAGAGAAGTTCAGGTGGCAATCGCCAGCGAATATGCTGAGAGGTAAGGGTTTGGCGAACATTTTGCCAAAAAAGAATACTGGAGACCTTAATCTCTCTTGCCCTTCCCTTTAATAGATAAAAAAACAGGATTACTCCCAGAAGCGGTAAAAGGTAAAAGGCAGAGGGGTTGAAAATGTTCATTTTAAAATCCTCGCCTTTCTTAAGTGTGTAAAGATTAATTCAGAAAGAGGCAGGGAGGTTGTAACTCGTAGATAGTTAATCTGGTAGTGCGTGCAGAAGGACTCAATTCCTTGAAGAAAATTTTTCATCTCCCCTTGATATCCCTTTAGAATTGTCTCGTCAATAATGGTTTCCACTCGTTGACCAGTCTCTTGATCGATCAATACCACCTCTCCTTTTACCAGGGGTTCCACTTCGTTTTCCTCCAGGATCTGGATTAAAGAGACCTCCCAACCCCGACTTTTCAGGGCAAGCAATCCTTTCTCATATCCATCAGGATCGAGCAGATCGCTGAAGATAATTGCTATCCCTGGCTGTCTTTGCCCCCGAGTGAACTCACTCAGGGAAAAGTTAAGGTTAGTTCTCTTCCCGGAATGTAGCCCCTGAAGAAATTCAAAAAGGTGAAAGATCTGAAATCTTCCCCGAGCTGCAGGAAGAGATTTCTCCAGATAAGAGGAAAAGCTGACCCCACCCACCTCGTCTAAATTTATCAAGGCAATATAGCCCAGTGATGCTGCAAGTTTAGAGGCATAATCCAGCTTTGAGGGATTACCACTGGACATAGATGCACTTTGGTCGATGAGGAGGAAAACCCTCAAGCTCTCCTCCTCGACGAAGAGCTTGATAAATAGTTGGTCCAGACGTGAGAAAAGATGCCAGTCGATGTAGCGGTAATCATCGCCCGGCTGATATTGCTGATAATCGATGAACTCCAGTCCACTGCCTGGCCTGTTTCCCCCCCTCTCTCCCTGAAAGTGGACTTTTTTCACCCTTTTACTGAGGAGTTTTAACGACCCCAACTGGTGTAAGAACTTACTATCGAAAAGCAATTTTGCCATAATTATAACCTTTTTGTAAATAGTGTATTGTCAAAACTTGACCACAGAGAACACAAAAAATTGTAATGAGTGATGAGTAACAAGGTTTTTACACATTACACATCACATTTTCTCTCCCCTCTGTGCTCTCTTATGAGAATCTTTCTTCTTGATCTTATCCTTAATCTTCTTCTCAACCTCAACCTTATCCTTCTTCTTATCCTTTTACTTTCTACGTCTAACTTTTATCTTTTCTGAAACTAACTGAATTATATCCTCAATTAACTCATCTGCATCGACTTGATCTGCTTCTCCCTCAAAGTTTAAAAGGATGCGGTGGCGAAGGCTGATCAGGGCTACTTCTTTGATGTCGGCAAAGCTAATGTTGAATCTTCCTTCCCTGAAGGCGCTGGCCTTAGCAGCCGAAATTAATGCCTGAGCTCCCCTTGGACTGGACCCGTAACGAACGTACTTTTTAACCTTCTCTGTGGCAAATGAGGAGCGAGGTTGTGTGGCTAATACCAGTCGGGTAGCGTAGTCAAGAACGTGAGAGACTACAGGTATCTTTCTAACCAGTAGCTGAATTCGTCTAAGCTCATCTCCATCGATAACCTTATCGAGGATAGGTAGTTCTCGAACAGTGGTTCGGTTGACGATCTCCTGCAGTTCAAGGGGGGAGGGATATTCGACCTTCAACTTAAAAAAGAATCTGTCTACTTGAGCTTCAGGCAAGGGATACGTTCCCTCCATTTCTATGGGATTCTGAGTGGCCAGAATAAAGAAGGGTTGTCCTAACTCACGAGTTACCCCGGCCACGGTGACCTTTTGTTCCTGCATAGCCTCAAGAAGTGCCGACTGTGTCTTGGGAGTTGCTCGATTTATCTCATCAGCTAAAATAATTTGAGCAAAGATAGGCCCTTTCTGAAATTTAAAGAAGCGATCTCCCCCCCCTCCTTGTATAATAATGTTGGTCCCTATAATATCGGCAGGCATAAGATCAGGAGTAAACTGAATACGGGAGTACCTCAGATCGAGAACCTGGGATATAGATTTAACCAGAAGGGTCTTACCCAGGCCAGGAACTCCTTCCAGGAGGACATGACCATTGCAGAGAATGGCTACGATCGCTCCCTCAATAACCTCCTCCTGTCCCACAATTACTCTTTTCACCTCATTTACCACTTTTTCCACCTCTTCTTGAAATCTTTCAACCCTTTCTAATTCAGTCATTTTATCCCCTTATATCGTGTTTTTCATCTCATTCTGGCTCCAGAGAAGAAAAGTATTTTTTTACCTGCTCCTTATAGGAGAGTGGAATTTTCTCACCAGCTAATTTATTCATCATCAACTTCCCATAGGAAATAAAAGCCTCTTGTGTTGGAAGGCCAGGCTTATCCGAGGAACGGGAGATATTTCTTAAAAAGCCCATTAAAAGAGATCCCTGGTCAAATTGTCCCTTTACTTTAACTAAATTTCCCTCTTCATCAAACTCGAGCACTTTTTCCTCTTGAATTTGCCAGGAAGAAGAGTACCCTGGAAGAGAGGCATATCTTTTGGCTAATTCTGACTCGAGGAGAGAATCCTCATCTTTAGCCGAACCATATCCTTCGGCATTACCTTCTCCGGAGGCAAGGTCATCTCCTTCCCTGTTAAATGTCCTAACTATCCCTTTCTCATCTTTCTCTTCAGGAAGATCCCTGTGTAACCGCTGGCGGCTTTCCCTTAGGGCCTGCCTCATTGCACTTAAGGCTTCCAGTTCTTTTAGGTAGCTGGAGATTTCCTCACTTTCATCTTTACCTGTTTGCTTCATTGAGGCCTCTCCCAGGAGCTTTCTTAAATTTTCATAGTCCTCTTTTTGAAGAGCTTCCTTTACCTGAGAGAGTTTTTTCTCATCAATGGAGTCCCCTCCTCCCTCTTCGGCAAGAGATTTTAATTTATTCAAGAGCTCGTTTTGAGTTATGTGTATGGCCTGGCTGACCTCACTTTCCAGGGAATTATAGGCTTGGAAAGCTCCCTCTTCCTCCAATTCCCTACGGTGCATCTCATCCCCTAACTGTCTCATCTGTTCGATTAAGCCTGGTGCTTGTCTTTCTTGCTCCAGACGTTCTAACTGCTCTTTTTCTGTGAGCTTTTTGGAAAATCTCATCAAGGATTGGCCTTCTTTTTGAAGGGAAGTAGAAGTAGATGATGCGATCTCTTTCAAAGAGGGAAGGGGAAGATGGCTGGTAAATGAGACCAGCAGAATACCTGCGGATATATATAGTACGTATTTACCCCTTTTAAGCCATTGATAGGGAAATACCTTTTTAGCCTTAACTCCCTGTAGGTGCCCTACAGTATCCTTGATCAAAAGGGGCACTAATTTATTTGATCTTTTCTGATCTTTATACTCCCAGGCCGTGCTTATTCTTTCCTTTGATGTCAGAGTTTCATCCACACGACAGGCTACCGAAAATGGACAGATGTGGCGACATTTTTCCACAAATAAGCCTATGACTACGCTCAGCCCACAAATTACAAGAAAAAAAACTAACCAGTTCAGGGGAAGGAAGATGAATTTACCCAGAATATAGAGGGCAAGGTAGACGCTTAGGCCATAGCAAAGAGAGGTAGTCACATCTTTGCCTATTTGAACAGAGTGGATTCTTTGCTCAAACTCTAATAATTTCGCGGCTAATATTTCTTCGATTTTCATAGGTTAATCCTTCATCTTTCGTAGCAGTTCAACCACTAATTATCACGAATAATTATTGAATGGTTCTTCTTAAGATTAATACTATCTGTATTCATCTCACGTAAATCAGTGGTTAAGTCGCTACCATCTTTCTTAAACTTATCACAAAGGCAAAAAATGCAAAAAACGATAAGATAAAGACAAACAGGATAAATCGGGGATTTAGGTAAAAAAGTTCTCGCCAGCCTGTCCTGGTCAAGAAAAGCCCCAATACAAAGAAGAGGCTGAGTAGATTTAATATGAAGACTGAAAAATACTCCCGCCACATAAGAGTGAAAAGAAGACCAAAGTTGATGAAGGTAATGAGAAAAAGTGGCAAAAGAGCGTAAATGATCAACGCTGATTTTAGAAATACCCCTCCTATAAAATAACACAGAATTACAAGTGGCAGCGAGGAAGAAAACATAAGTAGAGTATAGAGGAAGATCCCCAGGAATCTTCCCAGGGCTATATCCATTGGGCTAATATGGGTATACCTTAGCCAATCGCCAAGGCTCGCTTCGCCCATAAAAGAAGACTGCACCGCTAACCTTCCACTGATGTAGCTCAGGATAATTATCTGGGCATAACTGAGGGCTAAAAAAACCCATGGCCTTTGGAAGCTCGGGAAAGCACCACCAGGCCAGCCAAGGATCACCACCAGGGAAAGTATCACCAGATATAAAAGATGAGCCTTGAGGAATGCTCGATCCCTCATATAGACTTTTAAATCGTTAATTAGGATGAATCGAAATTTTTCCATTTTCTCCCCCTACCTTCTCTATGGCAGTGTTAGAAATTAACCACAGAGAACACCGGGTTACTTTAAGAAATTATCCATTGAAAAACACTGGATTCACTAAAAAATATAACTGTGTAATTACTAATTAGACCAAATAGCTATTTAATAGTTTCCTCACTTTCAATTTTTGTCTACTAGTAACTTCTCTATCCGCGGATGGACGCTGATATTTTTCTTTTACTATCATGCAAAAGGCTAAAAGGTCACCAGGTTCATTATCACTGCATATTTCTAATATTTGCAATCTGGTGTTTAAGTTTATCCGTGTTTATCTGTGTAAATCTGTGGCCAAATAGTTACCTTTATCATGGTTGAGAAAGAGTAATGGGCATTATCAATAGACCAGTAAAGCTAAGTTTGCACCGTTGGTCAGTCCCGACCACAGCTTGAGGAGACTTCTCAAACCAGGCCAGCAGCACGGGAAATCTGGTAATTACCTCCTTCAAGGGCATTCCAAGGCCCCAGATTTGCTGGAAAATCTGACCTCTTAATTCAGCATCAGATTCAGAGTCTTTTTGCCCGATCTTCCGTACGTAACTCGAAAGGGTAAATTTCTCTCTCTTTTTTAGAATTAAATCGGCCCTCCCTGAGGGAGAAAGTTCCTCTAAAAAGGAGCTCCTGTCCTCGTGCAGAAGCAGTATATCCTTGAGGGGGAAGGGATTCAAGTTCTCCAGGTGTACTGTTGTAATTTCCTTTTCTTCCCTGATCCTTACTTTAATAGAAAAAGGAAGAATCGTTTCCAGGCGGCATACATGAAAGGACCATGGTGGAGTAAAGGTGGAGCTCCAGCGAATTTTCCCCTCTCCAGGGTAAACCATCAGATTATTAAATAGTCTTTCTTGCTCAGGTATCAGTGGAGAACTCACGAAACATCTTTCTTCATCGAATTTCAGCTCTACAGACTGAAGATACGGAGAAAATAGGTTGAGGTAACTTACGGTCCTTGCCAGGGAATCTCCCTGTTTTTGGTAAAAGATGCTTATTTGCCGCAAGGAGGTGTTCTTTTCCCGTATCCTCGCTCCCATCAAATAAGAGATGCTGATAAAGGAGAGTGTGATAATAACCAGACCTATTGTCATTTTCCGGGGAGATTTCCCCTTTATTCTTTGCCAGGAGAAAAAACCAAGAAGGAGAAGATAGAGTAAAATAAAAATAGCAAGCTCTTTTAGTCCTGGATAAAGTCTTCTCTGCCAGGAAAAGGAATGGCTTGCAATGGCGTCCAGGATTCCTTGAGAGAAAAGGGGATAGGCAATCTCCTCTGTGAGCATTTCATTCCATAGGTAAGGAATTCCCGACCAGTTTTTAAAAGGAGGCTGAAAGGAGTCAAAGGCCAAAAAGAATATTCTTCCCTGATCCCTCTTTAATCTCACCAACAAAGGGACGCCTTTCTCCCTTATTAACACATCACCCTCCTGCCATTGACTTTTCCATAACTCGATTCTTCGAGGAGATTCTTCTAAAGATCCGTATCTTTCCTCTAAGGAGGGAAATGGAGAACTCAGATAAGTTTTCTCTAAGGACTTGAGCGGGAGTAAGTCAAGCAGAAGAGGAGATTTGAACTTTCCGTAGCCACCTCTTGCCGTGATGATCAGGGTCCCTCCGGAGGACAGCCACATTTTGATAGCCTTCTGTTGAGCATGGGTTAACTCAACCAAGGTTACATCATCCAGAATTAAGGCCTGAATTGCATCATAACCTATCCATCTATCGGGAAGTTCATCTGGATCAACATAAAGCACCCGCCTCATCTTTTCCACTTTTAGAGGATTCAAAAAATCAAATCCAGAGTGAGTCCTGTTGACCACGAGGATAAATCCATCTTTACTGTAAAAGCGCTCCAGATGAATTTCTCTTTCGATTAGAATGTTTTCATCAGCGAGCAATAAAACCTTTAGAGAGTGGACATCTGATTCTAAAAGCACATTGACCTGGTAAAGTTTCCTGGAAGAGTTGGGGAGGGTGATGGGGATAGAATAGAGGGTCTCAACATACTTTTGTTCCAGAATATCCTCTCTGGAGAGTTTAATTAAAAGAGTTCCCTCAATTGAACGTCCCTGATTTTCAAGAAGAACTCTCAAAGGCGCCCAGGTTCCAATTCTGTATCGATCCTCAAAGCCAATCTTTAACTTCATCTGAAGAGGCAAAGCTGCCCTTGCCTGGATGGAGAAGGCAAAAAAAACCATTCCCAGAATCAATCCGCTGATAATAATTCCACCCCATTTTTTAAAACTCACATCATTCAAGATATTTCTTATATTGGATTACAGTAATAGTTATTTTTCCAAATAGTGAATATTTGCCATGTTTTAAAAATTTCGTTAGTTTTTCTCTTTAACACTTCTCGGATTAGTAATCATTGTAAGTATAGGTAAGTTTTTTGAAAGGTCAAATTTTTTTCAGGAAGCTGGAATTTCTATATTCTTAACAAAAAGAGGTTTCTTGCCAATATCTTGATAAGATTAGGTCCCCGAGTTGGACGATGTTGATAACATTCTAAGGATTGGTCTCTGCATGCCTTGATATTCTCCTGAGCAGTCATACCTTTAAGACGGCGGGGGGTTTTCTTTCCCCAGTAATTTTCTTAAACTCAATGTAGCTTTTGTATTATTCCTTTTCTTGAGCCATTTATTCAGACAAGTTTCTTTAAATCTTCAATGGCAATTCCTACTTTACCTTCCAAATAGCAAAGTATCGCCTCCTTAGCATTCCTCAAAGTTTCCTCTTCGCTCTCACCCTGTGTAAAACAGCCATCGAGTGCAGGAACAGAAACATTCACTCCTCCCTCTTCGGCTGGTTTAAGACCACAATAAATTTCATGGCTTTCCCCTTCTTTCTAATAAAGTTCTACTTCTTTATTTTTCTTCAAAACACCTTTCACAACTCCTTCAATTCCATTCAAAGTTGCTTCAAATCATCCTCACTACGAATTACCCTGCTCATCAAAAAGGGACGGTTCTATTATTAGATATTCTCTATGCCGTAGTTATAATTCTATTATAGAAGGAAACTAATTTTATGCCCAGGATTGCTCGTATTTCACTAGAAAAAGGTATTCTTCTCATCTTGGCCAGAGGTAACAATCACCAATGGGTTTTTTATAGTAGCCAAGATTTTAAATATGAAAATAGAACCGTTCCCTTTTCTCTTTTTTTCTCTCATAGAGGAGGCAGAGCTCTACGACAAAGTTGCATACCCTCTACCTCAGTGTATGACGATAGCGAACGAGAATATAAGATCTATTGATATCCTTTAAGAATCACAATTATTTTTTATATTATTTATCGTTCTTATAAATCAGACCATATAGAATTCATTAATATCTTCGCATTCGTTCGTATCTTTTCATCCTCACTTTGGCTCAATTTGTCTAATACTTTGAGTGCAAAATTCGGGTCAATTTTCGATCTCACATTTGAAATTACCCTTATTG
The DNA here is from genome assembly GCA_030615365.1 of Candidatus Aerophobota bacterium. The sequence continues at coordinate 29,506 of JAUWZM010000010.1, read as the reverse complement.
CTTGCAAAGGTGACCAACGTGCTAGAGACTGAATTTCAAATTTTAGAGGCTCTTGCAAATCATCTAGCAAGTCCCTTACATTTTTAGGAAGTTCATTGAAATGATTTGCTATAGCTCTAACAATAGGCCAAGCAGGTTTTACCTTTTTAGAGAGTTTTAATAGTAATTCATTCCTTAAAACCTCTGGTAGCAAATCAAAATGATCTGCTACAGCTCTAGCAACATTGCGAACAGCCTGTTCTTTCAAAGAAAGCCTAAGGAGCAACTCATTTCTTATCTTCTCGGGAAGTTTCTCGAATTCTTCTAATACAACTACGGCAACGCTAGAAGCAGCTTGATCCTTCTCTGCAAGCTTGACCAGCAATTTATTTCTTACTTCTTCAGGAAGTCCCCCGAAATTATCACGAATACCTTTAGCAAGAATCTCAGTAGCTTGATTTCTCTCAACAAACTTGGACAAGAATTTATTCCTTAGCACTATAGGAAGTTGATCAAAATTATGTACTATGGCTAACCCAATTTGAATAGCTGCATCGTTTTTTTCGGAAAGCTCAAGAAGAAGATTTTGTAACTCCTTAGATACCTTGCTAAAATGAGTTATAATAGTCCATGCGACACCGCTATGGTCTTTTTCTGAGAGCTTAACAAGTAGTTTATCCCTTCCTTTCTCTGGAAGTTTGTTAAAATAATTTGATATATTCCACGAAATATGCTTAGAAAATTGGTCATTTTCAGAAAGTTTGGCAAAAACTTTAAAGAATATTTTTTTAGAAATATCAGTAGGTTTGCCCTCGTATACCAAAGTACTTCCAAAAGCATCTTTATATAGCGGATGGATATATCTCAACCAGTTAGATTCTGTGTGAATTTCTACAACATTGCTAAATTCCTCGATTAAGGCATCGAATTCCTTAGCCCTGATCAAGTCATATCCTAACTTTTTTAACTCGTTCAGTACTTTCCAGTAGCAAAGTCCTGCAATTTCAACATTCATTCCTCCCATGCATGGAAAACTTAAAAAAACAAGATAATCATATAATCCTTTCCGAAACATCTCTTCGATTTCTCTGGCAAAAGATATTCTTGTTTCTTCAGCCGCCTTTTCGCCTCCTGTAAGCAAATTTTCTTTATTTTTTGCATCCATAGTGTTTTCCACAAATTGCTTGACACTCATTGGAGTATTAAGGTTTTGCTGTGCAAATTCAATTGCAATTCCTTTTAATAGTACATTTTCGCTCCACATTGGTTTAAAAACATCGATGTATTTTCTCAACATGTGGATTAGTTTTTTCTTCGTATACGTTGAACCTAAACTCAAAATATGTGCATATAAGTATGTGTCCTCCACAGTTTCCTTTCTTTTTATAAACTCCCTAAATACTTTTTCTCTTGAGGATATAATCACTTTGCAATTACATCCCTTGACTTCCCGAATCAACTTTCCCACATCTCTAAAAAGGCCTCCAGTGCTCTTGAACTCGACTTTATCCCAAGGATCTTCGAGATATACCGCTTTCCCTTCAAGTTCTTGCCTTTCTTTAATAAACGTCCATTGCAATTCTCTCTGTTCCTCACGAATATAGATAGGCTCATAGCCTTCTTTATAATAGTCAGAAAGGAGCTTAATAGCAGTGTATGTTTTACCCATCCCTGCATCGCCTACAATAAAAACGATATTGTGGATCTTCAAAGTTTTTATAATATCCTCGTAATTCTTAGGTTTTGTGTATAAGGTATCTATCTCTCTGTACTCCGGCCTTTTCGATCCCAACTTTTCAAGGAATTTAAGTGATGTCAATATTCTTTCAAACTGATTTTTTTCAATAAGATAAAATTGTTCTCCTTTCGAAGATTTATAGAGCTTGCCATGAGATATATTTGAGAAATCTATACTTTCGTATGCTTTCTTTGAAACCAGAACAAAAGTTTGTTCAATGTTTTTACCTACCATTTTTCGATAAGAATTCGATATGTCACTCTTAAGATAATCTATTGTTTCATCTCTGAGCACAATAAGCTCCTGTCTACTTTGAGATTCCTTGAATTTTCTGATTCCAATGACAATTTCCATGGGGAGTCCAGCCTCTAATACTTTGCCGATACTCTTGAAGGCATTCCAGATATCATTGGTAAAAAGCAACCAGCTATCAAGGGTCACCTGCTCAACATGAAAAGCTATATTTCGTTCTTTTTTAGGGTACTCTTTCTGAGTCCCTACGACGCTTAATTCTTTCAATCTATTCTCAATTCTTTCCCTATAGACTTCTCTTACCTCCTCAGACCCTATAGTAGTTTTTTCCGTATCCTTCCTAGCTCTTTTCTCAAATCCTAAAATATCTACGTAAGTAATAAAATACCTTCTCATTCCGTTATCCTTTGTTATTCTGTCACGTCCTGAAAAATCCCGGTATTTAGGAAAAATCCTATAAGTTATACGCTATTTAAATTACCCATTCATTTGTTTTAAAATTCTATTAAAATTTGGATAGTGGCTGATTGACTATTCTTTTTATACTTCCTTGCAACTCTTGGAAGGAAGTATTCCGAACAACGTAGGGAAAATAGAAAAAAGGGATGATTCTATTTTTCCTAGATATTCTTTATGCCAGGGCTATAATTTTATTATAAAAGGAAATTAATTTTATGCCCAGGATTGCCCGTATTTCACCAGAAAAAGGTATTCTTCTCATTTTGGCCAGAGGTAACAACTACCAATGGGTTTTTTATAGTGGCCAAGATTTTAGATATGAAAATAGAACCGTTCCCTTTTCTTTTACGAAGCAAAAAATTTATCCAATATCAATATCTATTGTTTGCAGAGTATCTTGACCTAATATATCTACAACTCTTACCGCTATTTTATATCTGCCAGGTTGTTTATAAGTGTATGGCGCAGAGATAAGCTCTAATTCTGGATTTTTCTTCTGTCTGAATGATTGCCATTCGTTTTCAAAGATATAATTCCCTGTCCAAACCTCTTTTGCCTCTCCATTTCTTCCAATCCTGATAGTCTCTTTTTTATCTTGATAGTTAAAGTCTATTGCCCAATAATCAATCCAATCTGTCCATTTTTTTGTTAAAACTTCTCTTTTTAAAATGCCATTTTTATCCTTTGTGAGTTTTACAATGTTCCCATCTTCAATAACAACTTTATTACTGCCTTTTTTCATAGATTGCTCAATTTCTTCTAAATCATCTTGAGTAAAAGAAGTAATAAAGTCCTTCAGCTTAACTTTTACTACTCTTTCTTTTATAATTGGTTCAACCTCAAGATAAGCAACATCATAAAATTTCACCTGTCCTTTTTCTACTGCTCGCCTATCAAATACTTCTCTTGGAATGTTCTTTAATTTCAGATTTACTCCTGCATCTTTCATTTCCTGCTCAACATAAGGTTTTAATCCCATCTCAAATTCAAATCCTAAAACATCTACATTGGTAATTAGCTTTTCTTGGCACTCTTTATAAATATCATCAATAATTGCTTTAGTAACAGGGAAATCTATTGGACCCACATACACAAATCGCTGCCCTTTTTGCCCCTGCAAAATTTTAAATCCTTTAACCCTTTTCGCCTTATATCCTTCTAAGATTAAATTTGTGTATTGCTCCTGTTTTTGTTCAAGTTGGCGCTGCTGCTCTTCCTCTGATAAGTCGGTATTGATACCAAGGAAATACTTCCTTTCATATTTACCAAGATTTAAAATCTCAAATGCTCGGTAAGGCTTATTTTCTCTTTTCAATTCCCTTTGCACATCAATCATTCTTTTTCTTGTAGTATGAATAGCAAACCTGCCCAAATCTGCACCGAACCATTTCCTGTTAAGTTTTTCTGCAACAGCACAGGTTGTTCCACTGCCACAAAAGAAATCAGCTACTAAATCACCTTCATTGGAGGAGGCCTTGATAATCCGTCCAACCAAGGCTTCTGGCTTTTGGGTAGGGAAATTCAATCTTTCTGTTGCCATTGCATTAATTATTGCAATCTGCCATACATCTGTTGGCAAAGCTTTTTCAATTTTCCCTCTTTTGTTCCAATCTTTTATCATAGCTCCTTTGTATTCTAACCTTTTTTTAGTGCTTTCAGACATTGTTCTTTCTTCTAAAACATCATTTGCATTAAAAATAAATTTATTGTTTTTAGAATACATTAGAATATAATCATGTTTATAATTCCATTTTTTGTCAGTCCTAATTCCCCAAGAATAATTCCAAATAATTTCTGCTACAAAATTCTCTCCAAAAATATCATCTAAAATCAATCTCAAATAAGAGTTTACCCGATAATCACAATGCACATAAATACTACCGTCATCTGCTAATAAATCATGCATCAGTTTTAATCTTTCATACATCATAGCAAGATAAGATGAAATACCTCTGCCCCAGGTATCACGATAGGCAATTTCCTCTATTATACTTGGCTTTTTTGTAACCTCATCGCCATCAATTTTAATATCAAAAGAAAAATCAGCGCCTACAGCAAAAGGGGGATCTATGTAAATTAGTTTCAGACCACCTTCCTTTTCAATCTCCTCCCTTAAAGGTCCATTTACCAGAGAAGATAAAATTAGTTTATTATCTCCCCAGATAAGTTTATTTGTCCAGCCCTTTAATTGCCTGCCTCTATAATCAGTGGTAAATAACCCTAACTGTAAGTTTTTGCTCACTTCTTTTCTTGGCTCATCCATATATTCAATGGAATGGAAAGGCAAAACTGCATTAGTTACCTCTTCGCTCCTCCCATTCCAGAATAAAAATACATCCTCATCATCCTTTGACATTCTATATAAAAGTTCCTTAAGAATAGTTTTCCCTTCTTTGATTAAAGCAATCACCTGTTCCTTTTCTTTATCTGATAAGCTATTTTTATCTTGCAGCATAGTTAAACCTCATTGAATCTATTCCTTTTTTGAATGCTAATAAATTTTGATGTAATCGTTTTTTAAATCCTGGTGGAATATTTGTAGTTTTTTCCAATGTTTTAACAAGCTGTTCTATTTTTTTCATGTCTTCTGGGTTTTCTTCAATTAAATATGCTTCTTGAAAATATCTACCAGCTTTTTCATAATCTCCAGATTGAAAAGCAATATCTCCCAAAACATCGGAATAATATTTTCTTCGTTCTTTCAGTCTTTGAATCAACCCACTAAATTTTTTTAAATAATCTTTGCGATCAAAAAATATCGTAAAAGTACGAACAAAATCTGAAGGGAGATTTCTATTTTTATCTAAAAGTAGAACAACAGGTTTACCAAATCCTTCCATTAATCCTTTTTCCCAGAAGATATTGCAGAGCGTAGATTTCGAAATATCTATACTTGATACTGCAACCCCGAAAGTACAACCTAAAATATACTTGCAAATTGAGCATAAATAATCTCCATAATCTATAATTGTTGAACCCTCAATATATTTCAGCGAATGCTTATTTAAGGTAGATTTGATATTTTCAATGACTTCCTGCAATTCTGGGGTAGTTTTCTTTCTGGAGGGCGACATTATGAAAGCAGTTTTAGGAAAGGGGGTAATTAGCTTACTACATTCATCTAAGGTTAACGGACATATTATCATTTATTTCTTTCTAATACTCTTATAAGGCCCTAGAGATTTTTTATGATCGACTATTCTACCAGTTCGAGTATCTATTTTCACCCACCTATTAGTTACAGGATTTTTTGCCTGTACTCTTTTGGCAATTGCCCCTTTTAGACTTCCAGATTTATCTCTTTTTGCCATGAGATTACCTCCTTTTGTTTATTTTTGTTCTCCTATCAAAAAGTCAACCACATTTAGCTCTATGTCAACAAGTATGGTAAAGATTTGCCCTGTATTTACTGCTACAGGAGACAATAATTCACCTAATATCAATATCTATCGTCTGCAGAGTATCTTGCTTTCGCTTCTCCCATTCCAAAATAAAAATACATCCTCATTATTCTTCGTCATCTTATACAACAAATCTTTAGGAATACTCTTCCCCTCTTTAATTAAGGTTGCAACTTGTTCCTTTTCCTGAGCTGATAGGCTATTTTTATCTTGTAGCATAGTTACTTTGTTAGTATACTAAATATCTGGAAGAACAAAACATTGAATTCAGCCCTGTCTGTCATACTAATTCTTTGTTTCGCAACACTCTTATCCAATCTTTGCAGTAGACAGCTGACTCTTCCAATCCAAACAATCTCTCGCAGGTGTTTAGGTTCTTCTTAAGATTAGTTATAACTCCTTCTTTTGTCAGATCTTGCACTTCCTTGAATTCCTTCTCTTTATTGTGTAGATAATGTCGCAAACAAAGGTCTCTTGTCTTTGGTAAAGGATAGTTTAGAGTAACAATTTGATTTTTCCTTCGAAATGTTATGGGTCTTGCTTCTCCGTATTTGCCAAAGTTTTTGGATATGTCTTCTTTCAATGTTTCTCGACACACTCGACAGTTACAGACGTTTTTGTAATATGTCTCTGGATTATCCAAATATCCTTCGTGACGTAATATTCTGACAACCTCATTGTGTCTTATCCGTTTGTGTAACGGGGGATAATAAAACTTGGATACAGGCAATCCTCCTCCCACTGGAATAACCCCTCTATCTTCTGCATATTCTAAACCGTGGCAGACACCAGAGAGTTTGAATTGTTGAGGGATACTCGTCAGTAACACTGAGAAATATCCACCGTAGAGATTATATACTTCTTTGGTGTAGTCTTTATTCAAAGACTTTACTAATTGTATGAATCCTTTAAGAAGATAAAAACCCACCTCGTGTTCAGGAAATTCATTTATCCAAACCAATATTCCGTCACAGTCGGTATTGCCATATTTTTTAATGATTTTTGTAAGCTTATTTTCATTGGATAAAATCTCTGAAGAAATCACAAGTTGGGCGAAAATGAGTTTATCTGGGAAAATTTCCTTAGATAGGTTTATAAATTTTATGTTCAAATCTATCCATTTATCGATAGTATTCTCCGTCATATAAAAATAAGGTGCAATGAGAAGGATTGGCTCTATTGAGTTAATGCCCATGAACTTATAGTATTTCATAAAGTCCTGCTTATCTGCCTGTTCTTGAATAGTATCTTTTTGAAATCTAAGTACTCTTCCACAAAAATCTTTTCTTAATTCTGTATCTTTAAAATCTTTTGGCAAAATAGTCTCGTGTTTGTTTACTTTATCTTCAATTGGTGCACCAAAAGCTTTTGCCATCTTAACAATAGAACTTTTGAGAACCAGCTTGCCATCCGTGTCTTTTGTGCTTAGTTTCTCTGGATTATGTTGAAATGCATGTGTCAGAGGGTCTATGATAAATTCTTTTATTCCTAACCTGTCTCCAATGAATTTAGCAATTGCAGTTGGAATATGAGCAATCATATTACCATTAAATACCAGGACGTCGTAGGTGCCTATAAATTCCTTAGAGAAGTATTTTTGCTCCGGACTTATTCCATATCTAATCATATGCCATGGTTTGAGTGGAAGTGTTTTAGGAATCATTTGCTTCCTCCTTTTGCAAATTAACAGCATGCGGCTGTAATGTTTTTTCAAGCCAAGAGCGACTAACGCTCCATATAAAAGTTGACCTTTTTGCCAAGATCGTCTCTTTTAATAGATCTTCCCCATCAGGATTAAAAAAAAACAGCCCTATACCATTTTCCTCCAAATCTTCCTTCAACCTCTGAGTAATATTTCTTAAAGGAAGGCAAATGTACGAAAAATCAACACCTAACAAGTGATCTTTTGCTTGCCTTATTGCTCTTCTCCAATCATGCTTTTTGAACTCCACAGCAACAATTTCATTGTCTACATCGCGGTATATCAAATCAATACATCTAGATAGAAAAGGAACGCTTGTCCAAGTTCTAATTTTTTGAGATTTCAATCTTTCAGCAACAACTTCTACCATTTCTTTCTCAGTCATAATATTTCTTTTACTCCATGAAATCTGGGTCAGACCTCAGATTTCTAATTGTCTGATTAGCACTATTTAAGATTGCAAGCATAATGAATTGGGAAATCAGTATCACTATACTCAATTCAATAAGCCAATGCATTACTTTTGAAACAGTAAAACTTAATATAACCAATATAACTGATATGGATATGATAAATATCAAAATCTTGCTAGTTATTGTTTAAATAACTATGGACCTTTTTATTCTCATCTCTTTCGTTACATATCGCTCCATATCTTTGAGCAAATTCTTGAATGGGTTCTCATCAGTAAGATATGCTTGATTCAGGAGTAATCCCCCTCCGAGAACTGTATGGAAAAATTTCACTAACAAGAACGCTCTTTTCGAAATTCCCGTACTTAGCAACAGTTGTACATTATCGCTTATCTCTTTTCCCAGCTTATTAGACCTTTCTGAATAGAAAAGGACTACAGCTAAGAAAACATTGACTATATTGATTATTTGGTCAAGTGTGAGTTTCATTTTTAACAGAATAAATAAGGTTTTTTAATAGGAGTACTTATCTTTTATCTTGGAACGTTCTGCCATTTCTGGATACTTCTTATAGACATATTGAAGTATAGCATAGAGGGGCGCACTATTAAACTTTTTCTTGTATTCTTGTAGAATATTGCGCTGCTTTTCAGATAGAGACGCATATAGTTTTTCCGTTTCAACATATTTCATTCCCTTATCACTCAGTTCAAAAATTTCTTCCGTATACTGAGATATATCATTAATAGGTAATGAGATGTTGTCTTCCCACCATCTATATTCTTCCTCTTCTTCGGGAGTTACATCAGATTTTTCATCTGTAGTAACTTGAATGAACCTAATTTGTTTGAAGAATTCAATATCATTGAATACATCATGAGAAAACGGACCAAAATAATATTTCAAAAATCCAGGTAAATTGTCTTCGGCGATTATGCGGTCAAATTCGAAAACTTTGTAAATCTCCCGTTCAAAGATAAAAATCAGCTTCATTAATCTGGTTCTACCTCTTATTGGCTCATTGGATTTTCTGGTAGTTCCAGGAGCATATAATAATAATAGAAGAAGGTCCTTTCCTGTCATATTTATTTTAGCCATTATTCCCTCCCTTTTGTTCTTAATGCTATGTTCTTCCCATAATTTACCCATTTTGATTTATTCTATGTCTTTTTTCAAGAAAAGTCAACTTTAAAAATCTTTATCACATCTCCAAATGTTTTAATATCATCTTTGTATTGATCCCATCTTTCCTGCTTTACATAAACAGGAAGATAAACAAATCTATCTTGATTAGCATTTACATCCGCACACCAGATCTTTAATCTCTCGATCTTTCTTCTATCATCATAATCTTCTCTCCCCTTTGTTTCTACAATATAGGTATTCTTCTCGTCCTGCTTTACAACGAAATCAGGATAATAATCATGGATGTTGCCATCCTCTCCTTGATATTCCATCTTAAACTTGATATTGTAGCTATTTCTTGCAAAAGAGATAATATCAGGGCAGGTATCTAAAAAGTTTGCAAATTCCAATTCAAAATGATTTCCTATAATTCTGTTAAACACAGACTTTTTAGGAGTTATATATTCCTGGTTATTAAATACCATAGGTTTAACTTCCCTTAATTTTATATAGTTTTTTACCTCAGCGCTGCCCCTATCTGTTATTGTGAGATTATCAATTGCTTTTTTAAATGCACTGAAAATAGTCTTTTTGGCTTCAATTTCCGATAAATTTCTTAAAATATTCAAATTTTCTATATTCACTTCTTCACCGAATAGACGATATTTAATAAAGTCTCTAACTTTTGGATATAAGATATCAAAACCACTGAAAAGCCTGCTTTCTTTTAAGATTGAGTTGGTAAAGAACCTTATTACACTTCTATAATCCAGATTTGTTCTATCAAAAATAATCTTATGAGAAAATTTACGGTCTAAATCCTCAAAAACAATCTCTTTTTTCTCTTCCTCTGAGAACTGCTTTATTTTTATAGGTTTAAATTCAAATCCTGAAATATCTATATTTTCCAGTTTTTTGTATTCTCTATAAATTCTTGGGGTCAAAACTGGAATGGAAATATCTAATTCTTCTAAATTCTTATGTCTATTTTCCTTATCTGGCTCAATAACAATAGGGGTATTAGAGATGGTGTTTTCGCCCATCTTTCTGTATCCAAGCTCAACTCCTTCTTGTTTAATTGACTCAACAAAATCTATAAAAGCAGAAGTTCCTATTACTACCAATTCCTCTTTTACATCAAAGCCAAACATTTTTCTGATACCTCTACCTAAAGTTTGTTCCGGTAAAATATTACTTTTAGATGAATAAGGTCTTAATCCTACAATAGTAGCTACATTTTTCACATCCCAACCTTCCCGAAGCATTAAAACTGATACAATTGCTCTATAAGGACTGTCACCTTTGTCCACATTATCGGCTGCTTTTCTTAGGTTCTCTAATTCTGTCTTTGCTTGCTTAGCTCTAATGTTCTCATTAATCTCCCCGCTCTTATTTGTATGAATAACCAAAACAGAGTTTTTAAATTCAGGATACCTATTTTTAAGATATTCTGAGATTTCATCGCTTTCTTTTGTTTCTGTGGTCATAATGAAAAGCAAAGGAATTTTCCCGGCTCTTTCAAGTTCTTCATATTGTTTTTTCCACTCAATATATCCAAGATGAATGTAATCCTCGTATTTCTCAACAAACTTATCTGACGGTTTTTCCTGTAATTTGGCTCTTGACGCCTCATCTGGAAGAACAGGACTTTTTACAATATTTTGTTTAATTGCCTCTACTAACGGATAATCACAAATAGTTTGAACAAAAATGGCTCCATTGTCGTGCTTTGGTGTAGCTGTAAAATCTATTTGCAAAGACAATCCATTTTTGTGCCTTAATTTCAATTTATTGTTTATATCAGCAATATTCTTAAACCAGGCAAGTTTTTCATCGTGAATGTGGTGAGCTTCATCATTCAAAACAACTAAATTCTTTAACTTTTCGCTTCTTAGGATTTCGCCTAAATCTAATTTTGCCGATTTATCAGCGTAAGAAGTAGGTTTTTCTCCTACAAAATAATTGAGAGTATTAGTATCATCAAAAGAAGGATTTTTACCCTCACTTAAAAAGACTCTATGCACATTTGTTAAAAATATATTCCCGACAGGAGAAATTGCCTTTAGTTCATCTTGCAAATGAACCGTCAACTGGAAATCAGACTGCCAATTTCTATCTTCAAAGCCATCTTCAGGAATTAAAGGGTCTTGTTTGAATATCTTCCGTCCTTCAAAGTCTTTCTTGAGTCTGTTTAGAACAATAATATTGGGAGCAATAAAGAGAAAGTTTTTAGAAAGAGAGGAATCTGGTTCATAAAGTTTATGAAAATAAGACCAGACAATCACTAAACTTGCAACTTTAGTTTTACCGGAACCTGTTGCCATCTTTACGACATATCTTGTCCAGTTCTCATCAAACATTCCTGTACTCACTCTACCCGAAGAGTCAAATTTTAAAAGTTCATATTTATCTCTTGCTTTTGCTACTTCATAAAGATAGATAATTGATTCAATGGCTTCTCTTTGAGCAAAATAGTATTGCAGTTTATCTCTTTGCCTTTCTTTTTCTACCCAATGCTCAATATTAAACCAGGAATTAAGCAAAGCTTTAGAGGTTTTACTTGCACCATCGTAATTTTTATCTCTCCAATCCTTAACAGATTTCCTGATTTTGTGAACCAAGGGAGGTAATAATTTCTCATAAGCAGTTTGAAATAAATCATCCTGTCCAGGAACCCAACGAATATCAGGATTCAGTATTTCAAAAGGATTTGTTATGAACTTATCTTTTTTGTTTATTTTGTTCATAGACTACGCCCTTTTATACTCAAAAAATTTATTCTTCATCAGGAATATATACAAGCAAGTCGCCCACAGAACAATTTAAAGCTTTGCAGAGTTTTTCAAGAACCTTGTAAGTTATCTGTTTTGCTCCAGTACCACCATTTTTCCCCATCTTAGAGAGGGCATTAATAGAAATTCCTGTTATTTTACTCAACTTGGTGTAATTCAGATCCCTTTCAGCTAGGAGTATCTTTAATCTATTTTTAATCACTTTCCACCTCGAACCAATTTTTTTATATCAGAGCTTTATATATTTACACTAAGAAATATAAAAAATCACTTGACAAATATAAACAGATGTGGTAAAATTACAATAGGAGATATAAATAATTAACTTATAAAATGATTATATACAATAACAATTATAATCATAAAACATTATTAGTCAATGACAATATTTTCTTGGAAATGGAGGAGAAAATGCGATGATTCTACTATGTTGGAGAAGAAAGTGCACAAGCGAGTTAGATAAGCGTAGGCTTGCCAAAGCAATTGGCCAGGTCATTCCCATACTTATCAAATTGCACAAGGCTATAACAGCAATAAGTAAAAATATCAAAGTAGAAACTCGGTTAATATTGAAGTAGGGGGCAGTTTCGCGAAAGGAACAAAGCAACTGTCCGCACAAGGGACCCGGAGGCCCCATACAATTCTATTCTAACAAATGGTGCCTCCCCGAGTTGGACGATGTTGATAACATTTTAAACCCAAATAATTTCTCAAAAGGGTTAAGATCTTCATTGGGTGGCCCGAAAAATTCAATTTTTTGAAATGAAGAATCTACTTTCTAAGCTTTTGCCCGCCCAATATCCTCTAATTCAGCTTCAATTCTCGATCTGAATGTTTGATATTTCCCTTCCCTCAAATCCTGAAAGAAAAGATCATAACTTACAGGGGAAAGAAACTTAAAGTAATATTGATATTCATATGTTAGTTCATATTCCTTTTTTGCCTCAAAGGGGATGACATACCTGTAATTATCGGGCAAGGGCCTACTTTCTCTCAGACATCTGGTTATAAAATCAGTTTATTCACTACTGAGTCTGTCCATAAGCACCCCTCCTAGAATGACAACCTAAATGACAACCTAAATGACAACTAGTTTTATGCCAATACATAGTGAGCGCCTCTCCCCTTCCCCCGTAATTTAACCACACCCAGATCCACCAATTTGGAAACTTCTTTTAGTGCAGCCTGTCTCGTGATTTTAAACATCTTTGAGATATCACCAATTGCTATTTTGCTATTCTGGTTTATAAATTCTACTATCTGCATCTGTCTTTCAGTTAAAGCAATCTGCCCTCTTTCCGTTTTTCTCAACCTTTCGCTGCTAAGTCTTACTACTCTTTCCTTAATGGTCTGAATACTTACATTTACTCCTTCAACGAAATATTCCAACCAGTAAGTCAAATCCAAAGTTTTTCGGTCAACGCTTTGCAATGCCTTGTAGTATGACTGCCTATCAGAGTCATAGTAATCATCAAGGCAAAAGAATTGCTTGGTGTCAAAACCTCGTAAATAAAGAATCAAAGTTGCCAGGACTCTTGTAGTTCTGCCATTCCCGTCAGCAAAAGGATGTATTCTAACGAATTCATAATGGGCTATTCCTGCTTCAAGAATAGGATCGAATTCTTTTATTTCACCGGAGTTTATCCATTTAAGCAGGTCTCTTATTAAACCCGGCACATCTTCATTTTTTGGTGGTCTAAAAAAGATCTGTCCAGTAAGTCTATTTGCTACTACGACATAGCGAGTGCGATAACTCCCACAATCACCCGGATTGCCTAAGACATCTTTTGTCAACATACGATGGATATTCAAAATATCTTTCTCGAGTACAACCCCTCCTTTTGTTAACTTTCCAATATTTTCCAGGGCATTTAGATAATTCAAGACTTCCTGCTTATCCTTTCGGGTAGCCATTACTTCCCTTCCATGGACTAAATCATTTACCTGCTCTAAGGATAACCTGTTTCCCTCAATACTCGTGGATGAATGGGCACTGTGTATTATTGCCTCACGCCTTAAAGCTACTTCCCATCTGGGAATTAAAGGTGAATTAAGAATTACCTCTCTTGCTGCAGAAATTCTGGTAAGTAACCGCACTGTTTTGTTTGTGTATCTAAATCTTGGTTTAAACATTCTTTTCTCTTTTCATACTCAAAAAATTTAGGTTATATTCTTCAATCAATTCTTTACCAGCAAAACTAAAGTATTTATTATCCCTTATGATAATATGATCCAGAACTTTAATCTGCATAAAAGTGCCAGCAAAAACCAAATCTTCTGTAATATCTTTATCACTCTCGGAAGGTTCTGGGTTTCCTGAAGGATGGTTATGAACAAATATAAGGTCAATGGCAGAATTTTCGGTATACATTAAATATGTATCCCGGCCTGCTCTGCAAAAACTTCAATTAATGCTACCGCATTCTCCTGTTGGAGTTTCAGGTTGTATTGCTTTTGCAGGTGAAAGGATGTATCCTCCTCCTTTACCCATTTCCTGGCAGAGCTTTCTCACCTCTGCTTTTATTTCAGATGGAGTGCCAAAGGGGATGATGCTTTGAGAACCAAGACCACCACAAAATTAGCGCACCCTGTTCAATCAGGGTTTTATCACTTTCTTCCTCAAAAAACAAATTATAGGGGATAAAATCTGTTTCTTTATGTGTTATCTGAGCTATTACTCTTTCTTTAGGAGTCATTTTTCTTTTCCTCATCAATCTTGGGTATTTGAGTTTTGAAAATTAAATCAGCAATCATCTCCTACAGGTTCTAAAAATGTTTGATACAGAGCAAGAATATTTTTCTTAGGCACATCAGGAAGAATACTGTGCAACCCTCCGATATATCCCCCTTCCTTCGTACCTAAAGTTTTTTTTAGCCAGCTTATTTCTTCCTTGATATCGTCTGGCGTTCCCCGGCATAGTGTTTTTTGACAGTCAATTCCACCCCAAAAGCACAACTTACCAGCATATTTATCTCCTAATCCTTGAAGGTCCATTGCTCCTGGTTGAACCGGCTGTATAACATTAACTCCACACTCTATTAGATCAGGGATAATCGTAGAGATATCACCATCACTATGAAAAAAAACGTCCAGACCCTTTGCTCTTGTTAACCCAAATATTTTTTTGTAACATGGTTTATAGTATTTTCGCCAGTCTTTTGGATTTATCAGGAGCGCTTTTTGACTTCCCCAATCATCACTGAAAAAGATGCCATCCACATCTCTTTTTGCCCATTCCTGTACCATTCCGATATTGTATTCCACAATAGCATCACGCAATGCTAAGAATTTTTGGGGATAAAGATAAGGATCGGTAAAGACTTTGTTAAAGCCACGTAACATCCAGAATCGCTCAAAAATCGTGAGAAAGTCCCAGGCAAGAAGATATTTATCCTCCCGTTTCCTAATTATTTTTTCTGCTTTGCTAAAGCGATGTGGAGAATGAGGATCAGGGATATGAAAATTTTTCCATTTTTCCCAGTCTGCAAGTGGATGTGCAATAGGAAAGTTATCTTTGCGCCAGGTTATCCCCCACTCATCAATGAAAAAGTCCTTAGCGATTTTACCACTTCGAATAGCTCTCAAGCCTGATCCCCAGGTAAAATCATTTTCTTTTGCTGCCTCAGGATAAAGCTGACAGATATCAAAGGAGTGTTTTTGTAGCAGGGTTTGCAGTTCACTTTTTTCCTTTTCGTTAAAGCGAGGAAAAAATTTAGAGATATTTTTTCGATCTCTCATTGTTTCATCTTCCATAAAACAAAATGGAGTTTTATCCGGTGTTCCAAAACTAACGGTGCGTTTTATTCTCTCTTTAGAAGTCATTGCAGATTGTTCCTATTTTTGATTATTGTCAAAAAATAATTTAATATGTTTTCATATTCTTTATTAGCAAGTATTTTTGGTAAGAGTGAGTCCTCCCCTACTTTTTCTTATATTTCATTGGGGATGTCAATGTACTCTATCTCTAATTCTTGAAACCTTCTCTTCAATATCTCGGTTAACTCTTTAATTCCGAGAACCTCAGTGGCATAATGACCACAGGCAAGGTAGTGGATGTCCGCTTCCTTGAACATCTCCGGATTCCACTCGCTTATCTCTCCGGTGATCAGGAGCTCAGCTTTCTTCTCGACCAGCTCATTAGTATTGTAAGGAACGCCCCTCCCCGAGATAACGGCAAAAATTTCAACCTCCTCCTTTTTCCCTGGTATATGGACAATCTTGTGGTTGAATAGTCTCTGACAATTAACGATAATCTCTTCAATTTTCATCCTTCTCTTAAAACGGGCATAGAATCCCCATTCATGGGAAAAGGGACCCAATATGGTTCCACTGAGCCTCTTTATAATCACTGCATTATTACCAATTTTTGGATGGGCATCGAGGAGATAATGGAATCCCAAAAGGGTCAAATCGTTTTCCAAAATCAATTTTAGTCGCTTCTTCAGTGAGGTATCAACAAACCCGTTAAGATTTGAAAAATTGATTCCATGGTGGACTATGAGAAGTTGAGCTCCCTTCTCTATTGCTTTTTCAATGAGAGCGACACTAAGACTCACGCCCAGCACAACTCTTTTTACCCTATCTTTACCGATGATTTGTACCCCATTTCCCATATGGGGATCCTTCTGGATTGCCTTTGCCTTGTAGTCGGCAAAATAATCGGATAGATATTCAATTATTGTATCACGTTTGATCATGATTTTACCTCATCGCTTTAAATATTCTTTAGAAAAGATGTGTCCTGGATTTTACCTTCTTTTTCATAGGGAGGAGAATCTTTCTTATGCCATCACACAAAAGATTGCCGGTATTTTGTGGCACTCCTGCTCCCAGCATGGAAGTAGAGCTCATTGCCTGATCTACTTCTTCGTTCCCTCACACTGCATTTTGCGTACCGTGAGTATTTTTTTAGCTTTCAAATTCGCTTCTATTATAATATGGATAAGGATTTTGTCAAAAATATCTTATTTTTGCCATTTTCTGGAAAAGTTTCAGAGCTGTCCCGACTCTCTTCACTTTCCTAAAGTAATCGCATCGTCTTAAGTTTTTAGGTTCAAAACGTACAGCATCATTGTAGCCAAAGGCATTCACTTGACAAAAAAGAAAATGTGTTAACAATTACTAATGAAGTTAGATTTTTGGCAAGAAAAGAGCTAAAAATAAGGCCGGGGGAGGTGATGCTGAAAAAATAATGAGACGAGATTAGAAGAGATGAGAAAATAAGGAACCAAGGAGGAAAAAAGTGATAAGGAAACTAATGGTTGTATTGTTAAGTGGGGCAATATGTTTATTAGTAGCAGGTCCACTTTTAGCTGAGACAACCTGGCAGTGGGCTACTCTTCAAGAGTACGAAGAAGCTACAGGAAATAAAATAGACAAGTTCAATGAAGCTCCCATGTTACGATTAAAAGTAGCCGAGGGTGAGCTTCCCCCAATAGAGAAAAGACTTCCTGAGGAGCCTTTAGTGGATAAACCATTCGAAGAGGTTGGAAGATATGGTGGGGTGCTTCGCATGGCTCTCCGATCTCTGGTTATCCATGATCCAACTTCACATCGCACGATTGAGTATATGCTTAATCTGGATCGTAAGGGTCAAAAAGTAGTTCCCAACATTGCCAAAGGCTGGGATTTCTCAGAAGATGGGAAAACTTTTACCCTGTACTTAAGAAAAGGAATGAAATGGTCAGATGGTGCACCTTTTACAGCAGATGACATTCTCTTCTACTGGGAAGCTGTTGTTTTAAATGATGATATCACAGCAGTTAAACCAAACCAATGGATGCCCGGTGGGGAGTTAATGACTGTAGAAAAAGTAGATGATTACACTGTTAGATTCCATTTCAGTAAATCTTATTGGACTATAATTTGGCATCTATCCGGCGCAGGATTCAGGGGAGCTCAAAATTATATCTTTCTGCCCAAACATGCTCTTGAAAAATATCACATAGACTATAATCCCAAAGCAGATGAGCTGGCAAAAGAGAATAATTACGATTATTGGTGGCAGCTTTTTAATACAAAAAGATTTTTTGATGCCTGGCATCAACCGAATATAGATATTCCCTCTGTTGGTCCCTGGGTAACAAAAAAACTTTTACCCGAAGGGATGGTATTTGAGAGAAATCCCTATTATTTTAAGATAGATACTGCTGGTAATCAACTTCCTTATATTGATACGGTTAAATCTACTCCGTTGATAGACAAGGAAACGTTAATTCTTAAGATGACAGCAGGAGAATACGATTATATGGATTTCAATTGGACTACACCAAAAGATTACCCTGTTTTGATGGAAGGAGCAGAAAAAGGAGGATATTACGTTTGGTTACTCAAGAGCCTTAGGGGTAATGCTTACACTCTTTTCTTTAGCCAGAATTACCCTAAAGACCAGGGTATAAGTAAGCTTTTAAGAGATGTAAGATTTCGCCGAGCCTTATCTTCGGCAATCAATCGTGAGGAAATCAATGAGGTTTCCTTTTTGGAAAGAGGCACACCACGTCAAGCAACAGTTCATCCAAGTTGCAGCTTTTACAAAGAGGAATGGGCAAGAGCTTATGCTGAATATGACCCGGAAAGAGCAAATAAACTTTTAGATGAAATGGGATTGGATAAACGAAATAAAGAAGGATATCGTCTTAGACCCGATGGCGAGTCTCTCCACATAATAATGACCATTTCCAGTTCTTTCCCTTCTTTGCTCTATGAACTAGTTAAAGAGTACTGGGAAGAAGTTGGGATTAAGACCTCTCTTAACCCTGTAGAGGACAGCTATTTGTTCGTGCTTTTTGCTGCAGGTGATTTTATGGTTTCCAGTTGGGGCTTCGGTGCTACTGCGGAACCCGCTGTTGCAGCAGGCATGCTGGGTAGTTATTTGTATGGGGATTTTTGGGCTCCCCTGTGGGATGACTGGTGGGATACAAATGGTGAAAGTGGTGAAGAGCCACCGGATGAGGTAAAAAGAATGTGGTTCTTGTATGATGGGGTCCCCTATCTTTCAGAAGAGGAAAGAGGCAAGGTGCTGCAGGAAGTGTTCGACATCTGGGCTGATAATCTCTGGTACCTCGGCGTTGTCGGTATGATATCTACTCCCTCTATAACGAATATCAACCTGAAAAATATCGACATCGATACTTACACTGGTATGTCTGTAGGGTATGGTACATATGGTCGTTTGTACCAAGCTTTCTGGGAAAAGTAAAAAAAGGAAACCAACAAGGGTTTCTGTCTTTTTCCCGGGCAGAAATCCTTGTTTATCAAATGAAAAGAAAAGAATAAGACAATGCGAATTAAAAAGGCTTCCAATCTTGGAAGCCTTTTTAATTATTTATCGCCCTCTGCATAAAAGTGTATCACCTTGCACATATAGTTCCGTTAAGATGTATTGTGGTAACCCTTGGTTTTGACAGATACCTGTTTTCTTATAAAATAAGACTATTAAGATGAGGTGATTAAGAACGTAAATACTCAGTGAACTCCGTTGGCTGCGAGCGAAACAATCTTGGTAGCCGCAGGTTGGTAGCACAGGCATCTTGCCTGTGTGAAACCTGCATTCATGCGCACCCTAAAGGGTGCGGCTCCTTGCTCTGCTCCTCGGAGTCAACAACACAGAACGCCCTTTTACCCATTCATTACTTTGTTGAAAAGGAAGGTGTAGCTATATGAAGAAGAACAAGCCAAATGGGACAAGCTAAAATACCGTTTGTTTTGGGAATAGTTGGAAAGTCTGATGTGGGGAAGACTACTCTTATCCTACATTTAATTCCAGAGTTAACAGGAAGAGGATACAAAGTAGGGACGGTTAAAAATTGTCCCCATGGTTTTGATATGGATAGGAAAGGGAAAGATTCCTATAAGTTCTCAAAGAAGGGAAGCAGCGGCGTTCTTTTGACCTCGCCAGAAGAAATTGTATTTCAAAAGAGGGTAGGGGAAAGCATTGATATTTTAAAAATAGTTGACTTGTTTTTTTATGATTTTGATATAGTATTAGTAGAAGGATTTAGCAGGGAACAAAGATTAAAGAAAGTAGAGATTCTTCGCAAAGGGATTAGCGAGCAGGTTTACTCTCCCTTGGATGAAGTTATTGCTATAGTTAGTGATGCTAATTTAAAGGTAAGTAAACCTGTCTTTAAGCCAGATCAAATCTCTGCGATGGTAGACTTTCTGGAGAAGATTCTATGAGGAACGAAAAAAAATCTGTAGAAGTTACCGTGAATGGTGAAAAGATTTTTCTAAATGATTTTTTGCAAAATATGGTGAAAGGTTTAACTTTCGCTATGGTTGATCCTTTGAAGAGAAAAGAAGAAGAAATAAGGGAAGTTGTAATAAAAGTAAATAAAGTCGAATAAAGAGAGCAACATTTTTATCTCTGAATTCTTTGATATCTTAATCTTGTACCTTATATCTAAGGTTTCTTCGAGTTATCCTATCTAAGGAATCCATCTATGGAGGATAACCGATAGGGTATAGTTAGAAATGACTATGCCTCCCGCGTTTGGAAAGAAGAAATTAATCTTTATGAGCCAATATCTTTCCAAACGATATTGGCTTTTTTTATTGGAAAAATTGTAACAAGAAGGAGGGTAGTATGGGAAGAACGAAGATATGGAAATGGGTAATGTGTATTGCTCTGGTAATTGGCCTGATGGTGCCATTTACTCAAGCTATCGCGGGTATAAGTGGGGATGTGATTGTGTTCCATGCCGGGAGTTTAACAGTTCCTTTTGAGAGAATGGAAAAGGAATTTGAAGCCAGGTATCCCGAGGTGAATATTCTGCGAGAGCCTGCGGGCAGCACAAAATGTGCCCGTAAGATTGTGGACCTTAAAAAGCCCTGTGATATTATGGCTTCAGCTGATTATACTGTGATTGATAGGATGCTTATTCCTGAGCATGCAAACTGGAATATACGTTTTGCCAGCAATCAACTTGTTCTTTGCTACACAGATGAGAGCAGGTATGCAAATATAATCAATAATGAAAATTGGTATACAATTCTCATTATTGATAAAGTAGTATGGGGACATGCTGATCCAAATCTTGACCCCTGCGGTTACCGGGCATTGATGGTTCTTCAACTTGCTGAGAAGTACTATGAGGAACCAGAGTTATATCAAAGATGTATTGATAATCGCCCAAAGGAAAATATTAGAGGAAAATCAGTGGAATTAGTTTCTCTTCTGCAGACAGGAAATATGGATTATGCTTTTGAGTATCTATCTGTAGGGGTTCAACATAAACTCAACTGCATTGTGTTGCCGGATGAGATTAATCTTGGTAATCCAGAATATAATGATTTTTATAAGCAGTCTGCAGTGGAGGTTACCGGGGAGAGGCCAGGTGAATTTATCGAGCTTCGGGGAAAGTCAATCACCTATGGCATAACCTTATTGAATGATGCTCCTAACAGAGAGGCAGCTATTGCTTTTCTTGAATATATACTGAGCCCTGAGGGAGGATTAAAGATACTGAGTGAGATGGGTCAGCCTCCTTACATTCCTCCCACTGTTGCCGATGAGGAAATGAAGGAGAGAATCCCCCTGTGCCTTCAGGGGTTAGTGAAGGCTTTAAGGTAAAAAGTTACTATTTAGCCACCAAGACACGAAGACACCAAGATAAATGCGTGAATGGTGTAAAGGATGCAAAAGGCTAAGGACAAAGGGCTAAAGGTTCTTCAAAATTTAAGGTTTTACGCTGGGAACCTTATTAACGAGACAAACGAGATAGACGAAACAGACGAGATTAACGGGGTTTAAATTTTATATCACTCTTTGTGCCCTGGTGACTTAGTGGCTGAACTGTTGAGGTAACAAATGAAAAGGAAAGTTTTTTTAGGAGTAACAGTTGTCTTTGGAATTCTTGTGATGGTCTTTATCTTACTTCCCCTCTTTAAAATGTTTACCTCATCCTCATGGGAGAATCTTACGATGACCATTAAAGATAAAGATGTCCTTAAGTCAATCTGGCTAAGTATTTATACTGCTGGTATAGCCTCTATTATATCTTTTTTCTTTGGAACTCCCTTTGCCTATCTTTTAGCCCGAAAAAAATTTATGGGAAAAAAATTTATTGAAAGTATCATTGATATCCCTATGGTTATTCCTCATCCAGTAGTGGGGATCGCTATCCTCGGTGTCGTAGGAAGAAACTACTGGTTTGGCAAAATAATCAGTGATATGGGGATTAGAGTAATGGGAAGTGAACTTGGAATTATTATTGTTTTAACTTTTGTAGGGATTCCCTTTTTTATCAACTCCGCGAAGAGTGGATTTGAAAGTGTTTCTCCCCGATTAGAAAATGTATCCCGCAGTTTAGGAGCATCTATGTTCAGCACTTTTTTACGGATTACCTTTCCTTTAGCCTGGCGCAGCATCCTGGTAGGTATAATTATGTGTTGTGCTCGAGCTATCAGTGAATTTGGGGCAGTGGTAATTATTGCCTATCACCCTATGACTGCACCAGTAATGATCTATGAGCGTTTTGAAGCATATGGATTAGCGTATTCCCAACCTGTTGCTGTTTTGCTTACTTCAGTATGTTTGATTTTATTTTTAGTTTTACGTATTTTTTCTATGTCAGAGAAGGAAGAAAAATGATAAGAATAGAGAATCTCCATGTTAATTTTTCCGGATTCTGCCTTAAGGATATAAACCTATCCGTCGAAGGAGGAGAATTTTTTGTTCTCCTTGGTCCAACAGGAGCAGGAAAAACAGTACTCTTAGAAGCTATGGCTGGTTTAATTCCTATCAAAAAAGGGAAGATTTACCTTAAAGGCATTAATATCACTGATTTGCCTTCCGAGAGAAGAGATGTTGGCATTGTCTATCAAGACTATGCCTTATTTCCCCACCTCACAGTCTTGAAAAATATCACATACGGAGTACACTTTCATAAGATTGATAAAAACAAAGCAAAGAAGCAATTGAACCAACTTCTTGAACAATTAAAACTTTTCCCGCTTGTAAACC
Source organism: Candidatus Aerophobota bacterium (assembly GCA_030615365.1). The sequence goes on along the minus strand of JAUWZM010000010.1, from coordinate 6,681 downwards.
GTTTACCAACAAAATTAAGTGGGGGTGAGCTGCAGCGGGTAGCTCTGGCAAGGGCCCTGATGGTTAACCCTTCTGTGTTACTTCTTGATGAGCCTATCAGCGCTCTTGATCCTAATTTTAAGGAAGAGATACGGGAAGAGTTAAAGAAACTTCATCAGGAAATGGGGGTAACCTTCTTTATGGTGACCCATGATTTTACTGATGTGTTATCATTGGCTACTAAAACTGCGGTTATAAACCGGGGAAAAATAGAACAGGTGGGGGAGGTTGCAGATATTTTTCAAAGGCCTTGCTCTTCCTTTGTAGCTAACTTTGTAGGAGTAAGAAATATATTTTATGGTCGTGTAATCAATAAGGGTGCTACTACATGCATTGATACGGGGAAAATTAAAATTGAAGTTGTAGGAAGTGCAATTGAAACTAAAGAGAAGGTATATTTCATAGTAAGACCTGAGGATATTATCGTATCCAAGACGCCCGTGCATTCAAGTGCACGCAATTGCTGTTTAGGCAAGATCGTTAAAATTACAAACAGAGGAGCAGTAATTTATTTAACCGCTGATATAGGTGAGAGAATAACAGCCCTAATTACTAAGGCCTCATTCGAGGAGATGGATATTAAAGAGGGGAATAACCTCTATTTTATTTTTAAGGCCTCAGCAGTGCACTTATTTAGATAAGGAGAGAAAAAGATGATTACTTTAAAAGAAGCTTTGGAAATTGTCACACAGGAGGTGAGAATTTTACCTTCTGAAAAGGTAAAACTGCTCCCCTCTTTGGGAAGAGTATTAGCGAAGGATATTTATAGTGAATTTGATATTCCTCCATTTAACAGGGCAGCTATGGATGGCTACGCAGTGATTGCTCATGATACAGCCTTCACTTCTTTAGCCAATCCTGTTGTTTTAGAAATAGTAGATGAATCCTCAGCCGGATGCAGGGCAAAGTTAAGCATTAGCCAGGGCAAAGCAATCAGAATTATGACCGGGGCGAGTATGCCTGAAGGAGCTGATGCAGTGGTAATGGTTGAGTATACAGCATCAAAGGGGAATGAGCTAAAAATATTTCGTTCAGTAAAACAGGGTGAAAATGTGAGTTTTTCCGGAGAGGATGTAAAAAGAGGAGAAAAAGTTCTTCCCCGAGGAACTTTTCTTAGACCAGCAGAGATAGGTATGCTTGCCTCCCTGAGTAAAGAAGAGGTTTATGTGGTGCAAAAGCCAAAGGTGGCCATTATCTCTACAGGGAGCGAACTAACAGAACCAGGGAAGAACTTAGAAGAGGGGAAAATTTATGATAGTAACAGTTTTGCCCTTTTTTCTCAGGTGATAAGCTGTGGTGGTGAACCTGAGCGAATTGGAATTGTTCCTGATGTTGAAGAAGAACTTTTACTTAAAATTAAAGAAGGGCTTTCCTATGATATTCTCATTTTATCTGGCGGTGTATCAGAGGGTAAGTACGATTTAGTAAAAGAGGTTCTAAAAAAAGCAAAGGTAGAAATGCTTTTTTGGAAAGTAGCTGTAAAGCCGGGTAAACCTACCTTTTTTGGAATGAGAGACCACACTCTTGTTTTTGGACTACCAGGCTATCCAGTTTCTTCAATGCTGAACTTTGAAAATCTTGTAAAACCAGCTATCTTTTCTATGCTTGGTCAAAAAGACTACCAGAGATTTAAGATAAGGGCAACTCTAAAAGGAGAGATCAAGAATACCTCGGATAGAAAAAGTTTTATCAGGGTCAGATTGATTGAAGAAGAGGGGAAATATTCAGCTTATCCTGCTCTTTCCCAAAAATCAGGAGTTTTAAAATCAATGGTTTGGGCTAACGGAATTGTCATACTACCAAAAGATGTAACAAGAGTTGAAAGCGGGAAAGAAGTCTTGGTGGAGATTTTAAATTGAAAGAATTTTTCTCAAAGATCAATTACTTGCGGATATCGGTAACGGATAGGTGTAATTTTAACTGCATTTACTGCCGCCCCTATGAGAGGGTAAAAATTTTAGACAGGGCCCAACTTTTAAGTTTTGAGGAGATAGTAAAGTTTATTCGGCTCACAGTAAAATGGGGAATTAAAAAGATCAGGCTCACGGGTGGAGAGCCACTGATAAGAAAAAATATTGCTCAGTTAATTGGTATGATTTCCCGGATAGAGGAAATAGAAGATATCGCTTTAACTACCAATGGAACAATTTTAGAGGACTTTGCCAGAGAGTTTAAAAAAGAGGGACTCTCTCGAATTAACGTAAGCCTGGATAGTTTAAATAGAAAAAATTTTATGCAGATTACCGGATACGATGAACTGTCAAAGGTTTTAAGAGGTATAAAAACTGCCAGAGAAGCAGGATTCAACCTTATAAAGATCAATGTTGTTGTTATTAAAGGAGTAAATGATGGGGAAGTCAGCGATTTTATAGAATTTTCTCAAAAAAATTCTCTGCCAGTCCGTTTTATAGAGTATATGCCTATAAATGGAGTAGGAGAAGAAAAATGGTATATTTCTAACGAGACCGTAAAGAAGAAAATTGAGAAAAGATGGGGACCACTTGAACCAACCTATTTTTCGGGTGCAGGACCTGCAGAGTACTTTACAATTGGAAAAAGCTCTACCCCCATTGGTTTCATAAGTTTTATCACTCACCCCTTTTGCAAAAAGTGCAATCGTGTGCGTCTAACTTCTGAGGGGAAACTTAGGCCCTGTCTTATCTCAAATTTTGAACTGGACGTAAAAAGTGCACTGAGAGGTAAAAAAGAGGAAAATCAAATCAAAAGAATGTTTAATGTGGCTCTTCAATATAAAAATAAGAGAAAAAGAACTCTTCAGACGAATTTTAATGATGCCGGTAAATGTATGTTCCAAATAGGAGGTTAAATTGAGCAATTTAAAGATGATTGAAGTAGGAGATAAGTCTATTACAGAAAGGGAGGCTGTAGCGAGGGGAGAGGTCATCCTTTCACCAGGAACGATGCAATTAATCAGGGAAGATGCATTACCCAAAGGAAATGTACTGAGCTGTGCTCAGGTAGCAGGAATTATGGCTGTGAAAGAGACCCCTTTTCTTATTCCAATGTGTCATCCTCTGCGCATTACTGGGGTAAAGATTGATTTTAAAGTAAAGGAAAATACAATTGAGATTGAGGTGAAAGTAAAAGCTAAGGATAGAACGGGAGTGGAGATGGAGGCTCTAACAGGCCTAAGTTTAGCTGCGTTAACTATATACGATATGTGCAAGGGAGTGGATGAGAATATTATCATTTCCAATATAGGCCTGGTGAAAAAAACTGGAGGAAAAAGTGGTACCTATGTAAGGCTAAATGAATAATGAAAGCCTTTCCTTTTTTCCTCCCCCTTTGAGGGGGGAGGAGATATCATTGTTCCTTCTCCTTGCGGGAGGGGCAAACGTCATCTTCCTTTTTTCCTCCCCCTTTGAGGGGGGAGGATTGAGGTGGGGGTGAGGTGAGGGTGAAAATCGGTTTAAGGGGAGGGGTGGGGTACAAGAGAGAGATGATAAAAAAATATGAAGAAAAAACTTAGAAATATCTCCAGAATTCTCAGAAAGAATTCCACTAATGCAGAAAATTATCTATGGAGATATTTAAGGGATAGGCAGATAGAGGAATTTAAGTTTCGCCGTCAGCAACCCATCGGGAAATATATAGTAGATTTTGTTAATTTTAAAAGAAAGATAGTTATAGAAATAGATGGAGGACAACATGCAATTTACAAAGAAAAAGATAAAGTTAGGGATAGCTGGCTGAGAAAAGAGGGGTATGAGGTTCTAAGGTTCTGGGATAATGAAGTTTTGAACAATATAGAAGGTGTATTGGAGGTCATAAGAGAAAAACTTTTGACCCCTCACCCCAACCCTCTCCCACAAGGGGAGAGGGAAGAGAATTTTTGACATAACTGGTACTTATGTAAGGAGAGAAGAGAAATGAGAGGAAAGATAATTTCTATAAATATAAGCGAGGGGAAGGGAACTTCTAAGATACCTGTAAAAGAGGTTTATCTTAAAAAGGGATACGGTATCATGGGAGATGCTCATGCTGGGAAATGGCATCGTCAGGTAAGTCTTTTAGGCTGGGAAAGCGTGAGGAGATTTTCCTCTGAAAAAAAAATCTCTAAAAAATTCAGACCCGGGGACTTTGCTGAAAACATTACCGTTGATATTGATCTATCTCCTCTGAAAATAGGAGACTGCCTTAAACTAAGTGAAGATGTAATAATAAGGGTGACGCAGATTGGAAAGAAATGTCATACCGATTGCGCTATTTATAGGGAGATAGGTGATTGTTTGATGCCCAAGCAAGGCATCTTTGCTGAAGTAATAAAAGAGGGAAAAATTCGCACAGGAGATAAAATAGAGGTGATGAATGATAAAGATAGGGATAATTACAGTAAGTGATAGATCATTTAAAAAAGAAAGGGAGGATCTAAGTGGCCCTCTTATTGGAAAGATGGTTAAGGATTTGGGTGAAATAATAGATCGCAGGATAGTTCCTGATGAGAAATCTTTAATTTCTCAAGCTATGAAAAGAATGATCGATAATGCCAGGGTTGAGTTAGTTCTAACTACCGGAGGAACAGGCCTATCCCCTCGTGATGTAACTCCAGAGGCTACAAGGGATGTGATAGAGAAAGAGGTTCCTGGTTTTGGAGAGATAATGCGAACAGAGGGATTTAGGAGTACCCCTCACGCTCTTTTATCGCGAGCTATAGCTGGGGTGAGAAAGAAAAGTTTGATTGTTAACCTTCCGGGAAGTCCTAAAGCCGTGAAAGAAAGCCTGGAGCTTATACTTCCCGCTCTTCTCCATGCCCTTGAAATGATAAAGGGAAAGGATCACCAACCGAAACAAATTTAACATATGTTAGTATAGACTCTGCCGGTGGATTTTGACTTCTTGCCTATAAACTACTATAATAAAGCTAATATATATGAATTAACAGGTCGATTTATCTTAAATGTAAATTCTAAGGGATGGTACTATGGAGGTGATAGGACATGAAAAAAGAGGAAAAATTCCTTCTTTCGCCTATTCAGCTTCTTGCAAGATTTGCAGACATTTATGGGTTACCAGTTACTATAGGAAACTTAACATCCAAGTTTATTTTTGCTCATAGGATTGAGGTTAACTCTCCGGACCCCAATGCGTTTCATTAGCATTCATAATCCAAAGGGTCATTCTTTTACGAATTGTTTATTGCTAAAAGTTTTCGAAAAGGATAGAACCTTATTTATTGTCGATTGTGCTCTTGTATTTTGTGTTGATATAACTCGTTACATAAATTGGATAGCCCGTCAGAATTACAGATAATAGAGTGCATCTGACTTTGTACCGTTAGTACTCCGCCTAAATCGTCCTTCGGGCAACTTTGTAAACACACAACATGTCAACGAAAACGCAACGCCAAAAAACTTAAAACTATTAGGTTGAATGAAATGCTAAAATCGTATCTAAAAAAAATATCTGATATTATTAATCGTGGCGATGCCAGGGAAGAAAGCTATTATTCAACTCTCGAGGAACTACTTAAAAAATATACAGACTCAGTTGGCAAGAAAAATATTCAAATAACAACACTGCCCAAGAAGACCGAAGCTGGCAACCCGGATTTTAGAATCTGGGATGGAGAGCAACATATCGTTGGTTATATTGAAGCGAAGGCTCCAACCATTGATGATTTAGATAGAATAGAACATTCAGAACAGTTAAAACGCTATCGGCATACTTTCCCGAACTTGATATTAACCAATTTTTTCGAGTTTAGACTTTATCGTAATGGCACCTTAACAGATAAAGTCCTCATCGCCAGACCTTTCATCGCCTATAGACTCAAGACTATTCCACCCATTGAAAAGAAATCCGAATTTTTAAGACTGTTTGAAAAGTTTCTTTCCTTCTCTCTGCCGAGAGTCTATGATGCGAAAACCCTGGCGATAGAGCTGGCAAAAAGAACACGTTTCTTAAAGGATGAGGTTATTGCAGAGGAATTAAAGGAGGAAGAAAAAATAAAAAAAGGCTTTATCCTGAGGTTTTATGAGGCATTCAGAAAATATCTCATCAGCGGTCTTTCTAAAGAGGAGTTTGCCGACCTTTATTCACAAACCATAACCTATGGACTTTTTGCTGCCCGCACGCGCTCGCAAGATGGATTTAATAGAAAGCTTGCCTACGATAGCATCCCTCCTACCATTGGAATTTTAAGGGATGTTTTCAAGTTCATTTCCCTTGGTGATTTACCTCAGCAGATGGAATGGATTATTGATGATATTTCAGACATCTTGGCCGTCACCAATGTAAATGAGATACTTCACCGATATTTTCATGAGGGCAAGGGAAAAGACCCTATCGTTCATTTTTATGAAACCTTTTTGGCCGAATATGACCCACAAATGAGAGAAAAAAGAGGTGTGTATTATACTCCGGAGCCAGTAGTATCCTATATTGTTCACTCTTTACACTATGTTTTAAAGGAATATTTTAATAGAAAAGATGGATTTGCAGATGGATCAGTTACCATTTTAGACCCCCTGCCGCAGGAACGAGTATTGTCAAAAGTTCTTTAGTAATTTTCTTTTAAATTCTTTATTATCAAGTGTTTTAGTGAAATTGACTTGCCTCCCCCCTACCTTTAAGGTAGGATTTGGTAAATCCACCAAAAAGGAGGCAAGCCTAATGAAAAAA
>JAUWZM010000055.1 GCA_030615365.1 Candidatus Aerophobota bacterium | reverse complement strand
AACCTCAATCTCCCGACCACAGTCATTTATTGCCGGTATAAAGGACCTGGTGAAAAAAGACTGATCTGTAATTCCAGACTCAAAATTCATCCGCAATTGCATTCCTTTAATTTCGGGACACAGCCTTAGCAGCTTGCCAACGGCCAGCCGGGTATAATCGGCTAACATATCATCGTTTATTCCATAAAGTTTGCTCTGCTGTGAGCTAAAAAAAACCTTTGACTTCCAGAGTCTGGACTGCCAAATTCCTATGAAAAACTTAAGCCCTCTTTTGCAGGCTAAGGTGGAGATATACTGAAGCATGGCAAGATTCTTCTTCTGATCGTTCTCTGTGACCCCTTCAATCCAGATATCGGGGTACTCCTTTAGGGAGAAAAAATAAGGATACATGGGGATAAGGTGGGCTGTTTGATGACCAAATACCAGGGTGAATTCATTATACCTGTTTCTGGCTAACATGGAAAAATACCTATCCCAGAATTTTTTAGAATAAAACCATTCCCTCTCAAGGTCTGTATTATGAAGAAAGATATACAATCCTCTCACAGAAAGATCGGGGCTCTCTGAGCGAGTTATGAGCCTGGAGAAGATTTCCTCTGCCTGAGAAAGGTCCTCAATCTGCTCGATAAGGTCAAAACATCCGTATTGAATACCAACATCATCTTCTCCTATAATGAAAATAGCCTCACCAGGAAAATCAGCAGCTTTTGTTATGATGTAAGATTCCTTTTTTGTCGGAACTTTGAAACCGTTCTGGTAATGAAATTCCTCAAGAAGAGACCACCGAATATTCCCTACAAGAATAATCTTTTTATCATCTCTCTGATCCAATATACTACTTTCTTCTATCTCGACTCCACGCTCTACTAAGGCTCTAATAAGCTCAGCTAAACCATATTTCGCTGAGCTATCCAAACCTGGATCTGAAACTACCGTCACTTTCATAGCATCCTTCCTCAAGCAGATTCTAAAAATCCATCACTGACTCTCGTGTAAATTTCGTAAAACCTCCTGAGAATACTATCTGTAATCTAGTATTTATCCTAATCTGGTGAATCCGCAGCCTTAAAAAGAAGTGAATTACCCTATTACCTTAGGGACCTGGAACTGATTATTTTTCTGTTTGGGAGCATTAGATAGAACTTCTCGAGATGAAAGAGAAAATCCTCTTTCATCTTCCCTGAAAACATTACTTACCGGGAAAACATGAGAAGTAGGAGGAACATCTTTGGTATCCACTTCCTTGAGCTTATCCACATAATCCAGGATATCTCTTAACTGAGAGGAAAATTTATCTTTCTCCTGAGGGGTGAGATCCAGACGGGCAAGATGGGCAATATATTCAGTTTGTGCTAAGTCTATTTTTTTCTCCATTTTTACTTTCCTTTCAAACTCTTCTTATAGGGAGGATGATGCACATCCCTTTCTGTGATTATGGCTGAGATATATCGAGCAGGAGTAATGTCAAAGGCGGGATTGTACACATTTATTCCTGAAGGAGCAATTCTTTTCCCTAAAAATGAGGCTACCTCCTGGGGATCTCTCTGTTCAATGGGAATATCCTCACCTCCCGAAAGGGATAAATCAATGGTAGAGAAGGGGCAGGCAACGTAAAAAGGTATGTCATTTTCCTTGGCCAATACAGACACGGTATATGTTCCTATTTTATTAGCTACATCTCCATTGGAAGCTACTCTATCTGCTCCCACCAGAACCTTGTTAATTTTTCTCTCTCTCATTACCTCTCCTGCCGTACTATCACAAATTAAAGTAGCCTCTATCCCCTCTTGCAAAAGCTCCCAGGCTGTTAACCTTGCTCCCTGAAGAAGAGGTCTGGTTTCATCTGCATAGACCTTTATTTTCTTTCCCTCTTTTCTCGCTCGATAAATAATTCCCAGAGCAGTTCCATAGTCAAATGTAGCTAAGGCTCCAGCGTTACAATGAGTAAGAATGCTATCTCCATCAGAGATCAGGGAAGATCCATTTTTAGCAATCAGACGATTGCATACCCTATCTTCCTTTATAATTTTAAAAGCTTCGTCCTTTAAACTTTCCTTTATCTCATCTATGCTTTTCCCCCGATTTCTCTGTGCGCATTGAGACATTCTCTTTAATGCCCAAAAAAGGTTAACAGCGGTGGGTCTGGATGAGGATAAGTACTGAACTACTCTGCTTAGCTCCTTTTTGAAACTGGCGTAATCCTTAGCTGAGAAGTTTTGTACCCCCAACACTACTCCCAGTGCCCCAGCAATACCCAGAGCCGGAGCCCCCCTTACCTTAAGTTGATAAATAGCTTTCCATAGCTCCTTTACATCTTTTATCCAAAGATAGGCTAATTCCCAGGGAAGTTTAGTCTGGTCAATAATTTTGATCTGTTGATCTTTCCATTCAATGGTGTGAATAGACAATTCCTCCTCCTTAGTAAAATTTACTTAATTCATCTGTTATCTTCACAAATTCTCCTACTTTTAGATCTTCTGCTCTTTCCTGTGGAGAAATATTTATCTTTTCTAAGATTTTTCTTATTTTCTCTTTTTCCAGTCCCATCCCACTGCTAAGAGAATTCACAAGCTTTTTTCTTCTAAAAGAAAAAGCGGCCTTTACTACAGAGATAAAAAAATCCTTATGTTGAGTTTTATATCTATTTTTTTTCTTCAATTTTACTGCCGTAGATCCCACTCGAGGAGGTGGAAGAAAAGCCTGAGAAGGGACATCTATTATTTTTTCTATTTGGAAATAGTGATTTAAGATAACGGTGAGTATCCCCCTTTCCTTTTTTCCGACCCTGGCTAAGATTTTCCTTCCAACCTCTCTTTGCACCATTACTACCATTTCAATTATCCACTTTTCCCCTGCTAAATCCAGTAAAAGAGAGGAGGCTATATGATAGGGTAAGTTTCCCACTACTTTAATTTCAAAAGAGGAAAATCTTTTCTCTGAAAGAAGATGACTAATATCAGAACAAATTATCTCAAGATTTTTCCTCTCCCCCAGCCTATCCTGAAGAATCTGACATAATCGGTCATCTATCTCTACTGCCCATACCTTTTGTGCTTTCTCTATGAGCTTTTCAGTTAAAATTCCTGGGCCTGCCCCTATCTCTAACACCTTATCCTCTTTGGATATATGCAAGCTTTCAATTATTCTCTCTCGTATATGGGAATCTATTAAAAAATTTTGAGATAGAGACTTTTGGGGAGAAAAGTTATATTCCTGACAAAGATACTTTATTTGCTGTTTTAATTTCATTAAAAATCTTGTTAAAAATCTTCTTTTATGCGAGGGAAAAGAGGAGGGCCTTTCTGCACCAAAACTCCTGGAGGAAACTGACCCCAGATTTTTGCTTTTTCCAAGCTTTGAAGCTTTAGATCTTCCTGTAATCCTAACTGAATCCACATTTTTTCTGCTGACTGAGGGATGAAGGGGAAAAGAAGAATGGACAATATCCGAAGCACCTCCAATGAGTTGTAAAGAACAGTATTCAATCTTGCCTCTTTCTCCTCCTTTTTAGCTAATTGCCAGGGCGCACATCTATCTATATACAGATTTGCCCCTTTCACTATCTCCCAGATCTTAGATAGTGCATTAGAAAAGGAAAGAGTTTCCATCAATTGATCCAAGGAAGGGAAAAGGCCGTCAATCACCTCTCTTAGCTTTTCATCCTCTTCTCCCCTCTCAGAAGGAGAGGGAACTTTCCCTCCACAGTATCTTATCACTAAAGGCAAGACTCTACTTAGTAAATTCCCCAGATCATTAGACAGATCACTGTTTATTCTTTTAATAAAAAGAGGTCGAGAGAAATTTCCATCCTCACCAAAAGGGACTTCTCTCAGGAGAAAATATCTCAAACAATCCACTCCGTATTGTTCTGCCAATAATAAAGGATCGACTGCGTTTTTTTTGGATTTGGACATCTTTTCCCCTTCGATCTTCCACCAACCATGAGCGAAAACCATCTTAGGAAGCTCTATATCCAAAGCCATCAAGAGAGCAGGCCAAATAATGGCATGGAATCTTAAAATATCCTTTCCCACTAATTGAACATCGGCAGGCCAGAATTTAGAGAACCTGGAATTGTCCTCCGAATAGCCCAGAGCTGAGATATAGCTCATTAGAGCTTCAACCCATACATAAATTGTATGCGTATTATTCAAGGGACAAGGAATACCCCATTTTAAGTTAAGTCGGGTAACGCAAAAATCCTCCAATCCCCTTTCAACAAATGCCACAACTTCATTCATTCGAGTAGAGGGAAGGACAAAATTGGGATGGGTTTCAAAGTATGCAAGCAGGGGTTTTTGATAGCGGGAAAGTTTAAAGAAATAGTTTTCCTCTTTGACTTTTTCTACCTTCCTTCCACACTCGGGACATAGCCTATTCTTTTTTAGTTGAGATTCCAGCCAGAAACTTTCACAGGGAACGCAGTACCATCCCTCATATTTCCCCTTATAAATATCCCCCCTTTCGTATAATTTCAAAAAGACCTTCTTGGCTACCTGTACATGACGAGGCTGTGTGGTGCGAACAAAATCATCGTAAGAAATATCAAGCCTTCCCCACAACTTTTTAAAGTTAGCTGACATTTTATCTGCCAGCTCAATAGGGGTAAGATTATTTTTCTGAGATGCTTGAAGGATTTTATTCCCATGTTCATCAGTTCCAGTAAGGAAAAAAGCATCATAGCCGGCAAGTCTTTTATACCTAATTAAAGCATCTGCAGCAACAGTGGTATAGGCATGCCCCAAATGAGGAACATCGTTCACATAATAAATGGGAGTAGTAAGATAAAACTTTCTCATTGCACCTTTCCTCAGGGATTATCCTATCAAATTTTTTCGTATTGTCAAAAAAGTGGAGTCGAGAGCTCTGAAAATTCTCCCGAGGCTGGAGTTCATCTCGATTTTAGGAAAGACTAAGGGTATAAATGATGTAGCGCAGACCCTTAGATCTGCTTGATCTGGTAGGTCTAAAAGAACTGCACTACAATAACAAAGATATTTTTCCTGAAGCTCAAGGTTGCAATAGATCTTTCAATATTATTCCGGTGTAAGAGCGAGAATTTTTAGCAATCTCTTCGGGAGCACCGGAAGCTACCACTTCTCCTCCCGCATCCCCTCCCTCAGGACCTAAATCAATAACATAATCGGCAACTTTAATTACATCAGGATTATGCTCAATAACCACTACAGTGTTACCTCTGTCCACTAATCTATTTAATACTTTGAGTAGTTTTTCAATATCGGCAAAATGTAGACCCGTGGTTGGCTCATCGAGAATATAGATAGTCTTTCCTGTGCCTATCTTAGAGAGTTCTTTGGATAATTTAATTCTTTGAGCTTCTCCTCCCGAAAGAGTAGGGGCAGGTTGTCCTACTTTAATATATCCCAGGCCCACATCATAAAGGACCTTCAGTTTTCTTCTCACCTGGGGAATATTGCGAAAAAAATGTAGAGCCTCTTCCACTGTCATTTCAAGAACATCAGAAATATTTTTCCCCTTATACTTTATCTGAAGAGTTTCTCGATTATACCTTTTCCCCTTACAGGCATCACAGGGAACATACACATCAGGTAAAAACTGCATTTCTATTTTAATCATTCCCTCTCCTTTGCATACCTGGCATCTTCCCTTTCGAACATTAAAACTAAATCTACCCTGGCTGTATCCTCTTATTCTTGCCTCTTCTATCTGTGAGAAAATCTGACGGATGGGGGTGAAAAGTCCGGTATAGGTGGCAGGATTAGAGCGAGGGGTTCTTCCAATGGGGGATTGATCTATAACTACTACTTTATCGATGTACGCAAGTCCCTCTATTCGTTTGTGCTTCCCAGGTTTCACTTTACTTTTATAAAAATATTGAGTTAAAGCCTTATACAGAATATCCTCCACTAAGGTGCTCTTCCCTGAACCGGAAACCCCGGTAACACAAACAAATGTTCCCAGGGGAATTCTCACATTTATATTCTTTAAATTATGCTCTGATGCTTCAACTATTTCAAGATATCGGCCATTGTTGATATTTCGTCGGGAAGAAGGAAGAGGAATTTTAAGCTCTCCTTTAAGATACCTGCCCGTTAAGCTATGAGGAGAGGAAATAATTTGGGATAGGGATCCCTGAGCCACTATTTCTCCTCCATGCTTCCCTGCTCCAGGACCAAGATCAATTATATAATCGGCAGCTTCTATAGTAGAGCGATCATGTTCTACTACAACAATTGTGTTTCCCATATCTCGCAGATCCTTCAAGGTATTCAACAATTTATGGGTATCTCTGGAATGCAGACCAACAGTGGGTTCATCTAAAATGTAAATTACCCCCACCAGTCCTGATCCTATCTGAGTAGCTAAACGGATACGCTCAGCTTCTCCTCCGGATAAAGTTCCTATTCTTCTATCCAGGGTAAGGTAATCCAACCCCACGCTCACCATAAATCCAAGTCTTTTACAAATTTCTTTTAGGATTTCCCCGGCTATTAGGTGTTCGCGGGAGGTGAGTTTAAGTTGAGAGAAGAATTCCTGTGATTTCTTTACACTCATTTTTACCACATCGTAGATAGAGTGAGACCGAATGGTTACTGCCAAGCTCTCTGGGCGCAGACGTGCTCCTTTGCAGGATGGACAGGGAGTTTCTCTTATATATTTTTGAATTTCTTCCTTTACATATTCAGATTCACTTTCCCGATATCTTCTCTCTAAGTTCGAAACCACCCCTTCAAAAGGAGCCCAATAACTATAAAATTCACCTCCTTTTCGTTCAGTAAATTCAATTTCCTCTGAACCAGAACCATAGAGAATTATATGTTGAATTTGCGGAGGAAGATCCTCAAAGGGAGTATCTAAAAGAAATTTGTAATGCGTGGCCAAGAAAGTTAATTGTCTAAAGTAATAATGAGAGGCAGTTCTTGCCCATCGATAAAATCCTACTCCTTCTTGCCAGGGAACAACTGCTCCCCCTCTTAAAGATTTTTCTTTATCAGGGACTACTAAATCAGTATCTATGCTTTGCTGGGTACCCAATCCACTACAGGCTGGACAGGCTCCGTAGGGTGAGTTAAAGGAAAACATTCGGGGAGCAATCTCCTCATAACTAATTTCACATCGAGGGCAAGCAAGTCGTCGGCTAAAGAGGTATGATTTATTTTTGTCTAACAAAATAACCAGAATCAGTTCGTTTCCTTTTTCACTGGCCAGTTCCAGGGAATCAGCTAACCTTTCCTCAATTCCTTTCCTTATTTTTAATCTATCTATAACTACTTCAATAGTATGTTTTTTATTTTTATCTAAGAAAATGTCCTCCTCCAGCAGTTTGATTTTCTCATCCACTCTCACCCTCATATAACCATCCCTTCTTATCTCTTCAAAAAGATCCCTGTATTCCCCCTTTCTCCCTCTTATTAGAGGGGCAAGAATTTGAATGGAGGAATCTTCAGAAAATTTCATTATTTGATTGGATATATCCTCTATGGTTTGAGAGCCTATCTTTCGCCCGCACTTATAACAATGAGGATGTCCAATGTGAGCAAACATAAGTCTGAAATAATCGTATATTTCGGTAAGAGTAGCTACGGTTGAGCGAGGATTGCTGGAAGCCTTTCTTTGCTCAATGGAAATAGCAGGAGACAGCCCTTCAATGTAATCAACCTTTGGTTTGGGCATTTGCTCTAAGAATTGACGGGCATAACTGGATAGAGATTCAACATATCTACGTTGACCTTCGGCGTAAAGAGTATCAAAGGCCAGGGAAGATTTTCCAGAGCCTGAGAGTCCAGTAATTACCACCAATTTATTTCGGGGTATCTCCACATCTAAATTTTTTAGATTGTGCTCTTGAGCCCTCTTAATTATAATATTGTTCTGCCTCACTCTTTTTTACCCCTTTTGATTTTAACCTTTTTATCCGGCAAGTCAATCATAAATTTGGTTACAATAATACTGCACGCTTTTCGAATAAAAAATATAATAAAAAATTTTCTTTTTTGGGATCTTCCGTTAGGTAATCAATGAATAGTGTAGTTCTATCTGGGAAGCAGTGAAACCAATGAAAATGAAATGTAGAAAAAATGGAAAGTAGATTTTTGGAATGGCTTTTAACATTATATCTAAATTTACTCTTACTATCCTCTGGTTTTCCCTCCTGATATGTTATATGTAGTTCCATCAATATAACTTGCTTTATCGGAGGCTAAAAAGCAGACTAAATCAGCAACCTCTCTTAATTCTCCAACTCTTCCCAGGGGAACCGATACTTTTTTATAACCTTCTCTGAGCTGTTTTACTGTTATTCCTCTGGTATAGGCAAGAGCTTCCTCATATTCTAAAGTTCTAATTCCTGTTGCTTCCAATATACCTGGAGCAACTCCAACCACTCTTACGCCGTATTTTCCAAGCTCCTTAGCCCATGATCTGGTGAATGCGTATAAGGCTCCTTTTGTGGCTGCATAACAGCTTTGGCCTTCTGATCCCTCCAGGCCACACTCAGAAGTTATATTAATTATTACTCCCCCGACTCCTTCCTTGATCATTTCCCTGGCAACAATTTGGGTGCATAGATAAGGACCCTTTTGATTGACCGCAATCATCTTATCAAATTCTCTCTCCTGCAATTCATACTTTCCTCCAGGGTCTTCGGGATCAATAAGCAATCTTGGCATATTAATTCCTGCATTATTCACTAACACATCTATCCTCTCATAGGTGGTAATAACTTTTTTTACCATCCCTTCAACACTGGCCCTTTTGGCAACATCAGCCTGGATATATAGATGTCTTGTATTTTTTTTGGGTAGCTCACCAATAACTTCCTGTCCTTTTTGACTTATATCAGTTACAACGACATTTGAACCATTTTCAGCAAATGCAGCAGCTATCTCTCTGCCAATTCCTGAGGCAGCACCGGTTACGACTACAACTTTTCCTTCTAAGCTCAACCATGATCGATTAATTTTCAACACCTCCAAAAAATAGTCTTATAGTCCTGTAGTCTGGTAATCCAATAGTCTACAGTTAATCACCTTATATCGTCTAGTTTTGTTCCTCTCATTAACAAAGCATCCACGCATTTACCCATTAACTCATCAACATAAGAGCATTGAACCTTTTGCCCTTTGGCTCTCGCTTTTTCAAGGTTCTATCACCACTTTTAAAGCATTTCCTTCTTTATCAAACATCTTTTCCATTGCCTCGACTATTGCCTCCAGTGGAAAAGTATGGGTAACTATTTTATTCATAATTATTTTCCTGTCAACAATCAACTTTAAAGCTTCTTCAAATTGCGCTTTATAGGAGGCAAATGCTCCATAAATGGATACTTCTTTATAGTGAATAATATTCCCATCTAATTTTAACATAGAATTTTCTTTGGGAAAACCAGCAAAGAAGCTTAATCTACCATTCATTGCCATCGCTCTCAAAAGGTTCTCAGCAACCTTATTTACCGAACAAGCAACTATTCCTACATCTGTCCCTTCTCCATTGGTTAGATTTAGAACCGTCTTTACTAAATCAATATCCTTAGTAGGAATGTAATGCTCAAAACCAAACTCTTTAGCAGTGGCAAGTCTTGTTGGAGAATACTCAGCTAATATAACCTTTGCACCCTTACTCTTTGCCAGCAGGCCATGCATTAAACCAATGGGACCTGCTCCTACTACAGTAACATATTCTCCTTCTTTAATGTTCAGGTAATTTTGACCATTTATTACGCAGGAAAATGGCTCAACCATTGCCAAGTGCTCATCTGAAACAGTACAGTCTTCCGGGACAGGTAGTATGGTATGTTGCTCAACAGAGAGCTCCGGAACTAATACATATTCAGCGAAGCCACCGGGGTAATAGTAGCCAATGGGACGAATATTCGGGCACATATTATACTTTCCTTCCCTGCATGGCCTACACTCTTTTTTTCCACAACCTATTGCAGTAACCAGAATTACTTTGCTTCCAACTTTATACTCAGTATTTTTAACCTTAGGACCAATCTCTTCTACGATTCCTACAATTTCATGACCTATGATAAACTTACCCTCACCGTATCCTTTAATCTGGGGAACGAGTCCTCTGGTAGGATCTTTTGTTCTCTCATACATTCTCCCGTCTGTCCCGCAGATAGCACAAATGTTAACCTTCACTAAAACATTATTTGGTCCACAAATCGGCTTTGCAACATCTTCAACTTCCATATGTCTTGCTCTATCTGTATATAAAAAAGCTGCTTTCATCACTTTTACACCCCTTTTAAATTACATACTGAATCCATTGAAAATTTACCATAACTATCCAGCCAATAATCCTGTCAATAATTCTCTTATATTCAATTCTCCTGGTGTAAATTCCTGGCTAACTAATTACTAATTATTTTCCCTATCTCTTAGTATCTCATAGGCTTTTTTTAATTCTTCAGGAGTATTCACTCCCATGGCTACCCAGGGATCATCTACCCTGAGAGCTTCAACTCGAGATCCTTGCTGGGAGAATAGCTCTATTACATCGGTAAGATAGTACTCTTTGCTCACCTGATTAAGTTTAAGCTGAAAAAGAGCGGGAAGAAGTTCCTCAGGATCAAAACAGTAAATCCCTGAGTTAATTTCCTTAATCTGAAGCTCCTTCAAGGAGGCGTTTCTGCTTTCCACGATTTTCTTCACTGATTCATAGCCATTGCGAATAATCCTCCCATAGTAACTCGGATCAGGCAAAAGAGCTGTTAACACAGTAGCTGCTGGCCTTCTCTCTCTTTGATGATGAACCAATTCTTTCAATACGGAAGGGGTAATGAAAGGTGCATCTCCGGGAAGAATTACCAATTCTCCCTTAATATTTTTCAAAAGAGGAGTAGCTCTTCTGACAGCATCTCCCGTACCCAATCTTTTTTCCTGATACACATATTCAAGGCCTTTTCCTAAAATAGACTTTATTTTTTCAGATTGATGCCCCACTACAACAATTATTTTACCTATCCCACTTTTAATACAACTATCAACAGGAAACTCAACTAAACTCCTGTGGCCAAGTGAATGAAGAAGTTTGGATAAATTTGACTTCATTCGCTTGCCTTCTCCTGCTGCCAAAATCATCGCTGTGACATCTTTCAATTTTTCACCCCTTACCTTATTCTCTAATCAGCCCAAATTTCTTACTATCTTACCAATAAAGCAACAATTTGTCAATTTTGCTTTTTTATCTTTTTCCTATATAATAAATATCAATCTGTACTACTATATTAGAAACTAAAGGGGTGTCGAAGTTGCCTGAAAAAAAGTACATGCTTGGTAATGAAGCAGTTGCATATGGGTTAGTACAGGGAGGGGTAGAAAGGGCGTATGCGTATCCTGGTACTCCATCATCAGAAATTATGGAGAAATTAATTTCCTTATCAAAAGGGTACGGATTTTATGTAGAGTGGTCAGTAAATGAAAAAGTCGCCCTGGAAAATGGGATTGGTTCTTCCTGGGGGGGAAGAAGGGTTGCTGTGGTTATGAAACATGTTGGTCTTAATGCGGCCGCTGATCCATTTATGACACTCTCCTGCACTGGAATAAAAGGCGGCCTTGTGCTCGTGGTAGCCGATGATCCTCACTCTCACTCATCACAGAATGAACAGGATTCAAGAAGATACGCCAGCTTTGCTAAAATACCCTGTCTTGATCCTTCGTCTGTCCAAGAGGCAAACGAGATGGCCTGCTGTGCATTTGAATTATCAGAAAAATTTAAAATTCCGGTTATGTTTCGTTTAACAACCAGGATTTCCCATGCAAAGTCCGATCTAAAAATAGAGAAGGGAAGACAAAAAGAAAACAACAGACACAAATTTAGAAAAAACCCATCCAGGTGGGTTGTTATCCCAGCAAACACACGTCAATTGGTTGTGAAGCTAAATGAGAAGCAAAATAGTATAAAAGAGGAACTTGAAAAATCTCCCTGGAACAAACTAAAGCTATTTAGTTCAAAAATTGGTATTATTGCATCGGGAGTTTCCTATGTATACGCAAAAGAAGCAATGGATTCCTTGAAATTATCCCTATCTTTGTTAAAAATTGGGACTTATCCACCTCCAAGAGGCTTAGTAAACAAACTTTTAGCCTATGTTGATAAGGTTTTAATCGTTGAGGAACTTAGCCCAGTTCTTGAGGAGTTTTCCATAATGTGTGCCAAGGAAGCTAATCCAAATGTGCACATATTTGGTAAATTTACTCATCATATCCCAGAATCTGGAGAGTTCTGCGTTGATACGGTAAAAAAAGCTCTCAGTGATATTTTAGAAAATCCTTTTAAACAGATAGATGCACTAAAAAACGTAAAAAAAATGCTTCCCCCGAGGCCACCCGTCCTCTGCTCAGGTTGCCCTCATAGAGCAACTTTTTATGCCATGAGGAGAGTTTTTGGCAAAAATGCTATTTACCCAAGTGATATTGGATGCTATACCTTAGGCATTCAAATGGGCACTGTGGATACCTGTGTCTGCATGGGAGCAAGCATAACTATATCTTCTGGACTTTACAGATCTGGCGATGATAGGGATATAGTATGCACCATTGGAGACTCTACATTCCTGCATACGGGTATTCCTGGTCTTATTAATGCCGTTTACAATAAATCCAATATAGTAGTAGTTATCCTCGATAATGAAACAACGGCAATGACAGGGCATCAACCACACCCTGGCACAGGTATCACCGCACAGGGAGAAAAAACATACCAGGTTTCCTTTGAACAAATTGTGAGGGGATGCGGCGTTGACTATGTTGAGACAATAAATCCCTATAATGTAACCGAATCTATTGAAGTATTTAAAAGAGCAAAGAATACAAGTGGAGTGAGAGTGATTATTGCCAGGCAACTATGTGTGCTTTTGGAAAAAAAATTAGGTATAAGAAAAAAACAATTTGAAGTTACCGATACCTGTACTGGATGCAAGAAGTGTATTAAATTGAGCTGTCCGGCAATAAGCTGGGATGGGAAAAAGGCATTGATTAACGAACAATGCTCTGGATGTGGAGTATGTGCTGAAGTTTGCCCAACTAATTCAATAAAAATTGCAACAGTTCAGCCACTAAGTCACCAGGGCACAAAGAAGTGATGTGAATTTATAATCTCGTTAATCTGTTAATGCGTAGAAACGTAGATGCGTTTTACTTATCAACCCATTCATGCATTCACACAACGCATCAACACATTCACGCATTTATCCTGGTGCCTTCGTGCCTTGGTGGCTATAATAATTACTAAAGATCAAAGATGAAGGAATAAAAAATGAAATTTGACCTTATCATTGTTGGTGTAGGGGGCCAGGGAACCATACTTGCCTCTAATATTATTGGAAGATCTGCAATGAAGGAAGGAATACCTGTGAAGGCAGCAGAAACCCATGGAATGGCACAAAGAGGAGGTTCTGTGGAAAATCACCTGAGAATTGGATGCAGGTATGGGCCACTGATACCCAAAGGTAGTGCCGATGCTCTCTTAGGGTTTGAACCCGCAGAGGCAATTAAATCCTCTCATTTTCTTTCCAAGGATGGCGTTGCCATCATCAATACAGAGAAAATTATCCCCTTCTCAGTTACTTCTATGGGATTGAAATATCCAGATGTAGAGTATCTCATCACCGAGTTTAAAAAGATTTTTAAAAATGTTATTACATTAAATGCTGCAAAATTAGCAAGAGAGTCTGGGAATATTATGACCGTCAACACGGTTATGCTGGGTGTTTTAATGAGGTATCTACCCATTAACGAGAAAGTAATTATAGAAACTATTAGGGAACTGGTTCCAAAAAAGTTTCTTGAGGTGAACCTTAGAGCATTCGAAGCTGGCAAAACTGTCTAAGTTAAAAAAAGGAACAGGTTTATTTTTTTACTGGGAGCTCTTTAAATGATATGGTGAGCAAACAATAAATCTGTTCCCTTTTTAGAGGGTGTGTTATGCACTACATCATTCATGTAGATATGGATGCATTCTTTGCCTCGGTAGAGAAATTAGATAATCCAGATCTGAAAGATAAACCTGTTATCGTAGGAGGGCTGGGAAGAAGAGGGGTCGTGGCTACGGCTTCCTATGAGGCCAGAAAATATGGCCCAAGAAGTGCTATGCCTATTTCTAAAGCAAAAAAACTGTGTCCGGATGGAATATACCTTCCTCCCAGGTTTGAGCGATATCAGAAAGTCTCCAGAAACATTCGAGAAATCTTTTTATCCTACACTCCCAAAGTGGAGGCTATTTCTTTAGATGAGGCTTTTTTAGATGTAACTGAAACTGTGAGCAACTTTGCCTCAGCTATCACCAAGGCCAGAAAGATAAAAAGGGAAATCGAGGAGAAAATCGGGCTTACCTGCTCATTGGGAATTGCTCCTAACAAATTTTTAGCAAAATTATCCTCAGAAATGCAAAAACCAGATGGATTTACGATAATAAGGAAGAATGAGATAGATAACGTTCTAAAGGACCTTGCCGTCTCTAAAATATGGGGAGTTGGCAAGGTTAGCGAAGAAAAGCTACATAATATGGGTATTCAAACCATCGGCGATCTGAGAAAAATCCCCCGAAATAAACTGAGAAGGGCGTTTGGAAAACAGGGAGAAAATCTTTACCGACTGGCAAGGGGTATTGATGAAAGCCCTGTAGTATCACATCATCCTGTTAAATCTATTTCACAGGAGATAACCTTTGATGAAGATATAAAAGACCCGGAGAAGATTAAGACTTTTCTTGGCAGATTGAGTGAAGAGGTGGGAAGTACCCTGAGAAAAGATAAATTCCGAGCCAAAACAGTGAAAATAAAGGTTCGATTTTCCGATTTTACCACCATCACTCGTCAGATCTCTCTTGATATACCTATCAACTCAACTGAAATCATAAGAAATCTTGCAAAAAAGCTTTTTGAGAAAAGAGTAATTAAAGAGCAAGCAATAAGGCTGATTGGGGTAGGAGTATCCAATATAATAAAGATAAGGGAAGGGCAATTATATTTGTTCCCAGAAACAGGAAATGAAGAAAAATTTAAAAAAATAGATGTTGCTCTGGACAAAATTCGAAAAAGGTTCGGAAAAAATAGTATTCAAAGGGGAATAAAAAAGGGAATAAATTTATTTTTTCCCGGGTGAATCTTCTTAATCTATTACCAAAGACCGGATCGGGTATCACCGGCAGAAGGATATGCGATGGATGCTCTTTATCATACTCATCATCTTAATTCCTTTCACTGGTTTTAGTATTGTCAAAATTTGACTACAGAGGATACAGGGAAATCATTAAATCGTAAAACTTCTGATCATCTTTCCTCTGTGCACTCTGTGGTTTTACATTTTCCTTCAATATAGTTACACTTCTCTATATTCTAATCATTAAAACCAATCGTCAACCTCTCACAAGATTTTTCTATAATCCTGCATTGCAGAGATTCACCTCTTAGAATCTTACCTTTTCCGTTTCCCTTCAACAGGTTCAATCATTCTCAAAGATAAATAGCTCATCAATTGTTGTTCTTAACGTCTTTGCCACTTTGTGGGCAAGATTAAGAGATGGATTGTATTTTCCTTTCTCCAGGAATAGGATGGTCTCTCTTCTCACGCCTACCCTTTTGGCCAGGTTTTCCTGTGTTAAATCGTATCTTGCTCGGAGTTCCTTGATTCTGGTTTTCATTGTTATTCACCTGTGATAAAATAAGAAAAAACGTTTCTATCGGATATTCTCTTTCCTGGAGAAATACCAACGCAATCCTATATACAACCCAACCATTACAAGGATTGATGCCGCCAGGGCTGGAATCACTTTCAGTTCAGGTAAACCAAAGTCAACGCCAAGAAAATTGTACCAGATAAGCCCAACCATAAACCAGGCCGATATCATAACCGCATAATGGGCTGCACGTCCTTCTATATATTTTGTCCTCTCGTCCTTAAATGGAAAGCCTGCCTTTTTATCCTGTATCTTTCCTCGATATACCCAGAGAAAAGCAGAGAACGTGGCGATAATTATCCCTAAAGTCGCGGATGCCAATAGTGCACGTCCTTCCCATCCTAATGCTGCCCAGAAAGCGATGAACGCCACCACAACAACAGCTGTCGTTATTGCTATCCACCATCTACCGATCACTTCGCTTTTCATATGTTAACCTCCTGTTATTTATTTCAAACATTTTATTATATTTAATTAACTATATATTATATATTTTTAACATTTTGTCAAGCCCCCCTTCTGGCAAGAATCTCTCAAATCCTTTATAATTCACTATTAAAGACATTCATATCTTAAATAGAAAAGCGAATTGAGGAGAAAATCTTTACCGACTGGCAAGGGGTATTGATGAAAGCCCTGTAGTATCACATCATCCTGTTAAATCTATTCCACAGGAGATAACCTTTGATGAGGATATAAAAGACCCAAGGAAGATTAAAACCTTTCTTGGTAAATTAAGTGAAGAAGTGGAGAGAATCTTAAGAAAAGATAAATTCCGAGCCAAGGCGGTAAAGATAAAGGTTTGATTTTACCAGGTGAATTCACAGAAATTATAGGACATAATCAGCTTCCTCTCTATCTCTGAATAAATATTGTCAATCTCTTGCTGAATTTCAATAGTTTTTTGAAGGGAAGTTACAACCTTGCAGTAGTGTTTTATATCTTCAAGAGATAATCTTTCTCCCTTTCTATCTTTCAGCCATTTATTTAAAACCTGATAATCACCAATCTGATACTGCCGCACTTCTTTTGTAATCCCCTCAAAATATTGAGCTTGACTGATATAAATGTGCTTTTCCTCCTCATCATGCCCCAATCTTTCAACTTTGCTGTCACCCCTGCCCTGAAATTTAGCAATGGGTGGGTTAACTCCCATTCGACAGTGAATGGTAAATATTTGCCCTTCCACAAAAAGTTACCCCTGATGGATAAAGGCTTTCCACAATTTCACTCCTCCAAAATAGCCCAAATCGCCTGGTAAACATATTACCAGGATAACTTTTACTCTTTTTGTTTTTATGGATTTGCTATTTTATCAAAGATGTGTATAATGAAAAGCGATTACACTCATCGTTGGACTATCGCCCACCAACTGAGTTTGAGCAGCTTTTGATGGAAAATAAAAAACCAACTACACCTTGTCAGATCACTCTAACCTAATCACTCCAGTCACAGGGGTTCACCCCATACCAAATCTTTCCCAATGAGGCATCCTGTCTTCACCTCATCTTAAGCTCTGTGTATAGAAAAGAGTGAGGAATGGCTCACAGGAAAAAGATATCTCAAAATAAATGAGTTATACGAAGGAGAAAATCAAATCACCAGGGTAGATGTGAAGGATGTTCTGGTAAGAGCTTAATTAAACTCTTACTCTAGAAAAAGTTTCTCGCTTTTCAAAGATCAAGAACAACAAAAGTTCTTCATGGAGGTACTATGGAATAACTTTGCCCTTTTAAGGACAAATTACCAAATTTTCAAGGAAGAAGATTTTATCTACAGGTTAATAATTTCAAAGAATCACTTTTGTGAATAATTCCTTTACCTTAGAGGAAATTTA
>JAUWZM010000008.1 GCA_030615365.1 Candidatus Aerophobota bacterium | reverse complement strand
TCGGTGCTTTCCAATGTTGCGGTTAAGTTCTACTCTTATCTTTATGCTGTGGCTCTTATGGGCGATGTCTCAGGTTACAAGATAACTAAGAGTTTGAACGCATAGACCCGCCTTGATCGCCGCTGCCTTATGGAAACACCTTGCCGAGCAGCAAAAAGAAAAAGGATTTTTCAGAGCTCTCAATTAAGGATTTTTGACACCTTTGAAGGAAAAGATATAATAGCAACCATTGAAAGATAACCACTATTTGTAAGCAGTAAGGCGTTTTTAGAAAAGAGAAATATTTATTGCGTTAAAGAGGTTGAACTATGGAAGGAAGAAACTTTAAAGAAAAGAATAATGATGCTGATTTAATAGAGGAAATCTTGCGACTTAAAGAAAAAAAGAATGCCATTATTCTTGCCCATAATTATCAGCAAGGTGAGGTTCAGGATATAGCGGATTTTGTTGGTGATTCATTGGGGTTAAGCCGAGAGGTCGAGAGACTTTCCTGTAAGATAGTTGTTTTCTGTGGCGTGCGGTTTATGGCCGAGACAGCGAAGATACTCTCACCAGACAAGATGGTTCTTCTCCCCAGAAAAGAAGCTGGATGTCCTATGGCTGATATGATTACCAAAGAGCAGTTAAAAGAAATTAAGACGAAATACCCCGGGGCTAAGGTTGTCTCTTATGTGAATACAACCGCAGAGGTGAAAGCAGGAAGTGATGTTTGTTGCACCTCCTCCAATGCTATAAGAATTGTCCAGAATATAGATGCCAAAGGGATTATATTTGTTCCCGATAGAAATTTAGCCAGTTATGTATCTGGCTTTACAGAGAAAGAGATTATTCCCTATAATGGTTATTGTTATGTCCATGATAGAATTTGCGCAGAGTATATAAAAAGGGCAAAAGAAACCCATCCTGATGCAGTAGTCATTGTTCATCCTGAGTGCAGGCCCGAGGTCATTGAATTAGCTGATGAGGTAGCAAGTACGGGAGGGATGGTAGATTTTGCTAAAAAGTCAAAGGCAAAAAAGTTCGTCATTGGCACGGAGGTGGGATTGATTCACAGGTTAAAAAAGGAAAATCCGAAAAAGAGGTTTTTCACCGCTGGACCTTCCCTTATGTGTCAGAATATGAAGTTGACCGGCTTAGAGGATGTTTATTTATCTTTAAAAGAGGAAAAATATAAAATTGAAATAGAGCAGGACATTCAAAGAGAGGCTAAAAAGGCACTTAATAGAATGTTGGAATATACTTAAAGGAGAATAGATAAATACAAAAGAAGGAAAAAGTAATAATTGTTACAAATATACAATATGATGGAGGAGAAAATGGCTGAAGTTACTTTAAGTGAATCTAACTGGGAAGAAGAGGTAATTAAATCTAACATTCCGATGATTGTAGATTTCTGGGCTACTTGGTGTGCACCCTGTAGAATGATTTCTCCAATTATAGAGGAAATTTCCAATGAGTATGAAGGGAAGATTAAAGTGGGAAAATTAAATGTTGATGAAAATTCTTCAATTGCTGGCAAGTACCATATCATGGGGATACCTACGATCCTATTCTTCAAAAATGGAAATATTATGGATCAGACAGTGGGAGCAGTTTCTAGAAAAATCCTTGAGGAGAAAGTTAAAAATATTTTAAATGAATGATACGAGTTTGCTCTGGGTTAATTTTGCTGTTACTTTTAGAATGGAGGAGTAGGTGGATGGGAATTTAATATGCTCAAAATACAGAATTTGACTCTAAAAAAGGACGATAAAATAATCTTAAGAAGTATAGATTTCACAGTCAAAGCTGGAGAGATTTACAGTATTTTAGGTCCTAATGGAGCAGGTAAGAGTAGTTTGGCTTATTCCATAATGGGTTGTAATGGCTATAAACCAGATGAGGGAGGAATTATCTTCAAAGGACAAGAGATTGCTAATCTATCTATCTGGCAAAGGGCGAAGTTAGGAATTACTCTTGCCTGGCAAGAACCAACTCGGTTTGAAGGAATCACCGTGGCGGATTATCTTCTACTGAGTAGAAAAAGAAATGACCATCCGATGGCAGTTGAGGAAGCCCTGCAAAAAGTCCTCCTTGATCCTAAAGAATATCTGAAACGAAAGGTAGATAAGGCATTGAGTGGTGGTGAGAGGAAACGCATCGAATTAGCTGCTGTTTTTATCATGGAACCTCAATTAGCTATTCTTGATGAACCAGACTCGGGCATTGATATTCTGACTTTGGATAGAATCGTTGGGTTTATCTATGACATTAGAGAAAGGGGTACCACAGTGATTTTAATTACTCATCGAGTAGATGTAGCCAAAATTGCTGAACGAGCGGCTCTAATAGGTGAAGGCTATTTGATCAGGGAAGGCGCTACTCAAGGAATAGTAGAATATTTTGAAGACAGATGCCTTAAGTGCCCTAAATTTAAATAAAAGAAATAAAGGCAAGATGAAAGATATGTGGGAAGATTATCAAATAATGGCAGAGGCATATCAAAAAGCAGGAGGAAAACTCAATGCTTTTAAGGATTCAAAGGTTGCACATTTGGTAGTTCACAAAAACAAGGTTTTAGGAAGTCATCTGGTAGAAGGACTCATTATAGATACAGAGGAAACAAATAGCGGAGTAGATATTGATCTAACCGTTAAAGAAGATGTTCATATTACTCATCCAGTACATTTATGTTTTGGTGTTCTTCCCAAAGAAGGAAGGCAAGAGATTAAAATCAATACGTTGATCAAAAAAGGAGCGGAAATAACGATTCTTGCCCACTGTGTATTTCCCAACGCAGTAAAGGTTCAACACATTATGGAGGCAAAAATAATTTTAGAGGATAGGGCTGTGTATCGATATGATGAGGTTCACTATCATGGTGCAACTGGTGGTATTGAGGTTGTTCCTCAAGCAAAAATAAAAGTGGGTAAGGGTGCATATTTTTGTGCTAATTTCTTGCTCATAAAGGGAAGGGTAGGTAAGTTAGATATTGATTATCAAGCAGAGATAAATGAAAGTGGCTTTTTGGAGATGGTAGCCAGGGTATATGGTTATGGTGAAGATGTAATCAGGATTAAGGAGAGTGCAGAATTGCTTGGCAGGAATGCGAAAGGTTTGATTAAGAGTAGGGTAGCAGTTCGCGAGAGAGCTCAAAGCGAGGTTATTAGTGAGATGAAGGCTTGTGCTTCCGATACTCGTGGACATGTGGATTGCATTGAAATTGTCCAGGATGAGGCAAAAGCCAAAGCCATCCCTTTGGTTGATGTTTCACATGACAAAGCCCAGGTAACGCATGAGGCATCTATTGGCAGGATTAATCAAAAGGAATTGGAGACCCTGATGGCACGCGGGTTGAAAGAAGAGGAAGCTATCAATATCATTATTGGAGGAATGCTTGGTCTGAAATAAAAGTAATAGGTAAGTGTTACTAAGAAAATGTGAGATTCTTCATTTGCCATTGCTGTAGCTTGCCGATTTATCGGCGAATTAAACCCGCCCAATGAATTGGGCAGCTACAATTGCCAGAGAAAACAAGAATTTTAGAAAATCTATTACAGGAGAAAAATAAATGCGAGAAAAAATTGAGAAAATTTTAAGGGAAAAGGTGAAACCATTTTTGGCCAGTGAGGGGGGAAGCGTAAAATTGATTGAGGTAACCGAAGATAATGTGGTCAGGGTAAGGTTAACTGGTGCCTGTGGGGGATGTCCTATGGCACAGCTCACTTTAAAAAATGTAGTTGAAAAAGCTATTAAATCTAAGATCCCTCAAATCAAGAGGGTTGAAGCGGTATAAAGAGAAACATTCAATAGGAGCTGTACTCAATTAATTTATTAATACGTTTGTTCCAGCTGCCGTTCCAGTTTTTAATTATTATTTCTGCTGGACAGACTTCATCTTCTATAATAAGCTCCATGATAGGTTCAAGGTAGATACTCTCATCTTCTCCCTTTTGATTGAGCCGCCGCTGATCTTTCAAGCCAGAATAGCTTATTTTTAAAAGTTCTTTGGCAAGATCAAGTAATTTTATCCCTTTCAGCTCGGTCTTTAAACCTTTGCGAGGAACAGTAAAGTAAAATTGACACCTCTCCTCCCATGAGAAATTTTTCATCAAGGACCAGGCGGCTCTACAGACCTCTTTGTTATATAGGATTCCCTTCCATAGAGCAACATCAGCAAGGGCAAGTGGCATTCTCTGGCAGTCAGTGCACCTTAGCTCTATATAATTTTTAGCTCTTACTTCAGTGAAAATAGTGGAAAGGTGAAGCTTCCAATCCTCCCAGGTAGCCCTGTAACCTTGATATCCATTTTTTAAATACATAGAGAAAGTAGTATTCCTAACTATAATCCACCGATTGTCTCTTATTATGAAGAGCATGGGAACTTCCAGTGCATAGTCCACGTAGGAGGAAAATCGTGGATGGGAAAAAAACTTCTTTCCAATCAAACCACAGCGAGCAGGATCTGTATAATTCCATATATGAGCTCTTTCACTTAAAAAACCGTTTATCTTACCCTCGGAGATGGGAGAGTTAGCAAAAATGGCAGTTACGATAGGAACCAGGACCAGGGCAGTCCGCATTTTCTTGGCAAAATCCTCCTCGTGGGAGTAATCTAAATTTGCCTGGATTGACGCGGTCATTTTCATCATATGATGAGAAAGTTTTCCGTGCTTGGCCATGTGAGGAGTCATAATTTGGTACCTATTTTTTGGCACCCACTGTATATCTTCCAGATGGCTCACAGGCTGAATCCCTAACCCCAACCATTTTATACCAAAAGGGTCTGAAACAGATTTGATCTCTGTTAGGTGATTCTCTAATTCTCTTTTTACTTGATGAATGTCATCCAAAATGCTACCACTTAATTCTACCTGCCCTCCAGGTTCTAAAGTTATCGAAGTATTTCCCCGAGAAATAGCTATCACTTCATCCTTTTCTTTTACTAATTTCCATCCAAATTCTTGACTTAAACCAGAAAGAATAGTAGCCACCCCTCTTTTACCACTATAGGAAATAGCCTTTCCTGAATGGGCGAAGACACCTAATTTTTCAAATTCTACTCCTATTTTTGGTTTTTTTTGAGAACAGGAAGAATTTAAGAAGTAATCTATTAGCTCCTGACGATGGGTGATTATTCCGTTCATTTGTCACATCCCTCCCAAAATTTAAGTAATACCAAAACTTAACCACAGAGAACGTAAATAACTGTAATATGTGATAAGTAATGGGTGATGAAGTTTTTACCAATTTACACATCACACATCACATCTTCTCTCCCCTCTGTGCGCTCTGTGGTTTCATGTTTTCCTTCATGTTATTTTTGACATTACCAGAATTTATTAGTTATATATTATAGCCTATGTTTTTCTATGTCAAGCCCACTTGACCTATTCTTTTTCTTTGATATAAATGTATTGGAGGTGGCAAGTGGCTTTAGAGATTGGATTCATAATGGACCCCTTTGAAAAGTTAGATAGCATTGATGAGGATACAAGCTGCTGTCTAATTATGGAATGTCTTAAGAGAGGACATAAAGTTTTTTATATGCAGATTAAAGACCTTGAACTTCGAGGTGAAAAAGCCTGGGGTAGTATACGCAGAATAGTAGAAAGAAAAAAAGATAAGTTTATTATGGCCCAATCAGAGATGATCAGGCTGGACAAACTCCAGGTCATATTTATACGTAAAGACCCTCCTTTTGATCTGGATTATCTTTATTCCACCTATATCCTGGAATATGTTCGTCCTCTCACCTTTATCATTAATAGTCCCCGGGGAATAAGAAAGGCTAATGAAAAGCTGTACGCGCTTAATTTTCCCCTATTTACCCCTCGTAGTTTTGTAAGTAAAAAGCCTGAAGTACTAAAGAAGTTCCTCTTCGAGATAGGTGGGCAGATGATTGTAAAGCCTCTTAATAATTGCAGCGGAAAAGAGGTGCTTTACCTGCAAGGAGATGATATCAATCTGAATTCTCTTCTGGAAATGGCTACTCACGAAGGAAAAAGATTTGTGATGGCCCAGGAGTATCTTCCTCAGGTAAAGGAGGGAGATAAAAGAATTCTCGTTTTAGAGGGAAAACCTCTGGGAGCTATGGCCAGAGTTCCACCCCCTGATGATTATAGGGCAAACATCCATCGAGGAGCTAAATTCGTTTACGTTAAAATTGATTCTCATGATGAAAAGATCTGTCAGTATTTATCCGCTCGCCTGTTAAAAGATGGGATCTATTTTGCTGGAATTGATATAATAGGAGGAAAGATAGTGGAGATAAATGTCACCAGTCCTGCAGGTATCCCTGAGATGAACAGATTAAACAAGACCAATCTGGAGAGAATTGTAATAGACTGGTTAGAAGAAAAAATAGGTAAATAAAAGCCAACCCGTTGCGTAAAATTACTCAGATGCTAAAAAGTTATTTCAATCGAAAAGGTAAAACTATTATGATGAAACATTCATTAAAAACAGGATTTAGCTTTGGTATAACCTCTGGAATAATTACGACGCTTGGGCTAATGGTAGGATTGCATTCTGGTACTGGTTCAAAACTTGTGGTTATTGGCGGCGTATTGACAATCGCAATAGCTGATGCGTTCTCAGATGCGTTAGGGATTCATATTTCTGAAGAATCAGAAGATAAGCACACTACAAGAGAAATATGGGAATCAACAGTTTCTACTTTTTTCTCTAAATTTGTTCTTGCACTAACATTTATCATTCCAGTCTTGCTGATTAAACTCTCAACAGCTATTATGATAAATATAATCTGGGGGTTATCCATCTTATGTGTGCTTAGTTTTAGCATTGCGAAGGAACAAAAAACAAAACCCTGGAAGGTAGTTTTAGAGCACTTGATTATTGCACTGGTAGTTATAGTTATAACTCATTATGTTGGTGATTGGATATCATCCACATTTGATTAGCATTAAAAAAGGGGAAAAATATTTACAAGGGAAGAAAAAAGATTAGAACACTGGGGATTTCAGGGAGCAAAACCCCCTGATGTATCTTGTTTTATTAATTTGTCCTATTTGCTCCAATTTTCTATTTCAAGACCGGTAATTCTTTTAAAGTGCTCAGTATTATTGGTTATTAGAATATAGCTATTTGCCAGGGCAATGCTGGTTATTAGAAGATCTGCATCATCTAAACTTTGCCCCTTTTTTTCTAATTCAGCCTTTGTTTTACCGTAAATAAAAGGAACCTCTTCTGTGGTGTGAAGGATTTTTATTTTTCTCATTAAATCCCTTACCACCCTTAGGTTTCTTTTCCTTTTAGTGGATTTAAAAGCACCATAGAATAATTCACACTGAGTAATAACACTGATGAAGATATTTTCCATTCCTGTTTTAAGAATCCTTTTTTCTACCCTCTTGTTTCCTTTTAACCAGTATATACAGGTGTCGGTATCGAAGACATATTTAGGCATCCATTTTTCTCCTTTGCCGGAACCATTTTCTGTGAGATTTGATATCAGAGATAATCTCCTCAGCTGTTCTTTTATCTTCCCACTTTCCACAAAAGCCTGTTTCCTGAAGCTTCTCTGTCTTTTCTTCTCTGGATAGATAATCATTGAGGAGAGTGGTAACAATCTCTTTCATTGTTTTACTACTTAAGGCTGCTTTTCTTTTTATCGCCTCATGAATTTCATCAGGAAGCTCTACAATTAATTTTCCCATTTTCATCACCTCCTGGTTTAATATAGACAATATTTAAATATTGTCAACCAACTTTTTCTTATAAAAAAATAAATCTGTCCCCTTTTTCCTCTTGAAGCATGCGTATAGTTCCTCGTTAATTCCTAACCCCCCACTTCCACAAAAATAATGGTTCTTAAAGAACTTCAGTGAGCGGATCCTTTATTTATGTGGTTTGTTCTTTTAAAAATCCGAAATAGTGACGAGTGAAAATAGTGACTAAATAAACTCACAAAATACCATAAACATTGAATTCCTTCATTGAAAATGTGGAAGTCGGGCTAATTCAATTATAGGGTAGTTATTTTAAGAGAATTTGTCAATATTATAGAAAAGACGACATTAAGTCGTCTTTTTGTGATGTGGAATGCTGATAAAATGGGGATTTTGGGTTAGAGGATTTTGGTAAATGTCTTACTTTTACACACAGAAGACGACAAAAAGGAAAATAATTAATAAGGAAAGATACTTACCAGAAGCATAAGGGTAAATTCTATTGAGAATTAAGGTCCTTGGTATTCGTAGGCACCCATATCGTAGTAAGGATAAGTTCCACCGCCGGTATTGGGTGTGGTGGCAGGATCATCATATCTTGGATTGCCATCTTTATCAACAGTGGGAGCCCCATCACTTGTCCCGGAGTCAATGCAGGGAGAGCCTGGTTGAAGGTGAAAATCACCATTATCTGGATCTACAAACATAGGAGCGCCGCCTCCGATATAGGAATAGTTGGCAGAACAATTAGCCAAATTGTACCCACTATTGCCCCAGATGATGCAGTTAGTGATGGCCACGGATGGTACCGAAGTGTAGATACCACCACCCCAAGAAGCAGCATTGCCATAGATTGTGTTGTTAGTGATGGTTGGGTAGGCGGAGTCTCCGGCGTAGATACCGCCACCACTATAAGGACTAGCATTGCCATAGATTGTGTTGTTAGTGATGGTTGGGGAAGAGTAGTAACAGTAGATACCGCCACCGCTAGCAGAACTAGCATTACCGTAGATCGCGTTGTTAGTGATGGTTGGGGAGGAGTAGTCGCAGTAGATACCGCCACCAAAATAAGAACTAGCAGTATTATTATGGATTTCGTTGTTAGTGATGGTTGGGGAGGAGTAGCTCCTGCAGTAGATACCGCCACCATATATACCAGTATTATTATGGATTTCGTTGTTAGTGATGGTTGGGGAGGAGTAGGAGTAGCAGTAGATACCACCACCCCAAGAAGCAGCATTATTATAGATTTCGTTGTTAGTGATGGTTGGGGAGGAGGAGTCGCATCTAATTCCCGAGTGACCCGCATATTCAATCCTGGAATATTTAATGATACAGGATGCATCAATTGAACTATCATTAAATCGAATACCACTCCAATCACCAGGGGAAGGAGTAGCAGAGTTAGAGGTAAAGGTTATCATATTAGTTTCCGTTCCTTGAGCATCCAGTGTTCCATTGACAATAAGCCCAGAGTTAAACTTCACAATTGTTCCGGGCAAAACGGTTAGTTTTACTCCATTGTCCACCGTTACATCTCCTGTTACATAAATGGTTCCCGACCAGATGGTATCGGAGGTTATGTGACCAGAGGTTTGAGGATCAACAAAGTGATAATTGGATAAAGATCCTTCTCCATCCTCATCATTAACTGAAGCTATTTTATAGTAATAGTCGTTGTTATCGGGAAGAGTATCGTCATAGCTGTTTGTTCCCGCTGGCATAAGAGCAGTATTGATCTTTGTATATCCAGAATCGGGTTGTGTGCTCCGATATAAATTATATCCTTTGATGGTTGACTCGGATCTTCCTGTCCAGGAAAGGGAAATCTGTACCCAGTTAACAGTTGCGTTTAAATTTTCTGGAGGGTCTATAGCAGACATGAGAAGTTGCTCATTGTAAATTTTATCATAGTTGGCCATGGCAATAGTCACGGCTTTTGTATCATAAATAGGCTTAGAGAACTGCACTTGTATACTTTGTTGAGGAATATTGCTAATTTGATAATGACCAGTAAAATCTGTTGTGTCAACGAGATTTGAAGAAGAACCGTCAGGATTTAAGACAGATATGGTAGCTCCAGGAAGATGTTGAGGGGGTTGTTGTCCATCGTAAACTGTACCCGAAAGAGTGCACGGTGACTGAGCGGTCATCTCGATATTTTTAGTGAGTCCTTCCTGGGGAATATCAATTGATTCACTGTAAGGATCATACGATGCTTTAGTTGCAGTTATCGTTTGCCATCCAGAAGGGACATTATGGAGATTGTATTCACCATCTCCTCCAGTAGTATCGGTTACAGAGCCAATGCTTACCAAGACTCCCGCCAAGGGAATGGTAGTGCCTGCATAATAGGTATGACCAGAGACAGTGGCAGTTGCCACTGACCCGTAGTTTAGAATAAATACCATATAATCTTCAAAATCAATCTTATTGTAAGGTAAGGCAATATCACATATACTATTCCAGTTAACATCACCTGCCTCTGAACCATAGGCATCCTTGAGGATTAGGAAATCATTGTAGTCCACCACACTATCATCGTTAAAATCTCCTACTAAGTCAGCAAAAACTGGAATTGATATTAATAGAAGAAAGCAGGTTATGAGTAAAGAACCAAAGAAAATTGATTTTTTTCGTTTCGATAGCTTATTCACTTTTTCGATAAACTCCTCAAATTATTTCTTAGAGCCTCATTCCCAAACTTACCCTGTGGGTATCCCCTAAGTCCCCATAGGGAACAAAGGCGTAATCTAGATTAATATCACCTATTCTGATTCCTAACCCTGCACTTAAGCCCTCTTGCAGGGAAGAGAACTCTCCCAGTTCAGCTTGAGTTATATTAGAAGTGTATCCTGCTCGAAGAGCTAAAGAATCAAAAATCCAGATTTCTATTCCCCCTGAATAATAGATGTCCTCATCCTGCTCTTTAATCGCTTGTAAAGTGAGCGTAGTATTCTGGAAAAGTTGTAGAGCTAACCCTGCTTGGTAAGTTAAAGGAAGAGAACACTCTTTTTGTTTGAATTTAATCCGGGTCCCTATATTCTTAACTGTAAGAGCAAAGTTTACCCTTGGAAGTAGATACAGCAATCCTAAATCTGCAGCAAAGGCAAAAGCCTGGTTTTCATCTATTTGCTCCACTATCCCCTTAAGATTTACACCTACAAGGAAGTTTTCGGAAAGCTTTCTACTTAAGGATAAGGTGAGGGCCCCATCAAAGGAGGAGAAGGTTCCCTCTGGCTCCTCAGTAGCTGAGGATCTTCTCTCAATATCACTTATAGACAGGTAGTTTAGTGAGATACCCCAGACACCTTTAGCTGTTGGCATAGCTAAGCTAAGATATTCCTGGTTTATTCCCTGAAACCAGGAATTATGCATGAGGTAGATTTCTTTTCCATTAAGTTGAGCAAGTCCTGCAGGATTGTGATAGATAGCTGTAGCATCGTTAGCCAAAGCGCAAAAAGCTCCCCCCATAGCAGCTGATCTTGTACTAACATCAATTTTGAGAAAATTAGCTGCAGTAGTTCCCGCAGCAAGGCAACAAGAGGCAAAACAAAGGCTAAAAAAGGGAACTATGATGACCAGAACCAATCCTTTATAGTTTTTTTGCACTATGCATACTCCTTCAAATCAAGAAAAAAATCTATTCTGATGGGGGTTGTGGTGGCTTACCTAAATCCTTCTTAGGAGGAGGGGGAGGAGGCGGACCGCCACCGTAACCCGTACCCCCTAACATTACAATAGGAACTGTAGCGATAAGTGCTCCCAGGGGTCCTGCCACAAGATATACACCAAAAACAATTCCTCCTCCTGATAATATGGCGGCTATACCAGAATTTTGAGCAAGAGGTTTTGTTTGAGGTATAAAAGAATAGTATTGTCCCAGAAGAAAAATGATGCTAATAACAATTATTGCCAGGCCCAGGTATTTTCTTTTTGTCAGTCTTTTAAACATAATCATAGAGTATCTCCCTTATTTTATAATTGCAATTTTATTGCTTTTCATTAAGTTCTTAGCTGAATTTGAGGCTTTAACAACAAGAATATACACACCACTTGCTACTTTGTCTCCTGTCTTATTATCAAGCTGCCAAACCTCTTCATGAGTTCCTGCAGAATAGGTTTTATTCTCTACCACAGTTTTTACCAGTTCCCCGGCAACAGTATAGATTTTGATGGTAACACTTGCCCCTGCTCCCAGACGAAAATGAAGATTAGTAATGCTTGAATCACAGGGATTGGGATGGTTGTAAACCTCAGTTAAGGTTAAATCCTCGGGGGATGAACTTAAAGGTTCTAGACTGGCAAAGATCTTGAAGGTATCCTCTCCATCTAAAGTGCCATAGGAATAATTAGATTTCTTCCTCATATCAGCCAAGATATGCTCTTCCTCATCAGTTAAGTAAAGATAATAAGTAGATGGAAAGTCTTTCACATTCTCCCATTCCAGGGTAATTTGTTTATTTACCTCACTGGTTTTTACCTTCATCTCCCAGATAATTTGCTCTTTTTGTGCGCTAGTGCATCTTACGTCCTGAGTATAGGCATCACTATCTATCCCCCAATCAGGGTGAGGAAAAAAGAGGCTAATGTAGGGTGAAGGGGGAGGAGCCTCTTCAACATCGTCTTTGTCGTAATCATCTTTTGCTTGTCTCAGTAAACCAAAAAAGTTATTGCTATCTTCAAGGTCACCTGTTTTTGCTATGATTTGGATAAGATTGTTTTTACTCTTGCTCAAGGCTCTTGCCAGTGATTGACCTAGTCCAGCTTTTTGGGGAGAGATAAGAAGATTGCAGGAAGTTAAGGCTTTGACAAAGCCCCCTTCCCAGGGAGATGCCTGTCCATTGGGAGCTTGATACCAATCATAACTTGAGCCATTCCATATCCAGATTTTATCTCTTATCCAGTTAGAGGCATTACTTATATCTTTAACTGTTCCATTTTTTTCTACCTGAACATCTCCCCAGTCAATGGTGAAAGGAAAAGGATTAGCTACCTGATTCCAACCAGAACTAAGATAAATTGAATATTTTTCTGAGACGTCCACGCCTTCCCCTTCTTCCACATCGAGACTCTTGGAGGTTTTGGTAATTAGCCAGGAGGACTTTCCAGGAGCAAAATTGCCTGTGGAGGGATATTTATTATAAGAGCCTGCTGTGGTATTCCAGCGGTACAGTTTCCATACGGCATCATCCTGATTTCCTAAGTCATCAATTAGAACTGAACCAGGGCCGGGACTATCCAGGTTTAAGGGAACTGATATCATTTTCCACTTCTTAGCAGTGGTTGAGGAAGGAAAAGACTTAGAGCCAATATATAAAACTCCATCCAGCGTAGTTAATGGAATGGAGGCATTAGCTGCATCTCTTAATTGAGTGGTGTTTAAAGATAGATTACTTACACCGCTGCCCGTCTTTAGCTTAAAGGTTACTGAAAAAAGAGTTCCCGGGCCATCTACTGTTCCTGAGAAAGCACCGGTGGTAAGATTAATCTGTCCTGAAGTTTTTGAGTAATAGAGTACAGGATTCCCAAAAAGAGGGCTGGTGGCTTGAATACTGTTAATCTCAAGGAGGGAATCATCGTAACTTAGGATAACATTGACACCCTTTAGACCTGAGATGTTTTTATCGAGCTTGATATTTACAGTAAAGGTATTGCTGGTAACGACGATATTGGGATTGACGGATACTGAAGGTGTATCAGCTATACTGGGTGCTATAGGTATAGCAAGGGATAATAAGATTGCTCCAAGGAATACTGTTACTTTACCAGAATTTAGAAACTACATACGCTACTCCCTCCATATTTCGCTGACAGTGGGACGAGCTAATGAGTCTCGAGGAAGAAAATTATGAGATTGTACGGACTCCCTTTATCTTTGAATGCATTTATTAGTCTATTTTTTCTGGTTATTCTCTGTAAATAGAGGTTAACTACTATACATCTATTACTATTATATTACTCCCCTATTTTATTATGTCAAGTTATCGCATTGGAGATAACTAAAAACTATAGTTATCTTTTTTCTCATTATGTCAAATTTTTAAAACCACCAAAAATAGCTCACTTTTAATTCTTTTTAACGGAGTTTCACTTCTACCTGCCCTGCAATGAATAGTTAAGGTAATTCATTTATTCTCTTTTTTTATATTATCCTTTTTCTAAAATATCGTGCTTGCCAATGCGAAGTAAGATATAGCCTTCTGTTGTAATTTGAAACAAGAATTCGGTAGTCTTTGGTGATACTGCCTTCAAAAACACCTTTATATTTCCGAGCTCTTTTTACTCTCAATGAAGGATGGGACAAATTCTGGGCCAGAAGCTTTAGCTTCTCATCTGCTCTTTTCTGGATAGAGGAAGGGAGTTTCCTGTAGTCTCGCTTAAAGTGGGTAGTTCGAATTAACTGCATTTATTTGTGGAGATCATCAATTAGTTCTTCTGCATTTTTGAATTTTTTAACCCTGCCTTTTTTAACATCCTCCAAAGCCTCTTTGAGCATTTCCTCACCCTTCTTGGATAAAGTGACAACTTCAGCTTTATCAATTAAAATTTTTGGAATAAGAACTATCTTATTAGCTTCCGCTTCTACTTCTAAATAATCACCTTCCTTAATACCTAAGGCTTTGCGGATTTTGCTGGGGATTGTAATCTGGGCTTTTTCTCTAACCTGAACTAAGGGCATTAGCTTTCCTCCTTTAGTTGTTGATAAATGATTCATATAGTTAGAACTTCTTACTTTCTTAATATAGCAAATACAAAAAGGGGTGTCAAGCTTTAAATTTGGCTACAATGATACTGCACACTTTTTTAACGGAGTTTCACTTCTACCTGCCCTGCAATGAATAGTTAAGTTCATTCTCTATCAGTGAAAGTGCCTTCTTCTCATCTTTAACAAAGGTGGCTCCATTGTGTTTTAACTCTTCAAATATTCCACTGATTTTGCCTTTGGTATAATCTCTTTCTTGAACAGAGATTTTGTTAATCACTATCACTCTTATTTTATCTTCCAAAGCTTGCCTCACTGCCCTGAGATTTAACAGATTTCCTTCGCCAAAGGGAACTTCGGTCAAAATAACTATTTTTGAGCCTCGTATCATTTCCATGTTTTTCTGATAGGATTCGCTGGTTATGGGAGAAAAGGGAGCTTCTCCCACGGTGGGGATGTTAAGAAAAGTTGCTGTTTCAAAGTCGGCATCGAACACATTGAGCACTCCTGCGCTTATTTCAAATCCACTCTCCCACAGCTTCCTTAATAAAGAGCTACCTGAACCACCCCCACAGATAAGATGAATCTTCCCCCCTCTTGCTACTTTAGTCTTTTCATCAAAATCAATAGGAAGAGTGTAAATTGAGCCGGTGAGTGGATGTTTTTTAACCAGAGTCTTTATATGAAAAACACTGTTAATGTTCTCGGAGGTAAGAATGTTCTCTATCTCTCCCTGGGCATAAATTTTACCCTCTTTAAGCAGGATGAGTTTCCTGCAGTATCGGGCAGCTAAGTTAAGATCATGGGTTACCAAAACTACAGTGAGCAGGTTTTCTCTGTTTAAACGAGTAATAAGGGAAAGTATCTCCAGTTCATGATTTATATCCAGGTGAGCGGTAGGTTCATCTAAGAAGATTATGTCTGTATCTTGAGCTAATGCTTGGGCTATTACCACTCTTTGCAGTTCTCCCCCGCTTATCTGGGTAACTTTTTTATCTTTCAGGTACCAGGTTTTAGTTAAAATCATACTTTTCTTTACTTTTTCTAGATCTTCTTTTCTTTCCTTTTCAAATCTACCCAGATAGGGATTTCTTCCCATCAGAACTACTTCCATGGCACTGAAGGGAAAATTTATAAAAGTATTCTGGGGAACCATAGCTATTTTTCTGGCAATTTTCTTTCTATCCATACGACTCATATCTTTTCCTTCTAAGTATACCTTGCCTTTCACAAGGGGCAGGATTCCACTAATTGCTCGCAAAAGAGTAGTTTTCCCCGATCCATTAGGACCAACTATGCCTAAAAAATCTCCCCTTTCTACTTCAAAATCTACATCTTTAAGAATTAAAGTATTCTCGAGAGCACAGTCTATATTTTCTATCTTTAGCATTTTCATATATCACTTTCTTTTTAAAAGGTAGATAAAAAAAGGAGCACCAAGGCAGGATGTAATTATGCCTACCGGTAATTCCATTGGAGAGATAACTGTTCTGGCTAACGTATCACACCAGACAAGAAAAATTCCGCCAAGCAGGGCTGAGGCTGGTATGAGAACTCTATGATCAGGACCTACTATAATTCGGGCTATATGGGGAATGATTAATCCCACAAATCCAATTACTCCGCTTACCGCTACTGCGGCAGCAGCAATTAAGGAGGAGAAAACAAGCAAGAGTTTTTTCACTGTCTCTACATTCGCACCTAAGTGAGTAGCTGATTCCTCACCCAGTTGCATTACATTCAATTCTCGGGAAAAGTAATAAATAGCAGGTATCCCAAACCCAATAAAGGGAAGAGCTGTTATCAAATGATCCCAGCTTCTACCTCCAAATCCTCCCATTATCCAGAAAACAAGATAATGGACACTTTTAGCAGAGATGTACATTAATAAAGAGGTAAGAGCTGAAAAAAAGAAACCCATAGCTATCCCAGCTAAAAGTAAAGTTTGTATTGGAACCTGGCCATTCTTTTTGGAAATTCTGTACACTAAAAGAATAGTTCCTAAACCTGTGACAAAAGCTAAGGGTGGAACGGAGAATATTCCTGGTAAGATAAGTATGGCTAAGGCAGCTCCAAACGATGATCCTGAAGATATGCCCACTACGTATGGGCTTGCCATAGGATTTTTAAATAACCCCTGCATAGCCACTCCGGCTGTGGCTAATCCTGATCCTACCAGCATAGCTAAGAGGATGCGGGGTAGCCTAAGATTAAACAAAATTATCAAGTACCTGCTTGGGACATCATTTTTTATGAAAGATTGCAGGTAAGGGATTTTTCCTGCGACTGCTTTTAGTATATCAGATAGTGGAATGGAAACTGCACCAATTGATAAACTTACACCTATGGTAACAGGTATTGCTATAATTAGCAACTTTAGAGTTGTGAATCGTTTGTGCAACATTAAATTATCCGATGATTTCTAAAAAACAGTGATTGTTTTTAATTATCTTTTTCCCAAGGGTAAATTTTAGTCTTTTTTTAAAAATAGGCCCGTCAAAAACAAATGTATGGTATTCACCTTTTTCTCCGCAAAGGTCAACATTATTTAATGCTTTTAAATCATTTATGAATCTCTCATTAATCTGGTGTCCTAACCATTCCTGGCTCAAAAGATCACGGCGAACTGTTACTACGATTGCCTTGAATCCTAAGGTGACAAAATCCTTGAGCAATTTCTCCTGGTTTTCCTTCCATAGCAAAAGAGCAGGTTTTATCCTCAGATCTTTACAGGTTCTTTCTACCCATTCTCTGTGCTCTGGAAGATCAATATCTCCAAAGACTCCTCCCTCTATGCCTTCCTTTTTCAGCTTAAGAACTGTTTTTTTAAAATTTTCCTCGTAGTCTTTCCAGGAGCTCCTGCATTGGATAAGGGGGAT
This sequence comes from Candidatus Aerophobota bacterium, assembly GCA_030615365.1. The sequence goes on along the minus strand of JAUWZM010000008.1, from coordinate 39,013 downwards.
GCCTATATTCTTTGCCTGGATCTTTAAAATATTAGAGGATAATCCATGTGAACGAGAATATTTTCCATCTTCTGATATCATATTTAAAAGATATTGGATGTTAATACCTTTATTTATTGCCTTATATAAGCTCATTGCACTTTCCTTCCCTCCACTCCAGGAGACGAATGCTTTTAGTTTTTCTTTGTCCATCCGCATACCTTGCAATGAAAATATCCTTTTTTCATTCCTGCTCCACATCCAGGGCAAGCCTTTTCCCCTTTTAATGGCTCAGGTATTGAACCAACTTCCTCGCGATAGATTTTGTAATAGTAAAGGTGTTCCTTGTTTATAAATTTTACCGGGTAAAGTTTTTGTTTAAATTCCTTCTCGCTCACCTTGGAAGCTATTATTTTCCTTAACTTGGTAGTTCCTGAGCCGTATTCTAAGGGTCTCTTTTCCTGCCAGATAAAATTATCAGGTAAAAGACCTTCGAATGCTTTTCTCAATACCCATTTCCCCACAAATTTTTTCTTACTCTTTTTTAATTTACTATTCACAGGAATTTCAAGACAAAAATTGATAAAATCTTTATCCATAAAGGGCTGAATTATCTGGATGTGCAAAAACTCACCAATTGCATTAGAGCTGAAATACATCGATCCAGTGATCTTTTGAATATACGTTTCAAGATTGGGAATATTTTGCATATAGCTATATCCAGCAAAAAGCTCATCACTCCCATCCCCGGTCATAACACTTTTCATCCCCATCTTTTCTGCAAACTTTAATCCAAAGTAAACGGTTATATCATTGGGAATTGCTGGGTCAAAGCTTTTGAGTATTTTTATAACCCTGGGTATAGCATTAATTGCCTCGTCGACAGTTATTATTCTTTTGTAATGTGTAATTTTGCAAAACTTAGCAAGGAAATTTGCATATTTTAAATCCTCTCCCCAGTCCTTTAGAGCTACTGTAATTGCATTAATTTCAGGGTAAAGGTAAGCTAAAATTCCTGAATCTAATCCTCCAGAGAAAAGCAGTCCCTCAGCTGGTTTTTTCTCCACCACTTCTTTTAGTTTTTCCCGCAACTGATTAATCAAATCTTACTCCTTAAAATTTGTTCAAGGTTGTAGATAAGTTTCTTGTTTTCTTCTCTTTTTCTCACAGCCATTCGGACAAATTTATCCGATAAACCCACAAAGTTACTACAATCCCTGATCAAGATGCCTTTTTTTGCAAGCTCACTGGTTAGCCAGGAAGAGGAAAGGGAAGTCTTTATTTTAATAAGTATAAAATTAGTATCCGAAGTATAAGGTTTCATTCCATCTATCTTAAAAAGATTTTTGTATAAAAAATTTTTCTCATTTTCTATCTGGGTTTTTAGCTTCTCAAATTTTTCTGTATTTTCAAGAATCTGAATTCCCACTGCCTCAGCTAAAGAATTGACTGTCCATGGCTGCTTTATAGATTTTATCTTTGCTATTAGTTTTTTATTGCCTACTCCGTATCCTAATCTTAAGCCAGCAATAGAGAAGAACTTGGTAAATGAGCGTACAATAAAAATATTTTGATTTGTTTTTATCGTATCCATTAGACTTTGTTGGAGCTGAAAGTCAATGAAACTCTCATCAATTACTACAAACTTTCCCATCTTTTTCGCCTCATCAACTATTCTTTGCATTTTAGATCGAGATAAAAGCTTACCCGTGGGATTGTTAGGATTACACAGAATTATCATCTGGACATTTTTTGCCATTTTTATGAGCTCATCAGTATCCAGAGTAAAATCTTGCCCTTCTTTCAAATATAAAGATTTTACCTTGCCACCAGTTAATCTTAAGGCACGTTCATATTCAGTGAAAGTGGGGACAGGGATTATTGCACGCTCAGGACGTATCGCCATCATTACAAGATAGATAATTTCTGTGGCGCCATTGCCAACTACAATATTAGCCTGCTCGATTTTTAAGAACTCACTTAATTTAAGAGTTAACCTTCTATACTCAGGATCAGGATAATGAAAAATACTCGCCATATTCTTCCTTATGGCCTCTATTACTCCTAACAAATTTCCCCAGGGATTTATATTGGCACTAAAGTCAATAATCTCATCAGGAGGTATTCTGTATTTTTCTGCTGTTTGCCAGAGATTTCCACCATGTAGTGATTTAGATAGAGACATTTTCTATTCCTAAGAAATTTACTCTTTTTCCCTTGAAACTCCCATTTCTTCAAAAGTAGCCATTTGGGTAAGTATTTTTACTCCTGCTTCAATAATGTGTATGGCAAGAGCAGCTCCTGTTCCTTCCCCCAGCCTTAAATTAAGATCAAGCAGGGGGGCTAATTTTAGATAATCAAGAGCTAACCTGTGTCCATTTTCTTGTGAGAGATGGGAGGCAACTACATAATCCTTAGAGATTGGTGCTAACTTTAAAGCTATTAGAGCTCCGACTGTCGAGATAAATCCATCTATTACTACGGGTACTTTAAAGCTCACCGCACTTAAAAGGCAACCTGCGATAGCTCCAATTTCATATCCTCCCACCTTCGCTAACACATCAAGGGGATCCTCAGGATGAGGAAGGTTAACCCGAAGAGCCTCTTTAATTACTTTTACTTTCCTTTCCCATCCTTTGTTATTTAATCCTGTTCCCCTTCCAGTAATATTTTCTATTTTTTCTTTGCTAAAAGTGGCTAAAATTGCACTGCTGGCAGTAGTGTTGGCAATGCCCATATCCCCCAGTCCGACAATATCAACTCCATTTTGGCTAAACTCATCTTCAAATACCTCAATTCCTGCCTTGATGGACTGAATAGCTTCTTCTTTGCTCATAGCTGGACCCCGGGTCATATTAGCCGTTCCATATCCTATCTTTTTTATCTTTAAATCAGGATGAGGATTAATATCTTTCGCTACTCCTACATCCGTCACTATCACTTTAGCCCCTATGTGTTTTGCTAATACGTTAATTCCAGCTCCTCCCTTTAAGAAATTGTAAACCATTTGGCAAGTTACCTCTTGAGGATAGGCACTTACTCCTTCTTTTGCTACTCCATGATCAGCAGCGAAAACAAAGATAACCTTTTTCTTTAATGAAGGATCGAGAGTACCAGTAATTCCCACTATTTTCCTGGCAAGTTCCTCAAGTTTTCCTAAACTTCCTTTAGGTTTAGTGAGATTGTTCAGTTTTTCTTGAGCTTTCATTAAAATTTTATTATCGACTGGTTGGATTCTTTTTAGTGTTTGTTCAATTTTTTTCATTTATTTTTCCTTACTATTCAGCCACCAAGACACGAAAACACCAAGTAAACCCGGTTTTAAAATTTTTAGCGTCCTCTGTGTCTTCAGTGGTTAATTTTTTTGGCAATACATTCTTCTCTTTCCAATAGAGATTTAAAATTTATATCACTTCTTTGTGCCTTGGTGACTTAGTGGCTGGACTGTTACAATTCTTCCTTTAATTTTATCGTAGGATTCTCCTATAAATTCACTTATTTTCTCCAGCCCCTCTACTATCCTTGGCCCGGCAAGCTCAAGTATACTTGAATCATTGATAGCATATACGCAGCCAGTCTTAACTGCAGTAGTTTCCTTAAGCTCAGGGTCATCCAGTATATTTTTCTTTAAAGATATTCCTATTTTACCCATTCCAGAACAGATGATTATCTGAGGATCACGTTCAATCACTGTTTCTTTATTTATCTGTTTCCAGTCCTTTATACCATAGGCAATATTTTTACCTCCGGCTATTTTAATTAACTCATCCGGATATGTCTCTTCTCCTGATGTCCAGAGCTGAGGATACCAGACCAGGTAAAGAATTCTCATTCTTTTGCCTTGAGCAATCGCTGCATTTTTTTCTCTCACTGCCTCGATTCTTTTTCTCATATCTGCTATTATCTGCTGTGCTTTTCTCTCTTTCCCTGTTGCTTTTCCCACTAATTGAATATTTTTTAAGATATCCTCAATATTTTTAGGATTTAAAGCTATTACAGTTAATCCAAGCTTTTCCAAAACTAAAATGTTTGCCTCTCCATTTCCATGAGCTGCCAATACTAAATCCGGCTCCTTGGCTACAATTTCTTCAATATTAGGAGTGGTGTAGCCTCCTATTTTATCTATTTCTTTTGCTTGAGGGGGATAATCACAGTAAGTGGTAACTCCTATTACCTTATCTCCCAGGCCAAGAGCAAAAAGAATCTCTGTATTGCTGGGTGAGAGAGAAATAATTTTTTTTGGATATTTTTCTATCACTACTTTTTTCCCAGTATCATCAATTATGGTTATTTTCTCACCGAGAATTATCTCGCAGTTCATCAAAATAAGAAGGGCTGTTAACACACTGATCAACTTGACTTTTATCCTTAACTTCTTCATTCGTTCACCTCGCAGGATGTTTATTTTGTTCGACCTACACATTCACGTTTTTACTCCTCCACTCAATAACGCATCAATTCATTACTCATTCCCCTTTTGCCTTTTAGTCGTTAGCGCTTAACTCTTCATTCAGTGGCTACATACCATATTAATAAAAAAACCCGAGCCTCTTCTTGCAGAGGGCCGGGTTTTTAGCCAAAATAAAACCCACAACTTCTCGTCTCGCGAAGAAGATAGGGTAAATACCGTATATAGATAGGTTTTCTGACTCCCGACCTTTCCTTAAAAGAAGGTTTTCCTACTTTCCACCCTTCCCACACCTCCTTCAGCTAATTTTGCTGATGAGTATGCAGTGGTTCACGTGGATTTCGTGTCAGTTACAGCGGCGCGACCGTGAGGGTATTTCACCCTCTTCCCTTCAAGCACCTATATACATTTTGAATCTTTATTTGAAAAAACTAAGTGTAGTATACTTCCTAAACTTTTTTTGTCAACAACGATTTCTATGTGTATCAATAGTAAAAAAATGACTCTATGTCAAGAAGCGTGGTAAGAGTACGATGGAAAAAAATTTGACTTCTTGAGGGAAATAGCTATTATAGTCTTCAAAAGAAAGATTCAAGGTAATGCCAAAAACATGAAGGAAAACATGAAATCACAGAGGGGAGAGAAGATGTGATGTGTAATGTGTAAATGGTAAAAACTTCATCACTTATTACTTATCACATATTACAGTTATTTACGTTCTCTGTGGTTAAGTTTTGACAGCAATAGATTCAAGACAAGGAAACTTTTGCATGAAACATCCAAAACCAAATAGAGAAGATTTTAGGGAAGTTATTCTAAGAAAAAAAATTTTTTCCAAAGTCCATCTGGTTGAACTCCATATCGATACAGACGTCATCAGGTATTTTACAGAAAAATTTAATCGAAAGTGGATAGAGCCCTCTTTGGCAAAAGACAGAGATTCCCAGGAAACGGTCCTCAAGAATTATATTGAGTGCTGGTACCAACTTGGTTACGATTGTATGCGATTTATCAGTGATTTTCGCTTTTCGGGAAGTATATCTTTTACCTCTAAAAAGAGAGTGGGCAAAGATACTGCTTCGCTTTCTCACAGAAGGAGAAGGTGGACTGAACAGGGAAAAGGAATAATAACTTCCTGGGAGGATTTCGAAAAGTATACCTGGCCTTCTCTTGAGAAATTAGATCTGTGGCCTTTTGAATTTGCTTCTACGAATCTTCCTGATGGAATGGGAATATTTGCCTCTTTTTCACCGGGAATCCTTGAAGTTATTTCCAACGAACTATTTGGTTTTGAGACGCTTAGTTATCTTCTATACGATAGTCCAGATTTAGTTGAAACGGTTGCAGATAAGGTAGGAGAGCTAATCTATGGAGCATATAAAAAGATTATTGGTCTGGATAATTTAGTTGGTTTTTTTCAGGGAGATGATATGGGATTTAAAACAGCTACACTTGTTTCCCCGAATAATTTGAGGAAGTACATTCTGCCCTGGCATAAAAAATTAGCTACACTTGCTCATGATAATGGGCTCGTTTATATTCTTCATAGCTGTGGTTACTGCGATTCAATAATGGAGGATCTGATTGAGGACGTAAAGATAGATGCCAAACACTCCTTTGAAGATGCGATAATGCCAGTTACAGAATTCAAAAGAAAGTATGGGAATAGAATTGCCCTCTTAGGTGGAGTGGATGTGAATAAGCTCTGTAGATTAGAAGAGAAAGAATTGCGCAAATATGTAAGAGATATCTTAGATAAATGTATGCCTGGTGGCGGTTATGCTTTAGGGTCTGGTAACTCCGTTACTAATTATGTTCCAATAAAAAATTATCTGATTGTGCTGGATGAAGGAGCTAAATGGGGAATGTAAGATGTGGGAAGTAATATGCATAAGAGGCGAAAGGCTAAGGGTAAAAATAAAAACCTCTTTACTAATTACCAGTCACAATTAATAGTAAATGAGGATAAAAAATAATAAAAGTAATAATTCTCATAGGTAATTACAGAAGGAAAAGGGGAAGATTGTTCTATAAATACTCTATTTTTTAAGTATCTCTGTGTTCTTTGAGGTTGAGTTTTGACAATACCATATTGAAAATAAGAAGGAGGTGATGCATTAAATGAATCTCTGGATCTCTAAATTTGCTGAATTAATTTTTTTCGTTTGGTTAATTTCAAGTATAGTGAGTGCAGTTTTTTGTAGTAAAATGGCATTTGAGAAAGGTTACTCCCGTGGATGCTGGGCTGTTTTGGGGTTTTTCTTTAGTTGGCTTACCGTAATTTGTTTAGCGGGGTTACCCAGAAAAGATAAGAACTTTATGGAGTTAACGCATAACTTAAAGACAATTAGGTTTTTGCTGGAAGAAGGTAAACAGGTTGAATCCAAAAAAACAGCAGGGCAGGTGGATAAAAAAGCAGATAAAAAAGAACCCATTCCAATAATTAAAGAGACTAATTTTAAAATTGCCCTTGAGGAGGAGAAGGAAGAGGAGGAAGAGGAGGAAAAACAGCCCGAGTCAAAAGATAAATCGTCAGGATTATGTGCAGGTTGCTGGCAGTCAGGGAACTGCAAAAGAGAGAAAAAAGCGATTAAAAAAGGAGAGATAATTACCAGTTGTCAAGGTTATATTCCTGAAGGATAAATAAAGAAAATAAAACGAAGGAAGATTTAAATGGTTTGACAGAAAGGGCTGCAATCTTGGGAAAACACAGGGTAAGAAGTAAAACCTTACTAAATATCGGAGCAGGCCCTCTATCTATTTTTTTACCGGAGGCCTCTCTTTTAAAGAGAGGGTTGTCTTTGGTCTGCCGAAGGCAGATGTGCTAATCTCAAGAGAGGCTAAACTATCATATTAAAATCTATAATCGTTTATCGACTTATACATTTCAAAAACAAAAAAAATCTACCCTTTTGAAGTGTTTCTTTCCGAAGAAGAGACTCATCTACCAAAAAATTCTAGAGTAAAATGAAATCAGATTAGAACTGTGGACGAAAAAAGATCTGTTAATTCTGTCTATCCAAAGAAAAAGTTAGATACGTCTTGACAAACTTTTGCATACCTTTATAATATAAGTAATACTAAGAATTCAAAGTAAGGAGATATTAAATGAAGGTAACTAATATGACTACTTTAACTAAAAAAGGTCAAGCAACTATTCCTAAGAGAATAAGAGAATATTTAGGAATAAAGCCTAATGATAAAATTGAGTTTGAAATCAGAAAAAATATGGTTGTAATAAAACCTGCTTTAAGCTTGGATTCAAATTTTGGAAGAGTAAAACCCAAAAAGAAACCTGAAAATTTTGCAGAAATGAGGAAGTTTTTTGAAAGGGAAGTAAGTAAAAAAACAGTTGAGAAAATCTAAATTATGCGTTTCATAGACACTAATCTTTTTATTCGTTATTTCACTCGGGATGATGAAAAGAAAGCACAAAAGGTTTTAGCTCTCTTAAAAAGGGTAGAGAAGAATGAAGAAAAAATTATCACCTCTTCTTTTGTTATCTTTGAAACTATTTTTACTTTAGAGAGTTTTTATAAAGTTCAGAAAAAAGAGATAAAAGAACTTATGCTCCCCATTCTTAATTTAAAAGGGCTAAAATTTTTAAATAAGGGAATATACTTGCAAGCATTAGACATTTATGCAAAGGAAAATATTTCCTTTACTGACGCTTTTAATGCTGCTTTTATTCTTGAGAGAGGGATTAAAGAAATCTACAGTTATGATAAGGATTTTGATAAAATAGAGGGAATTAAAAGAATAATTCCTTAATAGAAAAATACCTACAATTATTATCATGGCTAATCGAAAAGGAGAGCAAAAGGGGACGGTTCTTTTTTTGCCATGGAGAGCAGGGCTTAGAAATCGTTTCCTTGTCTTGCTCGAAACAAACTCCACAATCTTATAAAATTTTCAATGTCCCAGGAGGAGGTTATGAGCTTAAATTCAGACTTAACTTTTCCGTTGTTTCCCCAAAAAGTGGTAAACCTTTTTGCGGAATGGGTGGCAGGTTTGATGCGGAATCTACATTATCCCCTAATGCATCTTATAGAACAAGCAAAAATAATGCGATATATTGACACTTGTTTCCAATAATATACAATTATTGTATACTATGAGAAATGATTTTAGAACAAAAGTAATTTTTTCTTTGGTAAAAAATTTACCCTATTTCAAAATAGGGGACTTAAAGGGTATTGAGAAAAATGAGGATTATTTGAAAGTATTACTCTCTCGTTATTGCAAAAAAGGAGAAATAGTTCGACTTAAAAAAGGACTTTACACTCCCAAAGACTTCATTGATAAAGCCGAAAAAGAAGGCAATTTCTCCTCTTATTTAGAGTTTTTGGTTAATACTTTATATTTTCCTTCTTACCTTAGTTTAGATTACATTCTTTACAAACACAACATTTTAACTGAGATTCCAAGAAATTTTACTGCCATTACTTTAAATAAAACCAAGAAGTTTTCCAACAAATTTGGAAATTTTATTTATCATAAGGTGAAGGAGGAACTTTTTTTAGGTTTCAAAGTTTTTAAAAAAGGCGATTTTTTTATTTATGAAGCTACTAAACCTAAGGCCCTTTTTGATTTTTTATATTTAAGAAAAAATTTATTAGTCGATAGAAAAGCCGTTGAAGAACTGCGACTAAATATAGAAAATTTTACTGAAAAGGATAAAAAAGAGTTGAGAAAATATATAAATCTTGAAGGATCAAAAAAAATAAAAAAAATTTTAAGTAAGCTTTTCAATCTATGAGAAAAGAGTTTATTAAAAATCTTTTATCCCAGTATAAAGAGAGCTCTGATGTTTTTAAGCGAAACGTTGTTAAGGAATATCTCCAGATCTTAGCCCTTTCTTTTATTTATTCTAAAAAAGAATACAAAAATCTTGTATTTTATGGAGGATCTTGCCTGGCACATTGTTTTAATCTACCTCGACTTTCAGAAGATTTAGATTTTCTGGACTTAAACAAAAAGATAAACTTAGAAAAATTAGCCAACGATTTAAGTTTATTTTTTGAAAAAGAAATAGGCATAAAGCCAAATGTTAAAATTCAAAAATTTAGAATCCATCTTAAACTCCCTATACTCTATGAGCTTAAATTAGCAGATTCTGGCCAATCAAATTTGCTTATTCTTAAGATAGAAATTTTTAAAGAATTTAATTTCTGCAAAGAATATAAAGTTGAAATCGTGCCTATTTTTAAATTTAACAAGGCAATTTTAATTAGAACCTTTGATTTATCAACTTTAATGGCTACAAAAGTTAGAGCAGTTTTATCAAGGAAATGGGAGAAAACAGACAAAACAGGGAAAATCTTAATAAAAGTGAAAGGTAGGGATTATTTTGATTTAATGTGGTATTTAAAAAAAGGAATATTGCCTAATTTAAGATGCATAGAAAAAGTAAAAGGAAAAAAAGAGCTTAAAAGCAATCTTTTAAATATTGTGGAGAACTTAGATTTAAGGAGTATTCAGTTAGATTTAGAACCCTTAATTGAAGCTGAAGACTTTGTAGGAGACTTAAGCAAAAATCTAAAGCGAATTTTAATTAGAGAAATAGAAGAGAAATTATAAAAGAGTAGTAGAGTTCAGGGTCTATTGCTACAGTCAGCAGGACTACAAAATGAAATTAACTAATAAAAGAAAATTTATCCTTATTTTTATTATAACTTTAAGCCTTCTTCAAATTTCAGAATGCAGTCAGGCTAAATTTATTAAGCGAACTCGAATAATTATGGATACAGTAGTCACTATTATAGCTGATGCTTCTTCTGAGATAGTTGAGGAGGCTTTCGAAGAGATGGAAAAGATAGATCTCTTAATGAATGCGTTTAACCCGAATAGTGAGGTAGCTTTGTTAAACCAGAAGGGAGAGATGGAGGTTTCTTTAGAGACTAAAGAGATCATCCAGAGGGCAATTGAATTTTCTAAGATTACTGAGGGAGCTTTTGATATTACCTGTGGTCCTGTTTGTAACCTTTGGAGGAGGGCAGGGAAAGAAGATAAGATTCCTACCAGGGAGCAGTTAAGCTCTGCACTTTCGTTGGTAGATTATCGCAGTATTGTTACAGAGGGCAACAAGGTAAGATTTAGTCAAAAGGGGATGCAAATTACTCTGGGAGGAATAGCTAAAGGTTATGCTGTGGATAAAGCGATGCAGGTTCTTAGAAGACAAGGAGTAACTCAGGCTCTGGTAAATGCTGGTGGAGATATGTATTGCTTGGGTGAAGGACCTAAAGAGCAGGCTGTGAGAGAAAAACTCCAACAGTTCTTTTTATTCTTCCTTGACAAAGACCCAAAGGAGAAAAAATGGGGAATTGGCATTCAAGATCCCCGCGATAAGGATAAGATCATAGGAATGATTAAAGTTAAGGATAAAGGGGTAGCTACCTCGGGTGATTATCGAAGATATGTTACCATTCAGGGAAAAAGATTTTCCCATATAGTTAATCCTGCTACAGGTTTAACTGTCCAAAATGTTCCCATGAGTGTAACCATTATCGCTCCTGATGCGACCACGGCTGATGCGTTAGCTACTGGAGTTTTTGTATTAGGGCCTGAAATGGGGATAAAACTCATAAACAAACTCCCTGGAGTAGAAGGGATGATTGTGAGTGAAGGGGAAAGGATAACTTACTCACAGGGATGGAGCAGGTATCAAAATTGACTATTCAGGTAAATTATCTATAATAAACCAATGGAGAATCTTAAGCCGAAGTGGATTTTTAGGAAGGGGTTAGAAAAAGAAAAATCTTTTCCCCTTTCTAAGAAATGGGATTTGTCTCCTTTACTCATCGCTCTTTTACATAATAGAGGGGTAGCTGAGGAGGATATAGGAAAATTTATTCATCCTTCGTCTCAGGATCTTTATGACCCCTTTTTAATGAAGGATATGGATAGAGCAGTGAAGAGGATAATGAAAGGTATCCACAAAGGGGAAAGAATTCTTGTGTATGGGGACTATGATGCAGATGGAATCACTGCTACCAGCCTTCTTTTAAAATTTTTAAGAGATTTAAAAATCTCTGGTTATTTTTATATCCCTCATCGACAGAGTGAAGGCTACGGGTTAAATAGAGAAGCTATAAGAAAAGCATCTAAGGAAAAAATCAACCTCATTATCACCTGCGATTGTGGAATTTCTTCGACAGAGGAGGTTAAGTATGCCCATAGTTTAGGAATGGAAGTGGTGATTACCGATCATCACCGCACAGAAACCCCTGCTTCTCCAAACATACCTGTTCTGAATCCTCATCAGCCTGATTGTAATTATCCATTTAAGGGACTTTCCGGAGTGGGTGTAGCTTTTAAACTTTGTCAGGCTTTAGCTCAGGAAATGGGGCTTTCTGCCAGTTGTTTAAATAATTATTTAGATTTGGTAACTTTGGGAACCATAGGAGATCTTGTTCCTCTACGTGGAGAGAACAGAGTTTTGGTAAGGCTAGGCCTGAAGATGCTAAATAGCCCCTCTCTCTGTCTGGGATTAAGAGCTTTGATTGCCTTGACAGGTTTTGATAAAAAAGAGATTAGTGAAAAAGAAGTGGGATATATTCTCGCTCCTCGTTTGAATGCCTGCGGACGTCTTAGCTTAGCTAAGAAGGGAGTAGATCTTCTTTTATCAACTACGTATGAGCAGGCCTTTCATTTGGCCAGGGAGTTAAACAAAGAGAATACCCATCGTCGGAAAATAGCAAAGAGAATGTGTCAAGAGGCAGACCAGATTTTGCTTGCCGATAGGCAAGATTGGGTAATTGTGGTAGCTAAGGAAGGATGGCATCCTGGAGTTGTTGGTCTGGTAGCTTCCTATGTGAAGGATAAGCATCTGTGTCCCAGTCTTGCTTTTTCCTTGGATGGGGAATTAGCCAGAGGCTCAGCGAGGAGTATACCTGGTTTCCCCATTTTTAAAGCTCTGAAGAGATGCGAGGATCTACTTCGAAGTTTTGGAGGACATAAATTAGCAGCGGGGGTGACTCTTCCAATAGGAAATATTGAGCCGTTAAAGAAAAGATTAAACTGTTTAGCTCATAATATGCTTTCCCTTGAAGATTTTTCTCCCTCTTATTTTGTTGATGCGAAAGTAAGTTTAGATAAACTAAATCTGGAAATGGTAGAGGAACTCGAGCTATTAGCTCCCTATGGTTCTGAAAATCCTTTTCCTCTTTTCTTAGCTGAAAAAGTGCGCCCCGTATCTTCTGAAAAAATTAAAAAGGGACTTAAATTAAAGGTAGCCTCTTTCCAGGGAAAGGAAGAATTTGAAGCCATTAGATTTGGATTGAATAAAGAAGAGAAATCCATTATCCAAAAAGGAGTGGCTCGCATTCTGTACACTCCCAGGATACACAGGTACCGGGGAAAGAAAAAAATCCAATTAGAAATAAAAGACTGGCAATGTCAAAAATAACATGAAGGAAAACATGAAACCACAGAGTGCACAGAGGGAATGTAAGACGTGAGATGTAATGAGTGATATTGTGAAGGGTAAAAAAAAACTTCTTTACTCATTACCGATTACCAATCACAATTAATAGTAGATGAGGATAAGGATGAGAAGAAGGTTAAGGATGAGGTTAAGGTTAAGAAGAAGGATTATCATAGGAGAGCACAGAGGGGAGACAATCAAAAGCCTCGTAGTTTATTGATATTTAATGATTTCTCTGCGTTCTCTGCGGTTGAGTTTTGGCATTACTAAAAGACTGGCAAGGAGAAGATTATGGGGAAACTGATACAAAAGATTAGAAATATACCTGATTTTCCTAAAAAGGGTATCGCTTTTAAAGATATTACTCCTCTCCTGCAGGATGCTTCTTCATTCAAGGAGGCTATTTTAGAATTAGCTGAGCATTACAGGAAGAGTAAAGTTTCTTCTCTGGTTAGCGTTGAATCTCGAGGTTTTATTTTAGGAGCTGCCCTGGCATATGAGTTAGGAGTAGGGTTTATTCCGGTGAGAAAACCAGGAAAGCTTCCCTACGAGGTAGAGAGGATTAGCTATAGTTTAGAATACGGGGAGGATGCGATAGAGATTCACAAGGATGCCATAAAAAAGGGAGAGAGGATCTTAGTTGTTGATGATCTTATTGCTACTGGGGGAACAGCGAAGGCTACCTGCCAGTTAGTGGAAAAATTAGGTGGGATAGTAGTGGGGGTTTGTTTTTTGGTGGAGCTTACCTATTTAAAGGGAAGGGAAAAATTAAAAGGTTACGATATTTTCTCTTTAATAAAGTTTAGAGAATAAGAAGTAGTGAGATCTACCAAATTAAAATCTAAAATGAAAAATTCCAAATTACAGAATAAAAATATCCTTCTGGGAATAACTGGAAGTATTGCTGCGTATAAAGCAGCAGAAATTATTAGATTATTGAGAGAAAGAAAAGCTGAGGTTTATCCCATTATGACTCGGGCAGCGACCAATTTTGTTCATCCAACAACTTTTCAAAACTTAGCTTCTCGAGAGGTTGTTCTGGATAGATTTAGTAAAGGCAATAATAATCTAAAGCATATTTCTCTGTCTTCCTTAGCTGATATTTTTTTAATTGCTCCGGCTACTGCTAATGTGATAGGAAAAATAGCCTGCGGAATAGCCGATAATATTCTTACCACCACAGTTTTAGCTACTCAGGCTCCTGTATTGATTGCCCCGGCTATGAATCATCGGATGTGGATAAATCCTATTCTCCAGCAAAATATAAAAAAGCTTAACGACTTAGGGTTTAAGTTTGTGGGACCAACGAGAGGAAAGCTTGCCTCAGGAGAAGTAGGGGAGGGGAGGATGAGCGATCCTTCTCAGATTGTAGAGTATGTAGAGAAAGTTTTTGATCTCAAGGAAGATTTTCAAGGGAAAACTTTTTTAGTAACCGCCGGTCCCACCCGGGAGCCCTTAGATAGAGTTCGTTTCCTGAGTAACTATTCTACTGGTAAGATGGGTTATGCCTTAGCTGAGGAAGGTGTATCTCGAGGAGCAAGAGTTATTCTGATTAGTGGACCTACTTTTCTTGAAGTACCCTCTGGAGTTGAATTCCACAGAGTAGAATCAGCCGAACAGATGAAAGCCTGTGTAACTGAGCATTTTCCTCAAGTTGATGGGGTCATAATGGCTGCAGCTGTAGCAGATTTTTCTCCCTTGAAAAAGACGAGAGGAAAAATGAAGAAAGATAAGGGAGAGGAAATTCTTCTGGAACTAAAGAGAACTCCTGATATTTTAGCTGAACTTGGTAAGATGAAACAGAATAAAATTTTGATAGGTTTTTGTGCTGAAACCAAAGATTTAGAAAAAGAGGCCAAGAGAAAGCTAAGGTTGAAAAATCTTGATCTAATAGTAGCTAACAACATATCTTTGCCTGGCGCAGGATTTGCTGTAGATACCAATATAGTTAGCTTAATAAATGAAAAGGAAGAAGTTGAATCTTTTCCCAGGTTGACTAAAAGGGAAGTTGCTGAAAAAATCTGGGATAAAGTGAAGGTATTAGTAGAAAATTCGCCACAAATTCACACAGCTCAATGATAACAAAAAATGTTTAATATAATAAAAAAGATAAGGATTGCATCAGCTATACTGATACTTGTTTTATTTTCTTTTAATGGATTTATTTTTGCCGAAGATCATTTAGTGGAAGTGATAAAATTGGAGGGAACAATAAGTCCTGCTACTGTGGATTATTTGAAAAAAGTATTCAATTCAATGAAGGAAAGGAATACGAAGTGTGTAATAATTCAACTGGATACACCAGGAGGACTGGATTCCTCTATGAGAGATATAATTAAATTAATTATGAATAGTGAGATCCCTGTCGTTGTGTATGTTTCTCCCCGAGGAGCAAGAGCAGCTTCCGCAGGAGTTTTCATTGCCCTTGCTGCTCATATTTTAGCTATGGCACCCGGAACTAACATTGGAGCTGCTCATCCTGTGGCTTTCATGGGGGCAATGGATAAGACAATGGAAGAAAAGGTAGTGAACGATGCTGCCTCTTATATAAAATCTATTGCTGAGAAAAGAGGGAGGAATGCAAAGTGGGCAGAGGAATCTGTGAGAGAGAGTGCCTCGGTAACAGCCAGGGAAGCGTTAAACTTAAAGATAATAGATGTAATTGCTGAGAATATAGATGAGCTTTTAGAACAATTAGATGGAAAAGAGATAGAATTTCCTGAAGGCTCGGTTATCTTACATACAAAAGGGGCTAAGATTCACTTTGATCAGATGGGTTTTAAGGATAGATTCCTACAAAAATTAGCTGATCCCAATTTAGCTTATATTCTTTTAATGATAGGGATTTGGGGAATTATTCTTGAATTTTCTCATCCCGGGGTATTACTACCAGGAATAGCTGGAGCAATATGCTTAATCCTGTCCTTTTTTGCCCTTCAGATCATTCCTTTTAATTTAGCCGGGCTCCTCTTGATTGCCTTAGCAGTGATTCTTTTTATTTTAGAGGTTGAGATTACCTCTTATGGAGCTTTAACTATAGGAGGGATTATAGCTCTTACTTTAGGTTCTCTTATGCTGGTAGACCCTGGTGCTATTTATATTACTATTTCCTGGCCATATATTATCAGTGGAGTAGCTGTAACCAGTGCTCTTTTTGTATTTATTATTTCTTATACTATAAAAGCTCAAATTAAAAAACCGGTTACTGGAATAGAAGCAATGATTGGTGAGATTGGGGTTGCGAGGAGAGACCTTCACCCTACAGGTAAAATTTTAATTCATGGAGAAATATGGAATGCTTTTGTTAAATCCCCTGAGGAGGTGATAAAAAAAGGGGACAAAGTGGAAGTGGTAGATATAAGAGGGATGGAACTTCAGGTTAAAAAAGAGAGGTAAAAAATGGGATGGATAATTCTTCTTGGAATAATAGTAGTAGCAGCTCTCGTCGTGGTTATGATAGTGAAAGCCCAGCTTAAAAGACCCACTACCGGACTTGTTGGTATGATAGGAGAAGTGGGAATAGCTGTAAATGACCTTAATCCAGATGGAAAGGTTCGAATTCACGGACAGGAAATCTGGAATGCTACGAACCTTTTTCCTGAGAAGGTGATTAAAACTGGAGAAAAAGTAGAAGTAATAAAAATAGATAGAAATATATTAGTGGTAAAAAAATGGGAGGTTTAAAAAAATGGGAGTGATAATTTTTTTAGTCGTTGTTGTGATTATAATTTTAATGGCTGCGGTTAGGGTGGTTACCGAATATGAGAGGGGAGTTATCTTTCGCCTGGGTAGATTGGTTGGAGCTAAGGGTCCGGGTTTATTTTTACTTATTCCTATTGTAGATAGAATGGTTAAGGTAGGTTTAAGAACGAGTAATTTTGATGTTCAACCTCAGGAGGTTATTACCAAAGATAATGTTCCAGTGAAGGTAAATGCGGTAATTTATTTTAGAGTGATAGATCCTACTAAAGCAGTGGTAGAAGTAGAAAACTTTCGTTTTGCTACCCTTCAGATTGCCCAGACTACCCTAAGAGGGGTAGTGGGAGAGATAGAGCTGGATGATCTTTTATCTCAAAGAGAAAAACTAAATGAGAGACTTCAAACCATTGTTGACGAGCAGACTGATCCCTGGGGAATTAAAGTAAGCGTGGTAGAGGTAAAAGAAATTGAAATACCCGACACTATGAAGAGAGCTATGGCCCGACAAGCTGAGGTAGAAAGGGAGAGAAGAGCTAAGATTATTAATGCCCAGGGTGAGTTTCAAGCTGCAGAGAAACTCTCTCAAGCAGCAAAAATTATTGCCCAGTATCCTCAAGCTATTCAACTTAGGTATCTGCAGACTCTGGCAGATATAGCTACTGAACAGAATTCTACCATTATTTTCCCTTTGCCCATTAGTTTTTTGGAAACCTTTGGTAAATTGGCCAGTAATAAAGTAAGGCGTGAGGAGTAGAGAAGTGAAGAGGAAAGAAATTCTCTGGTGGTTAATTCCCACAGGTTTGTTCGTTATACTATTGCTTTCTGGTTGTGAATACAATTTGGAATTTTCTCCTATTCCTTCCCCAACGTCAAAGCTCGCTATCCCTATTTTTGTCAATAAGACTTTTCAGGAAGGGTTGGAGGAGATTCTTACTCAGGAGATTATTGATAATTTTTTGCTTAAAACTCGTTTTAAAATAGTGAAAAGAGATGAAGCTGGTATACTATTAAAAGGAGAGATTCTTTACTATTTGAATGAACCCTTCAGTGAGATTACGCGAGAAGAGAAGGAATACAAGGTAAAAATTGAAGTTCTGGCTACTTTAGTTTCAAAGGAGAACAGTGAAGTATTCTGGAAAGAGAAGATAAGTGCGGCTACTGTTTATTCAATTTTTGGTTCTATTCAAACTGAGGAGGAAGCTATTACACAAACTTGTAGAAAAATAGCTGAAGACTTAATCAATTTGACCTTAGAAGGTTGGAAAAAATGAAGTTGAAATTTACCAGGCCCAGGTCAATGAGAGATAGTTCCATTCATTACTGTCCAGGATGTGGGCATGGAATAGTTCATCGTCTTATCTGTGAGGTGGTTGATGAACTTGAAATCAGGGAAAATTTAATTGGGATCTCTCCTGTGGGTTGTGCAGTAGTAGCCTATGATTATTTTGATTTTGATATGGCGGAATCCTCTCATGGTAGAGCTCCAGCAGTAGCTACTGGAATAAAAAGAGTTCATCCAGATAAAGTAGTTTTTGCCTACCAGGGAGATGGTGACCTTGCCTCCATAGGAATGGCAGAAATTGTTCATACTGCTGGTCGAGCAGAGGCTATTACAGTAATTTTTATTAACAATGCCACGTATGGAATGACTGGAGGTCAGATGGCACCCACTACCCTGTTAGGTCAAAAAACTACTACCACCCCTTTTGGCAGAACAGTAAAGGAAGATGGTTATCCCATAAGGGTTCCTGAGCTTCTCGCATCTCTTCCTGGGGCATTTTACCTGGAAAGGGTAGCGGTAACCAGTCCTGCTCACATAATAAAAGCGAAAAAGGTAATAAAAAAGGCTTTTCTATTTCAGATTGAGAAGAGAAGGTTTTCTTTGGTGGAGATTCTCTCGCCTTGCCCCACTTGCTGGAAATTATCTCCTCTGGATGCATTGCAATGGATAGAAGAAAAGATGATTCCTTATTTCCCCTTGGGAGTGATAAAAGAAGAAGAATTTGTTAATCTGTCTCTGAAATAACCAGGAAGGCTTTTTGAGGGATTGAGACCTTTCCAAACATCCTCATTCTCTTTTTACCTTGCTTTTGGCGTTCCAGGAGTTTATTTTTTCTGGTTACATCTCCTCCATAAAGGGGAGCAGTTACGTCTTTACGTAGAGCGGGTATAGTTTCCCTGGCTATTATCTTTCTACCAATGGCAATTTGGATAGGAATAGGAAACTGGTGTTTAGGGATTGATTCTTTTAACTTTTTAGCTAAAACTCTGGCTTTAGGATAGGCTTTTTCTTTATGAGTAACCAAAGAAAGGGCATCCAGGGATTTTCCGTTTACCAGGACTTCAAGTTTTACCAATTTTGCCTCTTTGTATCCTGCATGCTTGTAGTCAAAGGAAGCATAGCCTTGACTTACTGACTTTAGCTCGTCATAAAATTTCATAGCTATCTCTGAGAGAGGAATTTTATAGAGAAGAAGAACTTGCGATGTATCCAGCCATCGCATATCTAAAAATTCCCCTCTTCTCTTTTCTAATAGTTTAAATATATTTCCTAAGTATTGTTGAGTGGTTACAATGCTTGCTTTAATATAAGGTTCCTCTACCATTTCAGTTTTCCCCTGGGAAGGGAATTTGCTGGGATTGTTTACCTGTATTATTTCTCCGTTAGATTTAAGCAAACGATAGATGACATTGGGGGCAGTGGCAATTAACTTTAATTCGAATTCTCTTTCCAGTCTCTGTTGAACTATCTCTTTATGTAACAGCCCTAAGAATCCACAGCGAAACCCTGGTCCTAATGTTGGAGAGGTCTCCGGCTGGAAACTCAAAGCGGGGTCATTTAGTTTTAATTTTTTCAAGGCTATTTTGAGATTTTCAAACTTTTCTCCTTCCCCGGGATACACTCCACATAGAACCATAGGTTTTGGTTTTTTATACCCAGGAAAGGGGTAGGGGGTAGGATTATCAGATTGAGTGATAGTATCACCTACTGTTAAATCAGCTATGTTTTTCACATTAGCAATAAAGTAACCTACTTCTCCGGATCTCAGTTTCTCTACGGGCACTCTCTCTAATTTCAGTATACCTACTTCTTCTACCTTGAATTGTTTTCCCGAAGACATTACCTGAATTTTCATTCCCGGTTTTATGGTGCCCCCTGCAACTCGAATATATCCTACTACCCCTCTGTGTACATCAAATAGAGAGTCAAAAACGAGAGCTTTAAGTGGGGCATTGAGATTATAAACAGGAGGAGGGATTTTTTCAACTATCGCTTCCAGGATTTCCTCTATACCTTTTCCTTCTTTGGCACTGGCTAAAATGGCCTGAGATGAGTTGGATAATCCCAATTTTTTAAGTTGATCCTTTACCTTTTCTGGATTGGCTAAAGGAAGGTCGATTTTGTTAATAATAGGGATTATGGCTAATTTCCTCTTTTGAGCTAAATAGAGGTTGGCAACGGTTTGAGCTTCCACTCCTTGTACAGCATCTATCAATAAAAGAGTTCCTTCGCAAGCAGCAAGGGCTCGGGAAACCTCATAATTGAAATCTACATGACCGGGCGTATCGATAAGATTAAGAAAAAAACGGTCTTTATTTTTGCACTGGTAAATAAGCCTGATGCTGTGAGCTTTAATGCTAATCCCTCTTTCCCTTTCCAAATCCATGGTATCCAGGGTTTGGTGTGTGAGCTCTCGCGACGATAAAGTATGAGTATACTCCAATAAACGATCGGCAAGGGTTGATTTCCCATGGTCTATATGAGCAATTATAGAAAAATTACGAATGTTCTTTTCTTCCATTTTTGTCACTGTTCAGCTGCAGATGAACACTAATATTTCATACATAAGGCATTTTTCCTAAGATAGATTTTATGAATCCATCATCAGATTTATTATAGATTCATGAGAACTTCTAATGATATCTGTGGTTTTTTGCATTTAAACTTAACTTCGTGTGAATCTATAGCTAAAAATAGTTGCGTTGTAATTTT
Source organism: Candidatus Aerophobota bacterium (assembly GCA_030615365.1). The sequence goes on along the minus strand of JAUWZM010000008.1, from coordinate 18,508 downwards.
AATGCTGAGCTATTTTTTTCATTAATTTGGATTTTTCCCGAGCGGCTTTATTTTTGTGCCATACTCCCTTGGATGAGGTCACATCGATAAGTTTAATAACTTGAGGAAGCATTTTCTTTGCTTCTTCCCCTTTTTTCTGGTTTACAAGTTGCAGAAAATTTTTTATACTATTCTTTACCCTATTTTTTATTCTTCGGTTACGTTTTTTTCTTATTACGCTTTGCCGCATCCTTTTTTTAGCTGATTTTATTATAGGCATTTTTTTCTCCTTAAGATTAGTTGCTATTCAGCCACTAATAGTTATTTAACAATTCTTTCATATTTAATTTTTTCCCGATAGGCTCTTGGACAGAATTTCATTTTTCTTTGTATGGATCTGCGTAAATCAGGAATTAAATAATTATAAGAATCATTAAGAGTAATTTACCATATTTTTAAAATTTTGCAAGTAAAATGAAGAAAAGAAACATTGTAAAAACAGCCGGAATAGTAAGCCTGGGAACTTTTTTTTCCCGGATTACAGGATTGATAAGACTTCAGGTAATTGCTTATCTTTTTGGTTATTCTATAGTCACCGATGCCTTTTGGGTTGCCTTTACTTTGCCCAATCTCTTTCGGGGGCTCTTGGCAGAAGGAGCTCTTACTACAGCCTTTATACCTGTTTTTAGTGAATGGTTGTCCAATAAAGGAGAAAAAGAGGCCTGGCGGTTAGCCAATAACATTTTAAATATCCTATTTTTGCTTTTAATTGGAGTGATGGGCCTGGGAATTTTATTTGCTTCTTATTATGTTCCCTGGATTGGAATTGGTTTTCGGGGCAATCCTTCCCAAATGCATGTAGCTGTCTTGCTCACTCAGCTTATGTGGCCCTTTTTGTTTTTCATGAGTATAGCTGCGTTAGTGATGGCTATGCTCCATTGCAGGGGACACTTTACTTCTCCTGCAATCGCTCCTGTTTTCTTTAATGTCGCGATGATTGGATGTGCTTTTCTTCTTTTTCAAAGATGGGGGATATACAGCTTAGCTTTAGGAGTGGTGATAGGAGGAGGAGCTCAACTTCTGATACAGGTCCCTTATTTACTCAAGAAAGGATTTAGGTATCGTTTTGTTCTTTCCTTTAAGGATAGAGGAGTAAAAAAAATAGGAAAGTTAATTTTACCTGCCATCCTGGGAGGGATAACTTTGCAGGTGAATGTAATTATTACCCGGGTGTTTGCCTCTACTCTTCCTCCGGGAAGTATATCTGGCCTTCAATATGCTATGAGATTAATCCAATTTCCCTTGGGCGTTTTTTCTATAGCTATTTCTACAGCTATTTTTCCTCGTTTGTCTTTTCTTGCAGCCAGAGGAAAAAAGGAAGAACTAAAGAACACAGTCTCTTTAGGAATAAGAATGGTTTTTTTCCTGTTGATACCCTCTTCCCTGGGATTGATTTTAATTGGGGAAAATATCATTTCTTTACTTTTTGAGCACGGATCCTTTACTTTTGGAGATACATTAATCACAGCAGAGTCTCTTTTTTACTACTGCCCGGGTTTGTTTGCGATGGGAGGGGTTATGATACTCACCAGGGCCTTTTACTCTCTCCAGGATGTCCTCACACCTTTAAAGGTAGCTGTTCTTACTGTGTGCCTTAATATTTTATTAAATTTTCTTTTACTAGGTCCTTTGATGCACAAAGGGTTAGCCCTGGCAACTTCTCTATCAATGCTCGTCAATATGAGTGTACTTTTTTTTCTTTTAAGAAAAAAATTGGGAAATATTAAGGGGAGAGAGATTCTTTCCTCTTTGGGTAAAATTTTAGTTGTTACTGGTGGAATGGGGTCAGTGATTTATATCCTATCCTTCTTCTTTTGTAATTTCTTGAGGTTGAGTTCCCTACTCAATCAAATTCTTTGGATTGGGGTGGCAGTAGTCGCAGGAGTCGGTATCTTTGGAGGGTTATCTTACCTCATGAAGCTAAATGAATTTAAATTAGCGATCGAATCCTTCAAGAGACGATAAATAGAGGAGGCAAAAGGCTAAAGGCAAAGGGTAAAAGGTTCAAAGTTCTACGTTCGACGTTGATTTAAACGAGATAAACCAAATTGACGAGATCAGCGTTTATCTGTAGCTGAATAGATATAGCAATTAGATCCTTTAAGGGAATTAAATTGACAGGAAGTAAAAGATCTATCTTTTTTGGTCTGAATTTAGCAGGGAGTCCTAAAAGGCCCACAGGATGGGCAGTGATCGATGAAAACAAAAAGATGTTTATTGATCCAGGTAAAGTTTTCAGCGATAATAGTACTACCTCTATGAGATGGTCCATAGTCTAATAGTCCTGTAATCCTAAGTTTATTTTTCACTCTCAGCAATACAAGTTCTTACAAGTGACCCAAGTTTTTTATCTTTATAATTGAATTTAGCTACAATTCCTTTTAGGTTATCAGGTAATTTCTTATATCCCCACAAACACCTTTTTTTAGTTTCTTTAACATCGTTTCGGAAGAAGTAATAGGGCAGATTTACATGGAAGAATGAGATGCTGTCAGCATCCTTTAAGACATTGACTTTTTTCTCACATCCTGTTTCGTGATGACGCACCAAGAAAAAAACATCATCAATTAGTTCCTTGCCTATATTACACTTCTTCATTATTTCTACCAGAATCTTAGCGCTATTTAAAGCATGAGCATCTTTAAACTCATCGTAACTTTTGTAATCCTTGCATCTTACTTTTCGCTTCTCAATGGCTCTCTCTATATCATGACCCAAACCGGCTATTTTTGAAGCATCATCAGCATCAGGCTTTAGTTTAAGCAGCCACTCCAAAGTGTTTTTTGCATGAGCAGGGTCCTCGGGGACAGGAGATTTTTCAATAATCTCCTCAATCTTCTTTTCCACGCAATTAGTATTATTCATTTTTATATAAGAGTACTATCCTTCTGATATTTTCTGCATTCATTAGGAGAGCAATTAAAACAAGAGTTAAAAGGGGCTGATTTATCAAAGCTCCAATAAATATGATAAGCATCCTAACATCACGACCAATTCTAAAGTAGTGCTTCCCTGAGGCAAGTTTTCTCTTCATTAAACCATCGTATTTGTCGGCTGTATAACTATTCATAAAGGTACCTATGATTGCTAAAAAACCAATTAAAAGGGGCAGAAAATTTAGATTTTCAAAATAGACATAACAGGTTAGACCGAAAAGAACAAGAGCATCAGCATATCTATCTAATACAGCGTCAAACCATCCGCCAAATTCTGTAATTTGGAATTTTAATCTTGCTATTTCTCCGTCACAACCGTCGATAACAGATAACATTTGTGCTATTATCCCTCCAATAACTAAATTAATATACCCTCCTGAGAAGAAGAAAAAGGCGCTTAGAACGGAAAGGATAAAAGAAAAGAACGAAATATGGTTTGGCGTAATGCTACCTCTTACAAGATACTTTGTAATCCTACTTGATATAGGTCTGTTTAAGTATCTTGATATGGGACCATCAGATGCTTTTTTTAAATTGGCTAAAAGCTTTTTTTCAACTTTTTTAAATGTTCTCTCATCATCTACATCAATCCAGAAATTATCTTTAATATCAAAGACCTTAGCTTTCCCTTTCTTAGCCAATGCCATCATTCCTCCCGAGAGGGAATCATCTCCTTTACCTATGCTTTCTTGAATGGCATTAAATATTGCAGGAGAACAGAGAAAGATTCCTGTATCATAAGCGTTATATCTCTTTATATTTTTTCCTATATCTAAGATTCTATTATCTTTGACAGAAACTTTTGTGACATCCTCACTATTAATAAGCTTATTGTTTTTGATATTATAATCTACAGCCAGCATAACTTCATTCTTAGCTATTCTTTTATCCTTTAGCCTTATTAATATTGATTCATTAAAGATATGGTCTCCCATCAATAAAATGAAATTCTCATTTAATAATGATTTTGCCTTGAGAACAGATAATCCGTTTCCCCTTTCCCACTCTTCATTTTTAATATGAGTTATCTTTACATTTTTGCTCTGGCTAAATCTATCTAAAAAATGCCTCACCTTTTCACCGTTATATCCTGTTACCACGTAGAAATTATTTAAACCGCTCTTCTTAGCAATTAACATAACCCGTTCAATGAGAGACAATCCCAGGAGGGAAATAAGGGGTTTTGAATCCACTCTATTTGATAGTCTGCTTCCCCGTCCGGCAGCGATAATTAAACATTTCATATTTAATCTTCCATATAGAGCTTTAGTTTAATAAACTAATAAGGCCACAGGTGAAAATCTGTGGCCTTAAGTAACTAATCTCAAAATTCAAGAGGTTATCTACATTATCTTTCCATTTTTCCTGCAATAAACTCTTCCACTTTGCTCTTGGCCTCAGAGTCTGAATACTGAATTGGGGGATGCTTCATGGTGTAAGATGATATGGAGGTTAAAGGTCCACCAATACCTCTATTCAGACCAATTTTACAACATCTGATGGCATCTACAGCTACCCCGGCGCTATTGGGTGAATCTTCTACGGATAGTCTTAATTCAAGATTAAGGGGAATATCACCAAATTCTCTTCCTTCCATTCTAATAAAACATACCTTATTATCGTTTTGCCAGGGAACGTAATCACTGGGACCAATGTGAATATCTTGAGGGGGAAGAGGGATGTTTAGTTGGGATTGCACTGCCTCTGTTTTTGAAATCTTTTTTGAAGAGAGCCTGTTCCTGTCGAGCATGTTTAAAAAGTCAGTGTTTCCTCCTGTGTTAAGCTGGTAAGTGCGGTCTAATTTTACTCCTCGATCAACAAATAGCTTTGTTAGAACCCGGTGAGTAATAGTAGCTCCCAGTTGTGCTTTTATATCATCACCTACAATAGGAAGACCTTTTTCTTCAAATTTTTTTGCCCACCCTTCATTAGAGGCAATAAATACTGGCATGCAGTTTATAAATCCTAATTCTGCATCCAGGGCTGCTTGAGCATAAAATTTTACTCCCTCTTCCGACCCTACTGGTAAATAATTGACTAAAATCTCGGCTCCACTTTTTTTTAACTCCTCTACTATATCGCAGGGTTCTGCTTTAGCTGACCTGAAAGCTCTTTCCTCATCATAATCGTCCATATGATTAGCTATTCCATCCAGCACTACTCCCATCTTTACAGTTACCCCGTAATGAGGAACATTGGAACAAAATACCTTGGTGCAATTTGGCTTAGAAAAAATAGCCTCACTTAAATCTCGCCCAACTTTTCTTTTATCAATATCAAAAGCAGTTACCACTTCAATATCGTTTATCCCATAACCATCAAGCTCAGGATGCATTAAGCCAATCGCCTCTTTTTTATTCTTATAGTACTCTAACCCTTGAATTAGTGAACTAGCACAATTTCCTATGCCAGCAATGGCAATTCTTATCTTTTTCATTTCTACCTCCATGTTTAGTTTTTAGTATTGAAAATATTAAACTCTTAGTAATAGTTTAGTTTTTCAAATTCTTGTTTTCTCTGGCAATTATAGCTGTCCAATTCATTGGGCAGCTATATGAGATTACAAAGCCTGTTCTGATCCTATCCGAGATTGCAGAGCTTGTTCCGAGCGAAGCGAGGAAACTTGCTCCTCGTAAAGACGGATGTGTGCTCTCATATTTTTTAGAAAAACTTACCTATTACAATTTTTAGGGTTTATTCAGGGAGAAAAGATCAGGGAAAGTTGCTTTAAATTAGGGAAGCTAAAGGAAAGTTTTTTCCCACATTTTCATCATTTACTCCTCCTCTCTAATTCTTTGCATTTATTTTTCATATTTACCATAAAATTTTTGACAGTACCTCTTTTAAGAAAGAACCTAGTTTAACTATAATAAATTTAAGGTTACTGTCAAGTTTATTGCTGGAGTTTGAGTTTTATCAGATAATGAGCATAGCATCACCAAAGGATAGAAAACGGTAACCTTTGTCAATTGCCTCCTGGTAGGCTTTCATTAATTTTTCTCTGTCTACAAAAGCACTTACTAAAAGCATAAGAGAAGAACCGGGTATATGAAAGTTAGTTATTAGAGCATCAATTAGCTTAAAATTGTATCCCGGATAAATGAAAAGATTGGTCCATCCCTCTCCCGGAATGAGTAATCCTGAAACTTGAGCTTGAGTTTCCAATGCTCGGACAGTAGTAGTACCCACAGCGATTAGCCTTCCCCCTTTCTTTTTGGCTTCGTTAATAATTTTAGCTGTTGAAAGGGAGATCTTGAAGTACTCAGGAGGTATCTCATTTTTCTCCACTATGGGATTTAAGAGAGATTTGAAACTTGCCCAACCAGTGTGGAGAGTAATCTCAACAAATTTTATTCCCATGTTTTCAAGCTTTTGCATTAGTTTATGAGTAAAATGAAGTCCTGCTGTGGGTGCTGCTATTGCTCCCTTTTGCGTAGCATAGATAGTTTGATATTTTTCTCTGTCTTTATCTGTCGGACCGCAAGGTCTTTTAATATAAGGAGGGAGGGGGGGTTGCCCAATTTTAATAATTTCTTCTTCTACACAAGAAGGAGTAAATTCAACCGTTCCCTCACTTCCTCTTTCTTTCTTTAATATCTTCCCGCGAAGATGAGTCCCTGGAAAAATAATAACCGCTCCCTCTTTTAATCTTCGAGCTGGCTTCAATAAGCATTCCCATGCACCATTCTCTTTTTTTTGTAGAAGAAGAACCTCAACTTTTCCTCCTGTAGTTTCTTTTTTCCCTTTTAATCGAGCCGGGATCACCCTGGTATTGTTAAGAACTATTACATCCCCTTCCTTTAAATGTTCTCCTATTTCATAAAATTTTCTGTGCTCTATCCTTCCTTTTCCAGAAAGTATTAAAAGTCGGCATCTATCCCGAATAGGGGAAGGATGCTGAGCAATAAGCTCTCTGGGTAAGTAATAGTAGAAGTCTTTTGATAACATTTCCTTCTTTATAATGGGGCAGAATTTTATTTTTCTTTGTATTCATCAGCAAAAATCAGTGACCAATATTTAAAATTAGCACGAATTTTACTTGTAGTCAATAGTGTTGTTGTAACGCGTAACTTTGTTGACAAAAAAGAAGCACATATTAGAATACAAGAATTGATCGAGAACTTTAACCAGAAAAGGAACGTATCGATGAGCAAAGTGAAAGAGACAAGGGAATTCAAGATGCTATTTTCGCTCATCTGGAGGTATAAAACAAGGGTTATAATTGGCCTTCTGGCTCTTCTCTTAGTCGATGGGACCCAGCTTATCCTTCCCCTTATCATCCGAAGTACAATAAATATCCTTACTCTGGGAACGGCTACCAACTCGATCTTAGCAAGGTACGCCTTTTACATTATAGCCCTGTCTTTATCAGGGGCAATGCTCCGCTTTGTCTGGCGCTATTTCATTGGGGGAACTTCTCGAAAAATAGAGCAATATCTTCGCAACAAGTTTTTTTCCCACATTCAAACTCTATCAGCGAGTTTTTTCAATAGCACCAGAACAGGAGACCTTATGGCCAGAGCCACCAATGATGTTGAGGCAGTGAGAAGAGCAGCCGCTATAGGAGTGATAATTTCAGTTGATTCTTTTATCTTTTTAATCTTTTCCTTGACAGTGATGATATTCATAAATCCTAAACTCACCCTTTATGTAGCAAGTCCTTTCTTTATCGTTGTTTTAATCATGGTAATTTTTGGCCGTAGAATTCATCAGCGATTTAAAAGAGTTCAGGAAGCTTTTTCAGACATCATGGAGAAGGTAAGGGAGAGCCTTAGCGGTATAAGGGAGATCAAAGCCTTTGTTCAAGAGGGAGGAGAAATGGATAATTTCAAAAAAATAAATGAAGAATTTTTTAGAAAAAATATCTCTCTGGTAAAAGTCTGGGGATTATTTGAGTCCCTTCTTATGCTTTTGGGAGGCCTAGCCACTGCTCTTGTCCTTTTATTTGGAGGTAGAGAAACCATTTTAGGCGAGATAAGCATTGGCGATTTAGTTGCCTTTTCTATGTATTTGGGAATGTTAACCGGGCCTATAATGGCCATCGGCTGGATGGTAAATCTTTTTCAGCGAGGAGCTGCTTCTATGGGAAGGATAAATAGAATTCTTATAACACAGCCAGAGATAAAGAACGAAAAAGATGCTTTTGATATAAAAATTCAGGGTAAAATAGAATATCGCAATCTTTTCTTTTCTTATTCTGGTAGAGATAGTCCGGTTTTGAAGAATATAAATCTCCTTATTCAACCAGGAGTAAGACTGGGAATAGTGGGAAGGATTGGTTCAGGAAAAAGTGCTCTCGTTCACCTCCTCTGTCGAGTATTCGAGCCTCCTCGGGGGACTCTTTTCCTTGATGGAATGGATATAAAGCAGATTCGTCTTTCCATTTTGAGACAAAGTATAGGAATGGTGCCACAGGATAGCTTTCTTTTTTCCACTTCCATTCTTGAGAACATTGCCTTCGGAAATCCTGAAGCCTCCAAGGAGCGAGTGATAGAGATAGCAAAGTTATGTGGGGTTTACTCGGAGATTATGGAGTTTCCTGAGGGCTTCAATACTGTAGTGGGAGAGAGGGGAATTTCTCTTTCAGGGGGTCAAAAACAAAGGATAGCTTTAGCCAGAGCGATCATCAGAAATCCCAAAATTCTCATTTTAGATGATGCTCTTTCTTCGGTAGACGCTCAAACAGAGGAACAAGTCTTAAAAAACCTAACAAAGGTTATGCAGAATCGTACTTCGATAGTAATTTCTCATCGAATCGTGGCTGTTGAAAACTGCGATTTCATCATTGCGATGGATAATGGCAGGATAGTTGAACAGGGAAACCATGAGCAGCTTTTAAATATTAAGGGAATATACGCTTTTTTTTATGACGAACAAAAATTAGAAGAAGAAAGAAAGCATTTAAAGCTATGATGAAAGATAATTATTTAGAGGAAGAAAAGATAGTAGGTAAGGTTTACAGTGTCAAGTTGTTTAAAAGACTCTTAGACTACATTAAACCTTACAAATTTTTTTTTCTTTTGGGAGTGATAATAACCCTTTTTACAGCTATATTTAGTATATCTCTTCCCTATATTACCAAAATGGCTATTGATCAGTGTTTGGTTCCTCCCTGCGCGAAAATAGAATTTTCCGGAAAGGACCCTTCCTTTGAAAATCATTTTAGTGAAAGATATGGAAAATATCTCAACCCCCTGAAAGAGGATACTTACTTAATAGACCTCACCCTGGTAAAGGAAAACGATAGGGTTGACCTGGAGGCGAAGGGATATCTTTCAAAGGAAAGATTCTTCAGGATAAATATCGAGGAGCTAAAAACAGAGGAAAGAGAAGAGGTCCTTTCTTTAATTAAGAAATATCCTCTTTTGCTTCATCGGATTGGAGAGTCCTCTTTCTTCATTAACTCAGATGACTTGAAGAAGCTTACAGAAGATGATTTAAAACTCATTAGAAAAAAAGATATTTCTCGATTAAGTTTTTTTATCTTTATCTTCTTTTCTATCCTCACCTTGAGTTTTTTCTTCAACTTCGCCCAGATATACGTCCTTCAGTACAATGGTCAGAGAATAATGTATGATATGCGGGTCAAAATTTTTTCCCATCTACTCCGTCTACCCGTCGCCTTTTTTGATAAAAATCCCATTGGGAGACTGGTTACTCGTGCCACCAATGATGTGGAAGCTGTTAATGAAATGTACACCACAGTTTTAGTCTCAGCCCTTAAGGATATCTTTCTGCTCTGCGGTATTCTGTTTGTTATGTTCAGCTTGAATACAAAGCTAACTCTTATTTTCCTTCTTTTTAGCCCTTTAATGGCGTATGTGAGTTTGGTCTTTCGCCTTAAGGCAAGGCAGGCTTTTCGTGTGGTGCGTAGAAAGCTTGCCAAGTTGAATGCATTCACTGCGGAAAGCATCTCCGGAATGAGGATAATCCAACTGTTTACTCAGGAAAAAGATAGCCTTGGCAAATTCAAGACCATAAATAATGAGAACTATGTGGCTTCTATGCGTCAACTTTTTGTCTTCGCTGTCTTTAGGCCTTTAATAGAAATTATAAGTGCATTCGCCATTGCCCTTATTATCTGGCAAGGAGGAGGCAAAATGATTAGTGGGGCTCTTACCCTGGGAGGTTTGACGGCATTTCTTTATTATGCTCAGATGTTCTTTATGCCGATTCGAGACATTGCTGAAAAATTTAACATTCTTCAGTCAGCTATGGCCTCTTCGGAAAGAATTTTTCAACTTCTGGATGAAAAAAAGGAAGATAGAGGAGGAGGTAAGAAAATAGTTGATCTCAAGGGAAAAATTGAATTTCGAAATGTCTGGTTTTCCTATAAGGGTGAGAATTGGGTACTCAAGGATGTCTCTTTTACTGTTCTGCCAGGAGAAAAGATAGCTCTGGTTGGCCACACTGGAGGAGGGAAGACCTCAATTACAAATCTTCTCCTTCGTTTTTACGAATTTCAAAAAGGAGAAATCCTCTTAGATGGAGTCAACATAAGAGATTTGGATCTTTCCTTTCTTAGATCTCAAATTAGTCTGGTTCTTCAGGATGTCTTTATTTTTTCCGGGGACATCGGAACCAATATAAGGCTCAGGGATAACACTATTTCTGATGAGAAGTTGTGGGAGGCAGCGAGACACACAAATGCCCACATTTTTATTGAAAGACTCCCTGGAAAATATGAAGCAGAAGTAAGGGAACGAGGGTCGGAATTTTCTCAGGGGCAAAGACAGCTCTTAGCCCTCACCAGGGCCCTGGCTTTTAACCCTAAAATCCTCATCCTGGATGAGGCTACAGCTAATATTGATTCTGAGACAGAGCTTCTCATCCAAAGAGCTTTAAAAAATCTCCTGTCAGGTCAAACTTCTCTTATTATAGCTCATCGCCTTTCTACAGTGAGGGATGCCGATAAAATCCTTGTTATTCAAAAGGGAAAAATTGTGGAAACAGGCACCCATCAGGAACTTTTACGGAAAAGAGGATACTATTATTACCTTTACAAGCTTCAATTCCAATCTCCTACCAATAATAGAGCTGGAACTATAAAGGAAGAGGTGTGAAACTTGACAAAGAGCTCTTTTGTGATATTAATAAACTAAATTAAGAAAAATAAGGTAGTAAGATGGCCAGAATAAGAAGAGTGAGCCTGGGCGATGTTTTGCTCAAAGAAGGTTTTGCAACAGAAGAAGACCTTGCAAGAGCTAAAGAATATCAAAAGAAAAAAAAAGGGAAGCTTGCTGATATTTTAGTTAAGTCGAAAATAATTAGTGAGGAGCAGTTGGTAATTGGTTTTTCCAAACAGCTTGGGATTCCCCATATAAAATTAAGAAGTTACAAACTGGACCCGGAAATACTTAAAATCATCCCCATAAAGGTAATTCAAAAAGAAAACGTAATTCCTCTGAATAGATCTGGGGAGAATCTAACCATTGTTACTGCTGATCCTTTAGATGTATTACTCATCGATGACTTGAGAGCAAGGACAGGTTATGAAATCCAGGTTATTGTAGCTACTCCTACTGAAATTAAGCAAACCATTGATGATTATTATGCTACGTTAGCTACCAAAGATTTAGATAGTTTAATAGAGAAGTCAGGTGGCGAGGGCGAATTAACAGTAGTTGAAGGAGAGGGATCGGTTAATCTGGATCATCTATTGCAAGAAGCAGAGCAAGCTCCCATTATCAAGATGGTTAATATGATTCTTTCACGGGCCATAAGAGAAAGAGCAAGTGATATTCATATAGAACCCTTTGAGAAAAAAGTTCAAATTCGTAATAGAATTGATGGGATTTTGCATCCTGTCGCCTCTCTTCCCAAAAGAGTGCAAAACCCTGTTATCTCTCGAATAAAAATTTTGTCTAATTTGGATATCGCCGAGAGAAGGCTTCCTCAGGATGGAAGATTTCGAGTTAAAGCTTACAGCAGAGATATAGATTTTAGAGTTTCTACTATACCCACTAAGTTTGGGGAAAAAGTTGTTCTCAGGGTGTTAGACAAGGCTCAACTTAGTGGTTTAACTATTGAAAAATTAGGGTTTGAGAGTGATGTGTTAGAAAAATATCAAAGAGCTGTTCGGCAACCTTATGGCATGATCGTTCTCACGGGACCTACCAGTTCCGGAAAATCTACCTCTCTTTACGCCGCTATAAGATCTATCAACAGTCCAGATAAGAATATTATTACCATAGAAGATCCTGTAGAATATGAAATGGAAGGGGTTAATCAGGTACAGGCTCATGAAGAAATTGGATTAACCTTTCCCAGCGCTTTGCGATCTTTTCTTCGCCAGGATCCTGATATAATTATGTTAGGAGAAATGCGGGATCTGGAGACAGCGGATATTGGAATTAAAGCTGCTTTAACTGGTCATCTTGTCTTTACTACTCTGCATACCAACGATGCTGTGGGAAGTATATCCAGGCTGATCGATATGGGAGTAGAACCTTTTCTCATTGTGGGATCTCTTGTCTTTGTGGGAGCACAGAGGTTAATGCGTAAAATTTGCAAAGACTGCGCTGTGCCTTATCAGCCTTCCTCAACAATATTAAAGTCTTTGGGTGCAGATAAAAAGAAATTAAAAGATGGCATATTTTATAAAGCTAAGGGGTGCTCGCTGTGCAATAATAGTGGATACAGGGGAAGAATGGCGGTAATGGAAGCCTTAGAAATTGATGATGAGATAAGAGAGTTAATTGCGAGAAAGGCTTCTGATATAGAAATTAAAAAGGGTGCTTTAGCTAAGGGGATGGTGCCTTTAAGAGAAAATGCTTTAGCTAAGGTAATCAAGGGAAAAACTACCCTGGAAGAGCTGGCCAGGATAAGTGGAACCCTGTAAGGGATGAGCAAATGGCAGTATATACTTATATGGCTCGGGGTAGGAGAGGAGAAAAAATAAGGGGGCAGATAGATAGCAATGATGAAAGAGAAGTAGCTCATCAATTAAGAGCTCAAGGATTAATCCTTATTTCAGCAAAAAGACGGTTTAGTCTTGCAGCCCTGGGCTCAGAGCAAAGTGTCGCCAAAATTCCATTTTTTGAACTCAGAATAAAGTCAAAACATATCGTTATTATGTTTCGGCAGTTTGCCACTTTAATTAATGCCGGCTTGCCCATTGTTCAGGCTCTTGATATTTTAATTAACCAAACTCAAAATCTATCTTTGAAGAAGATTATAATTCAGGTGAAAGCTGATATAGAAGCAGGATTGTCTTTTTCCGATGCGTTGGCGAAACATCCCAAAAAATTTTCTCCTTTGGTTTGCAATATGATAAAAGCAGGTGAAGCAGGGGGAGTTTTAGACCTTATTCTTACTCGATTAGCAACCTATATGGAAGAGACAGGTGATATGAAGGCGAGGATAAAAGCTGCTATGAGATATCCCCTTTTTGTTTTAATTATGGCTATGGGACTTGTTTTTGCTCTTGTATCTTTCATTCTCCCTCAAATGGAGGAGTTGTTTAGAGAATCTTTTCAGGCTGATCTCCCTGCTTTAACTCAAATTTTCCTGGATTTATCCAGGCTCTTGAGGGAAAAATTTTACATAATCCCCTCTATTGTGGGAATAGCGGCTCTTATCTATTGGTTAGTAAAAAGATCAAATAAGGGAGGGTATTGGCTTGATGCAGTAAAGTTAAAGTTCCCCGTACTGGGGAGGCTGTTTCATAGATTGGCTCTTTCTCGATTTACCAGAACTTTAGCTACTCTGTGCAATAGTGGAGTTCCCATCCTGGAGTCTCTGGATTTAACTGGAAAGACAGCAGAAAATAAGGTTATTGAAAGAGCAGTAGGAGAGGCAAAAGATTCTCTCAAAGAAGGAGAGACCATTGCTGTCCCTTTGAAGAGATACTCTGTATTTCCTCCCTTAGTTACCAGTATGATTTCTGTGGGCGAAGAAACAGGTTCTTTAGATGAGATGCTTAATAAGGTAGCCGATTTCTATGACCAGGAGGTTCAAGTCATTGTAGATTCCTTGGCCAGTCTTTTAGAGCCTTTACTGATGGTTTTTCTGGGGGGTACAGTAGGAGTGGTAGTGCTGGCTATGTATCTGCCCTACTTTAGTATGTTTCAATACATTGGAGGGTGAACAATTTTGGGAAACTTTTCTCGGATTTAATCTTTATTATTGGTGGTGCAAATAAATGGAATCAAAAATTATAGGAAAAATTGGAAAACCAAGAGTAAAAACTTACAAAACGGAAAAGCGAAAGATACACCTAATTCCCCTTTTATTTTCTGGTAAGGGATGGGAAAAAGATCTTCCTCAAGATTATAAAGAAAAGATAGGCAGATATTGGGAAGGGGTAGAGAAACATATTGATGATCTGGAAAAAAAATTAGGAAAAATTAACAGGATTTACCATGAGATGGTGGGAATAGAAGGGGAGGAGGGAATAAAAATTATAAAAGAGGTTGATCTGGGGAGCTATAAAATTGCCAGGAGGTTTTACAAAAAGGGAGCAAAAGTTGAAGCCACTGAAGATGCTGAGCTAATAAAAGAAAGTATGGATTGGAGTAAATGTTTGAACTTAAAGTTAGGGAGTAGCAAAGTCTTTATTTTGCTTTCTCAATTCTTATCACAGATTATGGGAAAAAGAGATGAGTATATCTCCCGGCAAATAGATAAAACTCTTCAAAAAAATGAAATAGCTCTTTTATTTATTCGAGAAAATAGTAATGTTCAGTTTCCCCAGGATGCTCAAGTTTTTAGAATCTATCCTCCAGTTCTTGATGATATTCATCATACCCTTCAAGAGCTTTATTCAAAGAAAAATTTGTAAATTCTAAGGATAAAGGATAACCTTAATAGAATCTCTTTCCCTTGCTATTTTAAATCCTCTTTTCCATTCTGTTAGGGGAAGATGATGAGTTATTAATGAAGTAAGATTGACTTTTTTTTCCTCCATTAGTTTTAATGCCTTAGCCCAGGAGGAAGGCTTTTGAGTGTGAGAGCCAATCAAGTATATCTCTCGACCGAAAAGCACATCATCAAAGTCCAATTCAACTCTTTGATGAAGGATTCCTGCCTGAATATACTTGCCCCTTTTTCTGACCAATTTTAATCCTAAATGAACTGCTGCAGAAGCACCTGAACATTCAAGGACTATGTCTGCGCCATAGCCTTTAGTTATTTGCCTTAAAAATCTATGTATATTCATTTCCTGTAGATTGATAGCAAAGTCTATTCCTAAATCCTTAGCCAGAGCTAATCGTTTTTCATCACCCGAGATTCCACAGATAATAACTTTAGCCCCTTTTGCCCTGGCTACCTGACTGACTAATAAACCAAGTGATCCTGGTCCCAGCACTACAACCACATCGCATCCTGAGACCTTAGCTTGTTCCATAACAGCATGAGTAGCACAGGCTAAGGGTTCAGTGAGGGCTCCACTAGAAAAATCGATGTGAGATGGCAAATAATGAGTGTTTTCCTCTCGGATAACAAAATACTCAGCAAAAGCTCCATTGACTTTTGAGCCAAGGCCCCTGCGTTCAGGACATAGGTTATAATCCCCACTTTGGCAAAATCTACATTTTCCACAGATATAGGCAGTAGTTTCAGTAGTTACCCTTTCGCCTATTCGAACTGTTTTAACTTCCTTGCCCACCTCCACTACTTCCCCGGCTGTTTCGTGACCGATAATTATCGGAGGTGTCACTGCAGAATATCCATAAAGGTCAGTGCCACAAATTCCTATAGCTCTTACCTTGATTTTCACCTCTCCCGGTCCCGGGAAAGGCTCTGAAACATCTACAAGTTTCATCTCATCATTTGTCAGTTTCATTAATGCTTTCATAGCAAGTTATCAGTTTCTATAGGTTCAAATCGCCTATTTTTACCTTTGCATTTTGTGTATACGATTTGTAGATATCCACTATGGGTTGTTTCAGGCGTGTGAGAGTTCCATCAAATTCAGATTTCAATGCATACAATCCGCCACCCTTGCGAGGACTCCCTCCATACGATTGAAGAAATCCAATGAAGTTTTGGGGGTTATCATCTCCCCATTTGTAGTCCCATCCAATAGAATCTATCATAAACCACCAATCATACCCAATAATTGGTATACCTTGAGATCGGAGTTTTTTTATTACAGAACAGGAGTCTTTCAACCATTGCGCCTTTTCCTCACTGGTACCAAAGAACGATGTCTCTGATAGTATCATAGGTCTGGTATACTTTTTATGATATCTCAAGAACAGTTTTTCAAGCTGCTCTTTGTCACCCATTACTCTCTTTGTTGTTATCTTTGAATCTGCTTGGGAAAGAACCGAATGAGAAAGTTGAGGATAATAGTTGACCCCAATTATATCCAATTCGATATGATTATCCTGAAACCAGGTAAAATCCTTCTCTGTGGTGCCATTTTCACTTAAGTAGGAATAAAGTGGGTGACCTTTCTTCAGGCGGCCACTGACTAAGTCATAGAGCAAAGAAGATCTTTCCGTTTTTAGATAGACAGTTTCTTCAAGGTGCTTATCCTGCGTGGTTGCAACCGCACTTCCTTCAACATGAACCATACGAGAGTTGGGATCCACTTCTCTTATAGCCTTTGCTACAAGCACCACTGCTCTGGCCAGGTTAAGAAGCACCTTGACAAACCCATCTTGACCATGCAGATAGGGTGGCCATAGCCCCATTTCTCCGCTAAACATAGCATTTACAACAGGTTCGTTATATGGATTATAGAAATGTACGGTTTTGCTGTATCTATTTGCGAATTCATAGGCATATTCGGCCATTCTTTGAGGAAAAGAGTAATTAATGAACTCATTATCAATCCAGAAAGGACAGTTGTAGTGATTAAGATCAATCATAAACTCCAGATTGCACTGATTGGTTGTATAGTCTATTATTTTATCAACCCATTTCCATTCAAATTTTCCTGGAGCAGGGTTTACTTTATACCAGGGAATTCCATAGCGGATCATTTGCACTCCCAAATCACGCACTCGATCAATATCTTCCTTCCAGAAACGGTAGTGTTGAGTTAGTTCATACTCATCGAGAGGTTTTTCCTGGATATGTCTTACCTGAGGAACAAAGGCGTCCTCAAAAGCCGTGAGCCAGCGAAAATCTTCTGCTTCTATCCCAAAAGGGATATCTTTTTTCAGATTCATTTTTTATCTCCTTTTTCTGTTATTTTGTGCTTTTTTTCATCAAAAAACTTCCCTTGCCTCGCATAAAACGCGACTTTATGAGAGCATCCAAAGGGTTATTTCTTATACACTCCATATTGTTTCACTGTTTCATACATAGCTAATATATTTTCTGGAGGAGTGCCTGATTGTATGTTATGGCTGGTATTAAATACAAATCCTCCACCAGGCGCAAGAGCATCAATTACCTCTCGCGTGTGCTGGCACACCTCATCTGGATTCCCAAAGGGAAGTGTCTTCTGAGTATCAATACCTCCCCAAAAGACTATATCCTGGCCAAATTCTCTTTTCAATTTTTTGGCCTCCATTCCCCGAGCAGTTAACTGTACTGGATTGAGGATATCTATGCCCATTTCTATCATGTCTGGAATGAGATCAACTACCGAGCCACAGTTATGAAAAAACACTTTAGCCTTTGATTTTTTCTTAATTAAACTTATCTGCTCTCGGGTGGGGGGAATGATTAACTCTCGTAAAAGACGAGGTGAAATAAAGGGTCCATCCTGTCCACACCAGTCATCCCCTAATATATAGATATCCAAATATGGGCCAACCTTATCTAAATATTGATCCATAAAAGTTAATTGAATCTCGGTGATCTTCTCGACCAGTTTCTTAGCATAGGCTGGACGCAGGAGAAGATCCTCAAAGAATTTTTCCATCCCGCTCAACCAGCAGCATTCCAAAAAAATTCCGGTCCCTATTGGTCCCCCTCCAATAATAGCATAGGGAGTCTGTCGGAGAGATCTGGCCACGGAGTCTATGCACTTAAAAAATGATTGGTTAGCCTTGGGCCAGGGATGCTTAATCAACTGGGCAATAGAGGTATAATTGGCTAAGGGATGCTCTACCATATCAAAGTATAACTCAGAGTGCTTGGGCTTCCCCCATTTTATTCCCCATTCATCGTAATAGTAAAGGTATTCATTCTCTTCCCAGATTTCCAGTTTCCACTCTGGTGGAAGATTCAAGCCAACCCCTACGAAATACTTCTCAATCCCTATAGCATCCAGAAGCTCTGGTTCCACTACCGCTATTTGCTCCATCGCATTGGCAATCCTTATCTTTTTTTTCGGTAAGCCTAAATATTCCACCAGAGCCGTATAAGCATTCTTATGAATTCCTGTGAGCCCGGTACCTCCTAAATCAACAGGTATCCTGTCTGGTTCTTGATGTGCCAGAGTGGTAAGAATACGTTCACGTGGGATCATGCTTTTCTCCTTGTATCAGTTATAGTATTGTCAAAAGTTCTTTAGTAATTTTCTTTTAAATTCTTTATTATCAAGTGTTTTAGTGAAATTGACTTGCCTCCCCCCTACCTTTAAGGTAGGATTTGGTAAATCCACCAAAAAGGAGGCAAGCCTAATGAAA
>JAUWZM010000137.1 GCA_030615365.1 Candidatus Aerophobota bacterium | reverse complement strand
TCCCCTGAACAACTATTGTTTTTTCCATACTTTTATTGTATCATAAAACAAAAAAGAGTCCATAGGGAAATTTAAAAGATCGATAATTTTTAGGATCGAACTATTATTTCTTAATTAATAGAGGGTGCCTGAATAGTTACTCTCTGGCAACTTTAAATACATCTTTACCTTTAATGCCACTACCAAGCAAAACAGCCAGAAGCTCAATATCTGAAAGAGCTTGAGGCCCATTTTTATCCATTTTCTCACGAGGTCTATCAAATTTTGGAATGTTTTTCATACTTTTCATGTAACCTTACCTATCCTATCACCTTTTCCTCCATGTAAATATCTAAATCCCTTTAAATACTGGGCTTGATAAAGTTTAAGCATAAAGGCAAGGTATTCGTCCTCCCTTTCCTGCAAATAAATGGTCTCACAGTCTCCAATATTCAGAAGTTCAAAGGGACGAGCAGGTTTGCCATATTTCCCTTTTTTGCTCATAGTTCAGTTCCTCTTTTTATAATTTCAACATAATCAGAGAAGATATACTTTTTATATCTTTTTTGGCCTGATATTTCTTTCAAAATTTCTATCTTTTCAAACTTTTTTACCATCTGATTAGCTGTTTCTCTGCTTACCTTCAGTTCTTTTACCAAATCCTGGGATGTAACTATCGGTTTATCAAAACAGGTAATATATTTAAATGCAAAGCATGTGGCTTTGAACTAAATGCTGACCTTAATGGAGCCAGGAATATAAAAAAGAACTTTACTGAGGGGCAAGCTCCTCAGGTTGGGCTGACCAGTCAACTAGCTCTTAAGTAGTGTTTTTGCAACTACAAGCCACCACTTTTAAGTGGTGGCTTGTAGTTGACATGTTCTCCTTGCAATCCAGGTGCAACCTTGTAAAATTAAGTCTAATTTCCCTGACTTAAAACAACAATTCATTTCTAAGTCAACATTTCCTGACTTAAAGTAGTTTCACCTTTCATCCAACGAATCCTTAGAGTTATGAATATCCAATAATCTTTTTCTTGTAACTTGGATAGCAAATTTAGATAAATCACATCCTATCCATCTTCTACCAAGTTTTTCTGCTACTGCTAATGTTGTACCAGAGCCATAGAAGAGATCTGCTACAATATCGCCAGGATTAGAGGAAGCAAGAATGATGCGTTTCAGAAGGACTTCGGGTATTTTGGGTGCAAAAGTCCAAAGGAACTCATTATCAATTTATTATCGCCCCAGATGAGAAGATTTTTCCAGCCTTTGGGATAGTGTCTTCAGGGGATATACACTCTTTGAATAGAATTCCTTTCCAAAAGTATCTTCGTATTCTTTTAATCGGGGATCATTGATGGTCTCTACTACCTGAAAAGGAAGATTTGGTCTTTCAATGGGTATCTTCCCACCTTTCTCATATTTATCGTATTTCCCTTCCCAGATGAGTTCCACATATTTTTTATTATCTATCATATTTATCTCTATTAAATCTTCCTGAATTTTTCACTTTCCATCCATATATAAATCGGATAAATCTCGTTCACAAAACTATAATTTCCTCTACCTTTTTCTATATCGGAAATAATAATACCTAAATCCCGCATTTTTATTAAAAAATTATTAAATACCCTTTTTTCACTTTCATTAAGTTTCTCTTCTATCTCTCTTCTTTTGAAATTTCGAGAAATAGGCGCTCTTTCTAATTTCCTGAGAATTGATCTATACCGTTCACTCCGAATCGCTCTATAAACCTTTGGGTCAAGATATTTTCTCCCGATTCTTTCTGCAGCATCTAAAATTCCTCCTAAGGCGTCTTTTTCGCTTATTATCCCATCCTCATCCTTCCAGAAAATTGCATCACCTATCTCGTGCATCAAAAGGGGTAATCCACTTGAAAATTTAACCATAACTTCCGTTGCCTCAGGTTTGACTTTCATAACATTCTTAAATGCCTCTTCAAAAAATGTTTCTACTTCTTTATCAAAAAGTTTATTGATATCTACTACTCTAAAAATTCTCATAAGAGAAGGTTGATGCTCACTCAAAGCATCTCTTACCTCAGGAAGCCCTATTGGCATAATAAAAAGAGGGAAATATGTATAATGAGTAGCTACTTCATCTACAAAACTCTTATACCAGTTTGCGAAATCAGGAGTTGTAGATAATCCATTAATATCATCTAAGGCAATAAAAAGCCCTTTTTTCTTGTCTTTTAATTTTTTTATTATATTTTCAAGGACTTTCGGAAAGTTCCTTACCAGTTTTTTTAAATCTTTCTCCGGGGGATTAAAACTCACAGAAATACCAAAAAGCCCCACTTCTTTAATATAATTTCCAAAAAATTTAGAAATATCCTCGAACCAAGTTTGTTCCTTTACTTCTTTTAAGAGCTGGTCAAATATACGACGCACTAATTCTTCTAAAGTAGATACTCCTCCTGAGAATACATGAATACCAAGAAAATTTTCCTTATTGATAACCCAATAACGCAAGAATGCTGCTAATGAACTTTTGCCTATGCCTCTTTCTCCTGCTAAAAAGACATTTTCCTGTTTTCCAAATGAAGTCTGTTTAACATATCTAAGAATTTCGTTGATCTGGTTAGTTCTGCCAACAAAAAGTTCTATAGGCACAGGATTTCCTGGTGTAAATGGACTGTTCTCTTTATTATTCACAGTATCCCTCCCTGCATTTGTCAGTATTCCTTATATTTTTCCTCAAGAGTATTATACCACTTTTCATAATTTTGAGCAATTTTTCCTTTAAAAAAATGCCCTGAACTAAAACTTTGCAGCATTATATCTGGGGTTCTATCCTTTTTACTTTCTCCTCCATTGTGGAAGACTCATCTTTGCGATCATCTATCTTTATAGTAGTTATATTTCAATTAAATTGTACTTTCTGGTGCCCAGGCCTAATTTCTTGGCATAGCTGATCTGGCACTTTGCATCTATGTTAGGGAACAAGCTCTTGAATTTATCCTTCCCAGGCGCAAGGGAGCTTTGCAGGGCTGTGTCTTTGCTACCCTGTTGTGCATTCACTAAGTCCAATGATGCCTGTTCAATGGCAACTGGATCCCTGGAAGCTAATATTCCAATATCAGGGACTATGCTGGCATCATTCCAGGGAGTGCAGTCGCAATCTGGAGTAATATCCATTAAAAAACTAAAGAATCCGACTTTTCCTGGTTTGTCTTTCAGCGCTGCATAAACATATTCTA
The DNA here is from genome assembly GCA_030615365.1 of Candidatus Aerophobota bacterium. The sequence goes on along the minus strand of JAUWZM010000137.1, from coordinate 912 downwards.
CCATTTTTTCCTGTAAGTTCTTAGCTGATTCATCCCACATAATGGAAATAGCACCTGTCGGACAAATCGTCACGCATTCCATGCAACCTATGCATTTATCAGGATGTATGTTTGATTTCTTATCTTCAATGGTTATAGCATCTGTCGGACACCATTTTTTACACCTGCCACATCCAATGCATCTATTTTTATTGACCGAGGGAAGCACATTAGCATGCATCATTTGCTTTCCTGCTGGGCTGGCTATTCCCATCCCTATGTTTTTCATTGTCCCACCAAATCCTGTCCCATCGTGTCCTTTAAAGTGAGTCACCACAATAAGGGCATCGGCGTAGTGAATTTCATTGCTGATCTTCGCTGACTTTATATGCTTTTTGTTGATTTTTACCTCGGTAAAACTTTTTCCCTTTAGTCCATCAGCGATGATGATGGGTGCACCAACAGTAGTATAGGAAAAACCGTTAGAGATAGCTGTATTAAAATGGTCTACTGCATTTTTTCTTGTCCCACGATAGAGGGTATTGGCATCGGTTAGAAATGGTTTCCCTTTTCTTTTTTTAACTTGACCTACAATTTGTCTGAGGTAAATAGGCCTGATAAAGCCAGTATTTCCCATCTCACCAAAGTGAAGCTTAATGGCGACTAAATCATCTTCATTTATAATTTCCTCAAAACCTGCTCTTTTGAAAAGCCTGTTCACCTTATTTAACAAGCTACTTTCTCTGGAATTACATCTCATACTGGCAAAATAAACCTCACTTATCATTACTGTCTCCTGGTATAATCTTCACTATAGGTGAAGATTGTTATTTGACTTTCTATAGTTTCAGAATTAAAGTTTAATTAGTTCTTTAAAAAAACTTTTGGAGAAAACAGGAAGAGGGCTTGCCTTCTCCTTATGGCCTCTTTTTA
>JAUWZM010000019.1 GCA_030615365.1 Candidatus Aerophobota bacterium | reverse complement strand
CAAGCTCTTGTCTGTGTAGGTAAAAAGATTATCTGCATAATGTACAGTATGCTCAAATACGAAGCAGACTATGACCCTCAAAGGATTTTCTTTCAATTTGAGAAAGAACAAGTTCTAACTTGACAGTTTATAGTATGTCTTATTTATAAATTTTTTATCGTTTTTTCCAAAGACTCAAGCACATAATCAGCTTCCTCATTTTTCATTACGGCAGAAATAGGCAGGCAAATATGTCTTTTGCATATATCTTCTGCAACTGGGAAATCACCCTCATTATAATCTTGTTTAAAAATAGGCTGAAGATGTAAAGGGGTCTCATAAACTTCTCCACTTAACCCTACTTCATATTTTTCTTTAAGATGTTTTTTAAACTTATCCCGATCAATACCTTTCTCAAGCAAAGCAATATACTTATAATAGTTACATCGACATTCATCAGGGAGTACTAAAGGCTCAACCTCACTAATATCTCTCAATCCCTCATTGTAAATACTGGCAATCCTGTTGCGAGCCTCAATAAACTCATCTAATCTCTGTAATTGAGAAAGCCCTACAATTGCATGCAACTCGCTCATACGCCAGTTATGCCCCATCCTGACATGGTAATTTCCATAGAAACCTGATTTTCCCTGATCCCGATAGATTATGGCCTCCTTTTGAATATCTTCCCTGTTGGTAATAATCATTCCTCCTTCTCCGCTGGTAATTACTTTAGTGGGATAAAAAGAAAAGGCAGCAACATCGCCAAAAGTTCCAGCCATCTTTCCATTTAATGAACAACCCTGGGCGTGAGCAGCATCTTCTAAAAGAAAAAGCCCTTTCTCCCGGCAAATTTTCTTAATTTTATAAATATCAGGAGTAATTATTCCTCCAATATGAACGACTACCACTCCTACAGTATTTTCACTAATCATTGCTCTCAGACTTTCAGGATCTAAGGCAAGGGTATCTTTCTTCACATCAGCAAGACAAATTTTTCCTCCAGCATGAACCACCGCAGCCGCGGTAGCAAAAAAAGTATTAGTAGGAACAATTACCTCTTTACCCTTTATCTTCAGAATCCGTAGAGCAATCTCCAGAGCAGAAGTTCCACTACTAACTGCAATAGCGTGCTCTATTCTATGCTTTTCAGCAAATTCTTTTTCGAATTGCTTTCCAAATTTACCCAGAGTTAACCATCCAGAGTCAAGAACTTCTTTAACTTGATTCAAAATCTTCTCCTTATCCTCTTCTGGAAAATAAATCTTTGCCGCTGGTATTTTCATTGTCCGCTCCTTTTAGGAAAATTTCGTTATTTTTTGAAAAAGGTTTATCATTCTTATTAATACTCTTGGGCATAACCAAGGTAAAATCTTACCTCTTGTTATTCTTGTTTTCTCTATCATCCATCTTAGGCATTTCACATAGCTTAATTTGTTTTCGGGAAGTCTTACCAGAAGATCAAAAACCATTTTATAGGAAAAAAGTTTATTACGAGTAATCGTAGGAAGCTCCAATACCGTTTCGAAGTAGTAACTGCTGGCATCATATGGTTTTTTCATAATCCATTTGTTTTTCTCACACAGCTCTCCTAATTGGGTTCCTCTAAAGGGCATGAAAATGGTAGCATACATCTGTTCTGGCTGAATATCTCTATTGATATTTATGGTGTCCCATATTGTTTTCTCTGTTTCTCCGGGAATTCCTATCATATTGAAAGATGCTGTGCTTATCCCATATTCTTTCGCAATCGCGAATGCTTCTATTAGCTCTTCTCTTTTAATATTTCTGTTTAATACTTCATTCCTCAACCTGTCATTACCTGCCTCGATACCCATGCTGACATGTACGCATCCTGCTTCTTTCAACGCCTCAGCTATTTCTCTGTCGAAATGTGATGGTCTTGTCTGGCAAACAAACGGTATCTTGACCTCTTTTCCATATATTTCACAAAAATCAAGAGCTCTTCTTTTGTTTAAAGTGAGGGTTTCATCAGAGAAGGTAACTCTCTTAATCTTAAATCTATCCACAGTAATTTTTATCTCCTCGATTACATTATCAATGCTTCTGTACCTCACAAATTTTCCCTTATTCTGGTAAATTCTCATCAGGTATTTGTTCTGACAATAACTGCAGGGAAAAGGACAACCTCGGGAAGTAATAAAACTTGCGCCGATAAAGGGACGATGCATATAGATAGGATTTAGTATATCTCTATCGGGAAATGGTATGGAGTCTAAATCCTGGATCAAGGGACGGAGAGGATTTCTATAGATTGTTCCTTCTTTTTTGGCCCAGATATTCTTAATATGAGTAACGTCTCCGTTGTTCTCAAGTCCTCTTACGAACTCTACTATAGCTTCATCTCCTTCACCGATACAGATGAAATCAATTGCTTTCTCACGGATAGTTGTTTCAGGATCCACAGTCGCATGTATTCCGCCAAATATGACCTTTGTGTTCTTCTTCGTCTGTTTGGCCAATTCTGCTAACTCCAGGGAAATTCCGTAGTCTGGGGTCGCCGAAGAAAAGCCAATTAACTGAGGTTGAAAAGTCTTTAGCTTTTCACAAAATGCTCTTTTTACGTTCTTGAATCTATCGCCCCAAAAGTTATATCTAAAAGGAGTAAATTCAAAGATATCGACAATATTTCCTTCCTTCTTTAAAACTGCGGAAATATGCATTATACCTAAAGGTTGTTCGCCACTTATGTGCGTCGGATACAGGAGTAGAATTTTCATTTTTTATTTTCCTCCACTATTTGTGCAAAAGTTATGCTCAAAATGACTTGTTCGAAAACCTAGCTAACATATTCTGAACTTTTTTTAATCGCCTGGCTAAATTGGCAGATATAAAAGTAGTCAGGTATAGAATCACAGCCTCCATACAAAAGTAATTTAGAGAGAGGGCTTTAGAAAACTCTCGTCGGGCTTTATTCATCTGATTATTACGAAGGTGGAAATAACCAAGACGACAATGAATAGCAGTAATTTTCTCTTTTAACTTTTTCCTCAAAGTTATCTTTAATTCAGGCCGTTTATTCAACCAATAATCAACTATCTCTAAGACTTCATGCATTGCCACATCTACATTTTTACTAAAGTTAGCTTGATGTGTTCTATATTTTGCCAGGGGCAGGTCTATAAAATCAATTTCGAAGGACTCTGCTAATCTCAAAAATAGATCCCAATCTTGGGCTATTCGAAATCGAGGATCAAAACCTTTCATTTTTTCAAATACTTTCTTCCTGATAACCACTGTAAGAAGAGGAATAAAATTTTCGATAAATAGTTCGCTGAAAATTCTCCCCCTATAAGGCCTACTTCTATCAAAAGACCTTTTAAGAATATTTCCGGCAGAGTTGATGATGTAGCAGTCGGAGAACACCAGAGCCACTTGAGGTTTTTTCTCCAAGAGTTTCAGGTGTTTTTCTAACTTCTCTGGAAGCCAAATATCATCACAATCTAAGAAGGCAATACGCCTGCCCCGAGCTTGTTCAATAGCTAAATTCCGCGCCTCGCCTAAAGGATATGTCTTATCGCTTCTGAAATATCTTAGTTTCCCACCATAACTCTTGGCAATTTCTGCACTATTGTCAGTTGAAGCATTATCCCAGAATACTATTTCCCAATTCGTATATGTTTGAGCAAAAACACTGTCTATTGCCTCAGGCAGGTATTCAGAACAGTTCAAGCAATTCATTATTACACTTACTGTTGGGGATGTGATTGAGCTACCAGGCAGTTTAGTAGTTAAGTTTCTTTTACTCACTCTTCTTGACTCCAGTCGTAAGGTATTCTTTTATTAAAGGATTATCCGCTGAAACATTTGTGGTTGCAAAGATAGCAAATAGCCTACACAGGCTTTTAGTTTTGTCTTTAAAATGGATGAATCTTTAAATGCAATAGAGTAGTAATCATAATCGACATAACCTTTTTTAGATCTTCTATGATATCCTTGGCGATAAAATGGGGTATCACCAATTGGGTTATATCGGTTACTACACCAACGGTCTCTTTGTTACAGAAATATTGGAGTTGTTTCTCGAGTTTGGAATAATGCCACATGTCATCAGAATCTAAAAAGCTATATATTCCCCTTGAGAATTCGTTATACCATAATTTCTGGAAGCTGCGATTATTCCATGATTTTTAAATTTCAAATATCTGATTCTCTTATCGACAAACGAAGTCACTATTTTCCCCGTGTCATCCTTAGAATAATTATCTACAATTATTAGTTCAAGATTTTCGTAAGACTGGCTTTAAACAGATTTAATAGCTCTACCTATAAACTTACCATGATTGTATATAGGCATTATCACAGATATCAATGGTAATATTTGAATCGTCTTAATTCCTTTCATTTAAAAATCACCCACATATTTCCATAGTTCTGGTAATCTCTTTTTCCATGTCGCCTTCTAATCTAAACCCTGTTCTCATTATCTTATCAATGTTATAAGTAAAGGATTTTGTCGGCTTTGAATCATTATCTCCTGGTTTTGTCTCTATTTTTAATCCTCTTTTTTTATATCTATTACTATAAATTTTTATTATTTTCTGGGCAACTTCTAAAACAGACATAGAACAGTTTCCACCAAGATTGTATAGACCATCTTCCCAATTATCTGGTTTAAGAAACACAAAATGATATGCAGCTCTTGCTACATCATACAAGGAGATAAAATCTCTATATTGTTTACCTGAAGATTTTAAAACAATTTTACCAGTAGTAACTACTTGCTTACACAGGTCGTTGAATACCAATGTCCATCTATTAATCTCTTTGTGCATAGGATACCCATAACCATTTGATAACCTAAATGTTAAAGTTTTCATATGATAATAATGATTGAAAAATGCGACAAAATCTTCCGCAGCTCGGTGAGTTATCGCATAAGGATGAAAAGGCTTTGTGGGGGTCTCTTCGGTAATGACGGAATACCTATCTAGTCCATATACATGAAATGTAGAAAAATAAACAAATCTATTTATATCATGAAGAATTGCAGAAGTTAACAATCTATAGGTCCCCTTTGTATTCACCTCTAAGGCTAATTCCGGGTGTTTCATTGATTCAATCTCATTTAATGCCGCTAAATGTATGATGATATCAACATCAGCCCCTTTTAAACATCTATTAATGGATTTTTCATCTAAAAGATCCATTTGTAAAACTGTAAATTCTCTTGTCCATTCGGGAAGTTTTTTATTTTTATTCCTTGTTGTGAGAAATATATCAAGATCAGGCTCTTTTTCCCTGAAATAATCTGCAATTCTTCCTCCAATATATCCCAATCCACCAGTTATTAATATCCCTTTCATTTATCTTTTAATTCCCAATTATACGGTATCTTATCAGAAAATGGATCTAATCGTATGATTTCATCAGGGTCATGAGGAATAGTAGCACAGTTTGCTACCATAGCGGGCTTTATTCCTATACCTTTAAAACCATTCCATACCATTGGAGGTATCTTAACCAGACAGTAATTGTCTTCCCCAACGAATAGTTCTAATAATTGATTCTTAGTCGAGGAATCTTTCCTCTCATCATACAATACAAGCTTCACCATGCCTGCAGGGATAGCATAGTTTAATGTCATCTTAGTATGCAGATGCCATCCTTTCACTACACCAGGATAAACCACTGAAAAATAAATTTCTCCAAAGTGGTCAAAATGTGGATCATCCACTCGTAACATATGCATTATCTTACCTCGCTCGTCAGGAATTTGCTTTAAAGGTACGACTAAGACTCCGTTTATCATTTTTTCCAATCCTCCCTTGGTTAAAAGTTACAAGTTATGCACCCTTTGCGTTTTACTAAAAAACTCACGATACCACACAATTGTTTCCTTCAAACCTTGTTCAAGGGTATATTTAGGCCTCCATCCTAAAATTCTTTTGGCCTTTGCTGCTGAGAGATATTGATGCTTTATTTCACTTTTCACCTCATTTAATATGGTAGGTTCTAATCTTTCTCTATCCATTAATTTCAATATTTTCTTTGTCAATTCTAAAACTGTCAATTGTATCTCATTGCTGAAGTTGAAGGCTTGCCCATGAATTGATGAATCATCCATTTTTTCTGCCAATAGCATATATGCTTCAACAGCATCCAAAATATAAATATAGTCTCTGATAAGTGTGCCATCACTCCTAATTATCGGCCTCTTGTCAAAGATCACCGAGCGGATTGTTCCAGGAACTATTCTATTGAAATTCAAATCACCTCCACCATAGAAATTTCCACATCTGGTTACACAGACCGGCAACTCATAGGTGTTATAATAGGTAAAAGCTATTAAGTCAGCGCAGCTTTTAGAAACATCATATGGATGAGAACCTCTAAGAGATGCATCTTCTCTATAAGGTAGTTCTTTATGTTCCCCATAAGCCTTATCACTTGAGGCTACTATGATTCTTTTCACAGTTGGATTTCTTCTGCAAGCTTCTAGAATATTCCAGGTTCCCTTTATATTAGCTTCAAAAGTGGATATTGGATTTTTATTAGCAATTCCCACAATAGTTTGGGCAGCTAAATGAAAAACAGTATCAATTTCGTATTCATTGATGATCCTCTCTAAGAGAAAATAATCTTCAATTTCTCCCCTTACCACATTAATTTCATTTATAAATCCAGACCAATTCAAGTTAGATTTTGGCACCCAATCCCTTATCAAACCTGTAACATTAGCACCTCCTTCAACTAAAAGCTGCGTTAGCCAGGAACCTAGAAGCCCTGTACATCCTGTTACAAAAACGTTTTTATTTTTCCAGAACATTACCATACCTTCCAGGGCACATTTCCTTTTGCCCACAACTCATTCAAATATTTAAAATCTCTATAGGTATCCATGCATTGCCAGAAACCCTTATGAAGATAAACTTTCAGTTGATTGTCCTGGGCCAGTTTTTCCAAGGGTTCTCTTTCAAAGACACATTGGTCATCATCTGATAGGTAATCAAAAAATGAGCGGCTAAACAAGAAATATCCCCCGTTGATTGCTCCAGCATAGATTTTTGGTTTTTCCTTGAAAGATAGCACACGATCACCCTCAATCCTCAACTCGCCATAACGAGACGGTGGAAAAACGCCAGTTACCGTGCCAATTCTACCGTGTGATTTATGATATTCTAACAAACGATTGATATTTAGATCTGTTACTCCATCCCCATAGGTAAGCATAAATATATCCGCTTCAATATACTTTTCTATTCTCTTAATGCGCGCTCCAGTCATAGCTGATTGGCCGGTATCAGCAAGGGTCACCCTCCAATGATTTTCATTACTTAATTCGTGGATAGAAATACCACCACTGTTAAGGTCGATGGTAAAATCGCTGTTTCGTATCTTGTAATGGTAAAAATAATCCTTTATCACCTCTCCTTTGTAACCAAGGCAAAGAACAAAATCATTGTAACCATAGGAAGAATACGTTTTCATTATATGCCATAGAATAGGATGTCCCCCAATCCCTACCATTGGCTTTGGCTTAAACTCTGTTTCCTGTCTTAATCGCATTCCTAAACCTCCACAAAGAATAACAACTTTCATTATAATCACCCCTTCCTTCGCTACAACATGGTAGTTCAGTAAATTTATTAATCTGTAAGCATTCTCTTCAATTTATTAATGCGTTTGGGAGAAATGTCAATAGCTTTTTCAATTCCACTCACAAAAAATTGATTTCTAACCGATTGATAGCTCACTAAATACTTCTTAATAGCTTTATTAACAACTGTTTATTTTATCTGCTGTGTTTTCTTTGTAGCTAATATTAAGAAAGAAGGAACAAAATATTTCCCCAATCCTAACATAAAACATATTCTTCCCCAAGATTAATTTTCTTTCGAATTCCATAGGATCTGAAACGTTTCGGTCGCCATTATAGTATAATTACACTTACCCCTCGTATATCTTTTGGTCAATATTCTTTCTTGTATTCTACCGGTTTCAGGACAAAGAAATTGAAATATGAGTTATGCTTATTTAACAATTTTTTCTTAAAGGAATTATCATCGAAATAATTTATGGGAAAGTTAGTTTCATATTCCAGATTAGTATAACTTAAGATATTCTTAAAATCGACGGTGGAAAATTCAAAGATGTGGCAATCAACATTTTTTACATTTGTCTCTTTCCAAGAAGTTTTCTTTAGGTCTACCCAGAATCTAATATTATATACCTTAGTTTCATTTGCCTGAGGAATAGATAAGAATACTTTTTTCCTTGTCACTTTTCCTAATTCATTTAATACTTTTATGGGATTAGGGCAATGCTCAAGGGTCTGAAAGCAGAAGACGAAATCAAAAGATGAACCCTCAAACCCTAAACTTTCCGCATTTGCCAAAACTGCATTTATCCCCTTATTTCTTATAAATTCAACACATTCTTTATTCATATTAAGGCTTGTTCCCTTCCTGCCAAGAGCTTCGAGAAGAATACCATCTGTATCCCCCACATTTAGTATTTTTGTATCCGGTTCAAAAATTTCGGGATAATGCCTTTTAAAGAAATTATACATACGATAATATCTTATCTGGGTTATATAAAGATCAGGATGTTTTAGGGTATTTCTCACCGGCTCATAGATATAGTGTTCTTTCATCTTTTTTTCCGAAAATAATTTGTCAATTTCTGGGAGTTCATTTATTTGCCTTTTTAATTCATTACGATGAAATTGCATTCTGCTTTTCTTTGTAAATAATCTATAGAACAACGTTAGCAAAACACTAGATTTGATTTTTGCTAAATATGGCTTATTGTAAAAAATCGGCGGAATAATTTGCCTTAGAATTCTTCGGTACATCCTTTCTCCTCTCAAAAATATCTTTCATAATAAATCTTTCTCAGTCTTTCAAACATTCTATTTCCTTCTTCATTAAACCTCTCGGCCATTCGTATTTTATCCCATTCTTCTTTGGGCATCTTCACATAGAGGGGAAATGTTCTCTGCAGTCCTTTTAGTTCCTCATGGGTAATGGTATCCCATTTCATCTTTGCACCATCTAAAAGTTGATGAACCTTAGTATCTTTGTCTAAATATCCGTGTTCTATACAATACTCATGCAAAGTAGTTCCTTTATAAGGAGTAAAAAAATAACAGTTTATTGTTCTCGGATTGATCTGCCGATTCAGATTTATCGTGTCAAGAATCAATTCCCGTGTCTCTCCTGGAAAGCCTATGATATTATTTACTGTATATGGAATCTTATATCTTTCTACTATCTTTAACCCTTCTACGATCTGCCTGTTCGAACCACCTCTGCTTAACACTTTTGCTCTAAATTCTTCATTCCCCTGCTCAATACCAAATTGCAGACAATCACAACCCATTTCTTTTAGCATCCTCACTTTTTCTTCCGTTATTGTTTCTGGCCGGGACTGACACCAGAACGGTAGACCTATTTTTCTATATTCTCCTGCAAATTCTTCAAGCTCTCCAAGTGGTTTTGCTAAAAATGATTCCGCATCAAAATTCACATAGTCAGGGTTATATTTCTTAACGAGATAGTCCATTTCTTTCATGAACGTCTTTGTTCTCTTTTTGCGGTAGTAGTATCCACAGCCATTTTCTTTGAATAGTTTTCTGAGTTGAGGAGCTTCACAATAGGTGCAATTATAAGGACAACCCCGGTCAATTTCAACATGGATCATTGTGTATATCTTGCCATACATTGGCCTGAATAATCTTTTCTTACCGAATATATCATAATCTATGAATGGTAGCTCATTAATATCTGTAAGCTTTCTCATCGGATTTTTAGTGATTCTCCCATCCTTTTTTATCCATAGGTTTTGCACTCCAGTATAATCCTCACCTCGAGACATTTTTTTGCAAAGCTCTATTAACGCCTCTTCTCCTTCACCGATACAAACCATATCGATATCCTCAAGGCCTATCACCTCTTCAGGGCAAAAGGTAACAAATATTCCTCCCGCAATGACAGGAATATTAGATTCTTTTATTGCATTCAGCAATGATACCGCAAGAGAATATGTATCCTCAACAATAGTTATTCCAATAAGATCGGGTTTGTATGTTTTAACTTTTTCTCTTATGTCCTCATAGATATCCGTCTCTTTGAGTTTTATTTCCCTCTCTTCCCAATTGAATTCTTTTATCTGTAATAATTCTACCCTTTTCTCTTCAAAACTTATCTCTTCTGTTCTATAATAGGTCGTGTCAAATAAATCAACCTGAAAGCCATTTAACTTTAAACACGAAGATAACAACGAAAGATTGATCGGAACTAAAGTAGCCATCATTGTATTCGGGTAAATAAACAACACCTTGAAATCTTCATTATGCATTTGATTATCCTTTCATTTTTCTTTCTATTTTTTCCAAAAAATCTTCATCCAAATGCGGAAATTCGCAATAGTCTTCAATGAAGGCCTTACAGTTTTCATAAAGAAGCGGCGATTCCTTCTTCTCCATTATTTCATTTACTGTTTTTTTTAGTCCCTCCGGGCTCTCTACATAAATTGGCAAATCACTAATCCCGGAAAGCGGATTCATATCCACTACCCTGGACAGGCAAGGAATAATTACCGGACATTGGCAGGCTATGCTCTCCAGCGCCGCTGAAGACTCTGTAACTATGAGGGCTTTTACCTTGGATAATAGTTCATTTAAAGGCGTATCTACAATTTGAAAAATATTTCTATCAAGTTCAATATTCAAAGAAGCAAGCAATGGGGATACCGGAAGAGAGGGATGCCCTTTGATAATTACCTGGTAATCTTGCTGATCTTTAAATGCCTGATAAATATAAAGCAGTACTTCCCCAGATTCTTCGGGCATAATGGACAGTGCAGCTACTACTTTGTTCTCTCTACCTTTCCAGGATATTTTATGATCTATTTGATGTTTGAAATGTTGAAACCGAATTGCACCCCAGACGAAAACCCTGCTTTTATCCCAGCCTGATTCCAAAAAAAGCCTAACAGGAATCTTACCTACACAGGCCAAATGATCGGGCCTGGGCATTGTTTGGATATAATTCCCTTCCTGTAATTCTGCTTTATCATTAAAATAATTTAAAAGGAGCAATGGGACTATCGTATGTTGAATGCCGATAACTTTTAATTCTCCTTTTCTACGTGAAGCAATATTTAAAGCCTTTTCCCAGGCATGGTTTTCCGCAATATAGGTGACAATAGTATCTTCTCTTAATCTTTGAAATGTCCTGCTAAAAATACAATAATATAGTAGTCCTTCAATTAATGTCCAGCCGCAAAAGGAACGATACCAATCGTCCTTAAATAATGACCAAATATTTATATCTGTACCCATATATTTGAAATTACGGGAAAGATAAGACGCTTTCATAAGGAACTTTATCGCTACATAACTATATTGTAGCGTCATTATCAACAAGTCTATGGGCTTCAAAAACTCTTTACAAAAGAAAAAGGGATATCGCCATTTATTTATCTGGCTGGCGAGCCTAATGCTTTCTCTCCAACTAAAGTCGGTAGATTTAATATCTAGAGCCAACCAGGCAAACTGGTCTTTATACTTCTTTTCTAATGCTTTTTGCAAAGGCGCGTAATATTTATTGATAAATTTCTCCTGTTTCATGGATTTTTTATCTACAAGAGGAAAATAGGTAACTAATAGAAATCGACTGTTTTTCAAAATTTTCTTTCTACCATTTAATCCCAGCATTGTTTTCTTTATGAAAATAATCTTGTACATGGTATGTAAAATAGGTTTTACGGTTTTCAAAAAAAATAATGCGAAATAAGTTAAATTTGATTCCCTTCTGTAATTCTTCAGGTTATTACATCTAAACTTTGTATTGCCTGTTATGGCTTCAGCTAATTCCCTATCGCTAATATCCAGCCAGATTTTATTGCAGGAATATTTATTTTGTAAATCTAAGATAGTGAGTAATTTAACCAATTTGTGGTATGAATTGGTTTTTAAGGGGTTTTTTTCGGCAATTAACGAGAACCACCAGGTTGAAAATTGTTTAAAAGGACATCTAAAATATTCTTTTAAATTTCTCCCTTTGAATCTTGGTGCATCAGCAAATTCTGAAATAAATTTGATATAATCACCTCGAATAGAAAATGCTTTTTCGTTAAAATGGCGAATGAAAGGTACAAGTGTAACTTCCACTCTATTTGTTGATTGAAACTTTCGAAGAACAGAAGATATCTTTTTCCAGTTTGAGGAAATCGGGCATAGAAAAACTCTGAACCTATCACTGTAACTATCAAAAAAAGGTTCGAAGTCCGCTATTTCGTCAAATACATAAAGAATATTATGTTTCATAAAATTTGTGCTTTTCTTTGATTAAGGGCAAAATCAACTTTTTTTATCATATTTACAAGTTTCTCCATCTGTGGCTTTGGCCCCACGGTTATCCTTATGAAATTCTTCATTTATGGATGGCCGAAATTACCCTTAATTAACATTCTCTCTTTTCTTAAAAATTCTATTAATCCGTCTATATTCTTCTCAATTTTTACCACGATAAAGTTTTCATAACCAGCAAGTACGGAACCCCCCTTTTGTTCTAAATCTGTGGCAAGAGACGCTTTTCCTTTTTCCACCTTTTCAAGATATTCATCAATTATTTCTTTATGCGATACATTGATTTTTCCTGAGTTCCATAAGGTCTGAAACATTTCGAGACACAGACCATTGGTTTATTGATGTAATCCATGGCATCGTAAGTACCCAGCACAATACGCGGGACAATTGAATATCTATCCCATTCTCTTGGAAAAGCAAACTTTTGATAAGATTCCTGTCTTATTCACCACCGGAGACAGATATGATGCTACCAGTAATATAAGAACTTTTTTTAGAAGCCAAAAACAGTACCATTTCAGCGATTTCATCAGGATGCGCTGCTCGTCCAAGTGGAATCAGCTTCACACGCTCAGGAAGATCATCGCGACCCATTTTACGGTGAAATGGCGTATCAGTAACACCTGCTCGGATAGCGTTAACCAATACATTATAAGGAGCCCCCACTTTGGCAATAGATCGGGTCATAGCTTCCAGCGCAGCCTTAGATGCACTATAGTGAAGAGTAGTAGGTCCTCCTCCAAATTTAACTCCGATACTACTAATATTGATAATTCTACCGTATGATTTCTGCCTCATAATTTTGAAAGCATTTTGGCTTAGGAGCAAGGGGGCTTTCACATTGACTTGAAAAGTACGGTCACACACTTCCTCGGATATCTCTTCAAACGGCACAGGCATCACTACTTCGCCGGCGTTGTTTACCAGTATATCTATTGTCCCAGCCCACTTTAGAAAGCCATTCCAGAGGCGCAAAACCTGTTGGGATTCAGCAAAATCAGCTTGAAATGCATGGCACTGACCTGAACGAGCTATAGAGACGAGTTGTTCAACGCCTTGTCGATTACGGCAATAATGCACACCGACAATACCACCTTCTTCAAGAAAGCGTCGGGCGATGGACCAACCAATTCCACTGCTGGCACCTGTAACAAGAGCAACCTTGCCTCTTAACATTGTGGACTCCTTTGTAGTAAGCTTGTCACTGTTCATAGTGACTATGACTCTTATCTAAGCGTAAATCGCCCCTCTGACTTTGTCTGAGATTATCAATTCGAGTTAAGCCCTTTGAATTCTCTTTTGGTGATAACATAAATTTCTCCTATTGGAAAGGATTAACTGTATAAAATAAAATATCCTACCGGAAACATAATGATAAAACAACACCAGAACGATGGATAACAACTGCCTTACATATCTGATTAGATGGCATAGAATCCTCCATCTTTACACCTCATTATCTGTTAGAAACCTTAGTTAGACTGTCTTTTATAGAATCTTTGCCATAACTCAAAATGTTTTCTCCCCATTTTAGTCCCATCAATATCACAGAAGTTGCATGGAGAAAGATTCCGATCCTTGTTGGCAAGTTTTTTTCTTGCTTGTGACATTGCCTTGCCATTCCAAATGTCTAATAAGGATTCATTATTCAGGTTGCCAGCAATTAAATTCCGTCCCCAATCATGTGGACATAAAAGCACTGATCCATCATAGTCAATCATACACTGGTAAAAGGGATAATAGCAATACTGCTTTAATGGTTCGTCTAAAGGAACAACGCCTATGTCTTTCAAATTAAGTGACCCCGCTCGATTTGACATAGTTATACCGTAATGCTCTTCCTTTGGTAAATAACGAACTCGTAAAATGAACTGGTCATCATTAAGCCCCGCTTCATGTTTCATCGCAAGGAAGTGTACGTGCTGATGAGGGCCATCATAGAGGCTAATTAGGATGGTATTCAAGCCCGCCTCAAACAAGCTAATAAGCTTATCTGATGTCAAGAGATCGCCGTTAGTAACTATTTCAACTCGTGTTTGTGGGCAATACTGCTTCGATAAATAGATAAGTTGATCAATTTGTTTATGCAAAAGGGGCTCGCAGAATGCAGAATACAATATTACACCGGTATAGCCAAGGCTAGATAAATCAGACGCCACCTTTTCGTATAAGTCTAATGGAATGTATTCAGCTTTGTTAGGATAGTCTGGATTTGCCCGTGGGCAGAATGGACAGGTTCTATTACATAAACCACAGATATTGAACTCTACTAATGAAAAGAGTGGTACGCTTTCTTCATTATGATATGCTTTAGCAATGTGTTTTTCAATTATTTTACCCTTACGGGCAATATTAGGATCTTCCTTCATTAATCCTTTCCTTTCAGTTTATTAAAAAATCCCCTCTAACAAAATGCAAGCCAATAAATCCGGCACCATCGGCAACAAGAGCTGTTTCCTCATCTTTCCTATTTTAAACATTCTGCAAGGACATATTTAGATTTATCAATATCCTGGGGTACTTTTTTTTATTAGTCATATCCCATGCTTTCCTATAATCGGAAAGTTTAAATTCCTTCCCTATGAGTGAGTCAACTATGTCTCCAGTAATTGAAAGTACATGGATGGCTTTATCCCAATCCCTTGATGCACTCGCAATGGAACCGAATACAGTTTTGTCGTATCCCACAATGTCACCAAAGATTACCGGAGTTGGTTTTGTTAATGGCAAACCCAGAATGAGAATTTTTGCTCCTGCTTTTGAAACAGAGACTAAACGTTGGGCGACTGTGGGTTCTCCTGTTGCTTCTATAGCAAAATCACTATCAACTGCGTCCCCTATTGTAGTTTGGACTTCATCTGCAAAGTTCTCGGCTATTTCTAATCTTTCAGGCTTGCGATCAATTATCGTTACGTGAACTCTATAATGCTTTAAAGCAAGTGCACACATACATCCTATAATGCCTGCCCCTACAATTGTAGCAGAATTTTCCGGCACAGGTTTTAGTTTTCGTATTCCTTTTAGACTCACCGCTAATGGCTCTATCAGAGCAGCTCGACGAAGGGTAATATTCTCTGGTAAACAATGTATTCTGCTGGCTGGCATAATAACGTATTCTGCATAAGCTCCGTCTTTGTTTATCACCCCCACTTCTGTTCTGTTTGGACATGCAAAGTAATCGCCTCTTGCACAACTGGAACATTCCCCACACCCATTCGCACATTCTCCGACCGCTCTATCACCTAATTTCACATTAGTAACCTCTTTTCCTACATCGACCACAATACCTGAGAACTCATGCCCAGGAACTATTGGATACCTAGCCAAACCCTTTTCATAATAATCAAGCTTCCCTTCCGCAACCTCTATATCGGTGGGACATACGCCAACAAAGGCAGCTCTAATTAATACATCGTTGGCTTTGAGTTCAGGCATTTCACGAATTTCGACAGAATGTATATCAGGCCCTTTGATGACCATAGCTTTATATTTTTTCGGGATACTGTCAAGATAATCCTGTTGTTTAACTTCTGGATATGTTTGTTTCATGGCATTATAGATAGCCAGTTGCTGAGCTCTGCGATAAGGTAAGATACTCCAAAATCGAGAGAGTGGTTTCTTTTCTCTTATGCCATAGACAAGGTCACCAAGTGCACTCCTTATTAGATTATAAGTTAAGTGCTTAAATGTGAATGTTCTCTCTGGCAGAATTTTGTGGTATGCCACCGCTTCCCTGTAATGCCGGTGGTAAACTTGACGATAATTCAAGTAATGGTGATGATAAACCTGTGCATCCGCTGCATACGCTACATAATACCCAGCCTTTTGAACACGGATTGCCCAATCTTTATCTTCAAGCGCTGGGAGTTTTTCGTTAAACCGGAATTCTTGCCATAAATCCCTTCGTACAGCGCTGTTTGCATTATTACACTCTGTCTCTTCTAAAAGGATTCTTGAATGCATCCCGTAGTTCAACGAATAATCTCTGGCTTCCGATAAAGAGGTTTCAGGTCCCGGTAATTGACGTCCATATACTATCGCTACTTTTTCATTCTGAAAAGGCTGCAATATATTGGTAAGCCAGCTTTGATTCACGGGAACGGCATGTGCGCTAACAACAACCAGGAATTGCCCTCTTGCGCTTCGACAGCCAACATTCAAAGAATACCCAAACGTAAAGCTTGTTGAGGGAATCTGAATCAAATGAGCCGGATACTGCCGCACAATATCAAGCGTTTTGTCAGTAGAACCAGAGTCAACCACTATGATTTCCCAGGCACGAAAATTTTGCTCCATAATCATACTGAGTACTTCTTGGATATACCTTTCTTCGTTATGACTACGGATAACAATAGAAGCAATAATTTTGTTCATGACATCCCCGCGATTACTGAATAAGGTCTACCATCTGGGAAAAGTCCCTATAGCGGACAGATA
The DNA here is from genome assembly GCA_030615365.1 of Candidatus Aerophobota bacterium. The sequence continues at coordinate 20,621 of JAUWZM010000019.1, read as the reverse complement.
ATTAAACGCTTATTTTTTTTAATACAAATTGGGATTTCCATATCCTCAAGAATCAACACCGATTTCGACCTTAGCATTAGAGAAAAAAATATTGTGAGCTTCTATACCTTCCCTTGGATCCTTTCGGATATGAAATTAAAACTGAATCTGTACCAATCAGTTTAATAGCCTTCATTTCCTATGCTGTGCATCACGATAGAGCTTCAAAATTGGATCATTCAGCAAAAGTTTTTCAGCAATTATCAGATCTTCTGTTGTGTCTACACTCTTTACCTCTTTTTCAGCTTTTACAATCTTTACCTTATATCCATGTTCCAACAACCTTAACATATCCACAGATTCTGAGATTTCCAGTGGTGTGGGGGAGAGATTGATAAAGGTTTGCAGAAAGTCTTTTGTCATTGGAATGATGCATAGCTGTTTCAGGAAAGAAACCGTTCCTTCGCCACGTAGATTGGTGGGTATTGCTATCCGAGAAAAGTATAACGCATAACCTTCTGGGTCCGTAACAACTTTCACCTCGTTCGGATCATTTGCCTCCTCCTTTGTAGCCACTGTTGCTAAATTTACGCATACTGCTTCTTGATCTGTCACCAGCGTCTCCACTGCCATATCTACCATCTGAGGTGCAATAAGTGGCTCATCCCCCTGAACTGTTACTACTACGTTTGCTTTTACACTTAAGGATGCCTCAGCTACTCGGTCGCAAGCACGCTTATGCAAGGGGCTTGTCATAATAAACTTGCCGCCAAATTTCTCTACCTCCTCTGCAATACTGCGGTCAGGCGTTGCCACGTAGACCTCGTTCACTTTTTTGCTAAGCTTGCAACGGTCGTAGACATGTTCAACCATCGTCATCCCCAGTAGTTTAGCCAAAGGTTTACCCGGAAAGCGGCTTGAAGCCATACGGGCCGGAATCATTACAACTACTTTGAATTCACTCATTGTTAATTACCTCCTCTTCTTTTTTCTTAAAGTAGACCCTATTGTAAAGACAAAAATTTGCCTTATTCAAGCTCCAATCAAGTCCATTTATTTTAATTCTTGCTCTCAAAAGGTACTCAGTTAGTGTTCTGTAATTGAGAGACTGATATGGTCTCTCTTAATTATAAAAGGTCATATTGTATAGCATGATACCCTGTTTTATTTCACAAACGCTCTAAAATTTCCACCATGGATTCTTCAGAGCGAGGGATAGAAACGACAAATTCATCCGGATTAGAATTAAGAAATTCCGTAACTTTATTTACCCCTTCACGAATATTGGAAAATGGTTGTAAGCTATTACCAAACAATTTTACAGCAGACTCTCTTACCCTTACAAATGAAGACTGATATAGAGATACCACTGGCAGCCTTGCGACTGCAGCTTCATAGAGAGCTGTGGAAGGATAATCCAGCAAAACTAAATCTGCATTTTTTATCCATTGAATAAATGGATTGGTAGCGTACTCAATATCGGGATACTTCTGGTCATAAATCAGGTTAGGGATCGGGTTATATACCGTATTTGAAATTGGTATTCCTTTCCATACAAAATGAAAACCTTGTCTTGAAGTAAAAAGCCTCAATAGAGCGCATTGCCATTTATAGTACCAAACATCTTCATACCTTGGACCCAACCTAGTACTATCCCATCCAAGCATAGTAGGAACATAAATAAGAGTTTTATTCCCCCCTTTCTTTACTCTAAATCTCTTTTTTTGGCTAAAATCAACAGCCCTATTTAATCGGTAAGAGAAAGAGGGAATGAGTTGAGGTGCGCAATTGTCATATAAATTAAAATGCTTTTCATAGTATTTTGCCATTTCCTCATCGGTAGCAAAATAGATATCATAGGGCCATAGCTCACTGACATAACAGCGCTTACTGGAAAAAACCTCATTGCCATGTTGGATGCAAACACTTTTGGTTGCTTTGCTATACTTTGTGGCAGAAATCGCAGCAAATTCATCTGGAACCGCTTGATGAGGAGTAATTACAAAATCAATGTTATTATCATTATAAAATTGCACATATCCATGTATCAAGGAAAGAATTTTTGGACAGATAATTTCAATAAAGCGTTGCAATCTGGGTAAGATAATAGCAGATACATCTACCCCGCAATTCTGATTTATCCAGTCTAAGATTTTAGTTTGATCATGGAGATATTCTTCAATTTTCCGCCAATTACCTTCAAATTCTGGCTCCATTCTTGCATTATTATTGTCCTTTTTAATCTCACGATATTGGCTTATGCGGAATGGTGAACACTTTAGAATTTTTTCCTCCGACCTCAGAAATACCCTGTGCCCACCCCTGATAAAATCTTTAATTAGTCCCTGGCTGCCATATCCGGATTTTAATAAAAAGATATTAGGAGGACCTTTTCGTCTGAACAAACTGGAAATTATGCCAAATGCTGTACTATACTTATAAAACAACCACATATTCTTTATGTATTCATTTGCCCGGATCTTACCTTTCAGTTTCTCGATACGACTAACCGGGGAATTTCCTATGCTTCCCTCTCTTTTAATAACAATTCCTGAAAATGGAACCGAATACTTCGAACAAATTATAGGAGTGAGTCGTGAAAATAAACTCTCACTTCCTCTGAAATATAAAGTGAAATCAATGGTGTCCTTTCTCCGCTTGTTAGAAACATAGACAATACTCGTGGGTTTTGCCTTTTCTATAAAACCAGATAACATTTTGCTACGAATGACAATAGGGTCTACTATAGTCTTCAGGTGGATGTAGTAAAATCTTGCTAACTTTATTTTTATCTTTTTTGCAGTGGGGAAAATGCGAAATAAAAATTTGTCTAATTCGTCAAACCAGGTAAGTTGCGATGTAAAATAATTATCCTCCTCCTTTAGAATTCCCTCCTGCCCGTAATAATCCTCTAAGATAGAATACTTAATGTTTGTTTTATCTAATTCATAACAAGCACTTGGTGTTAATGCAATAACATTGCTGCCTTTTTCGAATTTTAATCTTTGACTATATGCTTCTACTAAATAAGTTTTCATGTCTTTAGCTAGTTTCTCCTTTTTAACTTTCTAATCGCAAAATTGGCGAACTCTTTTGCCATGTTAACTATCCTCTCTCTAGGAAAATATCTACGGTAGCCTATTCTAATAACGATACCCCATACAACACCCTGAACTATAAGGGAAATAGTACCGGCAAACCAAAGACTTGGTGCTGCCGAACTAACAAAGCTGTGGAAAAAAAGGAATAGTATGCTTATAAAAAAGGGTAACATGATAAAAATCATGAATGAAATAAACTCTTTCATTTGAGTAAATACATATTTTCGAGCCAGGCAATACAAGGCGAAAGTAACAATTCCCTGGGTAGCAACTGTTACCCAGGCAACACCAAGTATGCCATATCCAAGGTAAATAACGAATAAATCCAATACTATATTCAACCCTAAGCCAATAGAGTAAATAATTGTGGTGATAGTTTGCCTATTGATAACTTTAGATGTTAATATGATACTGGGTACCGCAGCCATAGGTCCTAAATAAAGATTATAGGATAATACATAGAATATAGGGATACTGCTGATATATTTTGTAATGATTAAGTTTACTAAAAGATAAAAACCAAGTTGGGAGAGAGGAATTGCTATCGCCGTAACTAAGGCCAAATAAATGGCGATTCTCTTTGTGTCGCTAAAGGCATTAATGGCATTTTGTGCTTGCCCGGAATGTTTCCAAACTATAGGTTGAAGAACATTCCCAAAATTAGTGAAAAACTTCCATCCGGTTGTAATAAACGCCATTGCATAGGCATAGAGTCCCAATTGTTCTAAAGATAGAGATGCAGCAATAATTGTTCTGTCGGTTAATCGAAATCCCCAAAATACCAAACCTAACAAAGAGAGAACTATTCCTACTTTCAATAGCCGTATAGTCTCCCGCCAATCAAATTGAAAATGATAGTTGATTTTGCCTTTTTTCCAATAGTAAAATCCCATAGCAACCGTACCAATAATTGGACCAAGTAGAACCCCGTAAATTCTAAGCCAGTACACCAAAGCTATGACTGCTCCAACGGTAAATACAGAGTTGATAAAATTAGCTTTCGCTATTAAACTAAATTTTTGCCTGATACGATTAATTCCCCCCCAACAACCGACGAGGTTAGCCAAAATGAAAGCTATGGCAGTAATCACCAGTCCAATCCGGATAATTTGGTTGGAGAAAAATAGGGAAGCACAAAGGATAACTACAAAAGGAAAAATAGAATAGAGTAAATTCCCGGAGATAGCGATATTTTGTATGCGTAAGGCTTCATTTTCTTCACCCTTACCTGATAGATAAGGAATCTCCCGCTGTCCAGCGGCTAAAATTCCAGGTTTTATTAATCCAGCATACATTGACCATAAACCCAATAAGCTGATTAACCCAAAATCTTCAGGCGAGAGAACCATGGCTATAATTATATTTTTAGGTATGGAAATAACAGCTCTAATTATTGTCACCGTATTGAGTTTTGTTGATTGTTTGATAATATTGGTCACACTAATTGCCATGGCTCATAATCCTTGTGGAACTAAACAAATCCGTTCTCACTGAATTTCCTTCACTACCCTAACAATTTCTTGGGATACTGAAACCCTGCGCTCTGCGTGCTCAAATTTTTAACATACATCTATCTGATGATTAAATAACTCAAATCTGATTATACTATCTACATTATCTCACTGGAAGACACACCAATATTATGAAATCATTCTCCATCCTAAGGGCGTTCCACATCTAATATCATGTGCTGCCCGTCTACCCAGAATATCTTTTAAATACTTTGGATACAATCCATATCCAGGTCTTATAGAGCGAACATTTTCTTTGGTAAAGATTTCTTCTGCTTTCATATCTTTTGTAACAAACAGAGAGCGGGAAAATTCTCTACTTTTTTTCATTTTTTCAGTTAACTCATACGAAACTTCTCCCAAAGCTTTTTCAACTTCTCTTACTGCTTTTACCATTGCTCTGAACTCATCAGGTTCTAAGGAAAAAGCAGCATCCGGGCCACCGAATGATCTATTTAGTGTTAAGTGTTTCTCTATTATGCAAGCTCCAAGTGCTACAGAAGCAATGGGAACAGAGACGCCCAGTGTATGATCAGATAGACCTACAACCACTTTAAAAGTTTCTGCCAAGTTTGGAATGGTTCGCAAATTTGTATCCTCCGGGGGTGTGGGATATGCACTTGTGCACTTAAGCAAAGCTATTTGATTATTATCAACTTTTTTGCAAGTGCCTACAGCTTCTTCTATATCACATAATGTTGCTATTCCCGTGGAAATAATTACAGGCTTGCCTTTTGATGCTATATATTCTATAAGTGGGACATCGGTTATTTCAAATGACGCTACTTTATAACAAGGGACATTTAATTCTTCAAGAAAATCGACGGCAGTTTTATCAAAGGGTGTTGAAAATAAAATTAAACCCATTTCCTGTGCAATTTCCTTTAATTTTGGTTGCCATTCCCAGGGGGTGTAAGCTTGTTTATAAAGTTGATAAAAAGTCTTCCCGTCCCATATAGTCCCTTGCCTTATCTGAAAGTATTCATTATCACAATCAATTGTCATTGTTTCTGGCGTATAGGTCTGCAATTTTATAGCATCTGCCCCCACCTTTTTTGCAGCTTTAATAAGTTTCACTGCATTGTCAAATTTTTGCAGATGATTTGCAGAAAGCTCGGCTACTACGAAAACCGGGAAATCTTTGCCTATTTTTTTATTTGCTATTTCCAGATTTATCTTAGTCCCCTAATTAAACTTTCGTATCTTTTCTTGAATTCCATAATGGGTGTGTCCCATCCTTTATCACTTAAAAGATACTCTATTTTTTTAAAATCTTTCTTATGGTGCATGCTTCCCTTTGAATTCTGTGGTTTTGGTTTTATTTTTTCGTATTTAATGTCATTCCAGTAGCTCCTGAAAAGTTCCTGAATTTCTTTATGTAGCTTTTCATAAGAACTTCTTAATGTTTCCTTATTTTCGTTGATGAACACTTCTTTTTGTACCAGAATGGGTCCTTTATCTATGCTTTTGTCTATCATATGTATAGTGATGCCCCTCGGTGTGCTTTCCAAGAAACTCCATGCGTTTGGATCTGCTCCTCTGTTATATGGAAGTAATGAAATATGCAAATTAATAATTCTACCCTTCATACGATCTACTACTTCCTCTTTAATTATATACTTGTAATTGTAACTGATTATAAAGTCAGGACATATCTTTTTTAGAAACTCTGTGCTTACAGGTTTATTATAAGTAATTACATCCTCTCCAGATGTAGTCTTGAGCCAACTAATAAGATTATTAGAAATCTTATTATTCGAAAGAAACACGACTTTCATTAGAATCCCCTATTAAAACATTTGCTATCCTTTAGACTTCCCTTTCCACCAAAACAAGTTATTTTCCTACATTTCATTGGCATAATGCCGACAAGATAGCACCGATCAATCACCTTTTAAAGGAACATGCAACCCACATTCCTTTTTATCGCTTCCTCTCCAGCGCCCTGCTCGGCCATCCTCTTCATCCTCTACCGGAGTTGTGCAAGGCTTACAGCCAATACTTTTGTAACCTTTATTATAAAGCTTGTTGTAAGTTAAGTTATGTTCTCGTATATACTGCCATATTTGGTCTTCTTTCCAGGCAAGCATCGCGTTGAATTTGACAATACTATTATCCTGAGGTTCTAAAAATCTAATGTTTCGACGTGTTTCGGATTGATCCCAGCTAAGAGCAGTTATCCACAGATGACCTTGTTTTTCTTTCATGAGATTCCTTAGAGGCTCTACTTTCCTTATCCGGCAGCATATATCTGACCCAAATTTTTGAAGTAAATTCTCCCGGTCATCGACAGTAGAGTTTAACTCTATAATATTAAAACCTTGTTTCTTGTAATGCTCCTTGATTTCCAGGGTTTCTGAAAAATGGTAACCAGTGTCAATAAAATAAACAGGCATATCCCTTTTTTTCTTCTTAATTAGATCTAACAAAACCAACCCATTGGCACCAAAAGCAGTGGTAGCAAAAACTTTTTCTTTAAACTCAGCAAAAGCCCAATCAAGAAAATAATCAGATTCATCTATCAAAAACTCTATATTCTGTTTTCTAATGGTCTCCTGATCCATTTTAGAATTTCCCCCAAAAACATATTATTTTATAGCTTACATTCATTATCTATTCCTTGCAAAATGCCAACCTGTTTATCTAATTCAAAATCCCACTTCCTGTCTTTATGAAAAAAATGTCTTCGTAGTATATAATTTATCCTATGCAGAGCTTCCCTCTTAGCGTAAAAGGGAATAAGTTTTAACAGTTCGGAAGACAAAGTCTTATCTATTTTTCTGTATCCTTCAAGAAATAACCCCATTTCTTCAATATCTCTTGAAAATCTATCACAAGCAAAACCAATAGATAGTAATTTTGGTGCTGTTACTACAAAGTCAAAATCAAGTATCACTTCTACTTCCCGGTTTTTAAATAGAACATTTTGAGTATGGTAATCCATATGTACAAGTTGTGTACTATTTCTTTTAGAATTAAGCTTTTCATTAATGCACTTGTATAGATTCAGTAATTTTTGGGATATCGAAAAAGCTTTTTGGATAAAATTATCATCCCTATTACTGCTCTGTACTATTTGTTCAATTTCCTCCACATTTAAATCGTTATATAATTTACTGCGCTTAAAAATATAATTAAAGTAGATAAGCTGCTGATTTAAACGAGCTAAATTTTCACCGGCAGAGAATATTTGCTCGGATGTAAATTGACATTTCGCTCCCAAATAATACCTGAACACCACCAATAGAAAGTTTTCCTTAGTAATGTAAAGCTCACCTCTTCTGCCTTTTATTATCTCCAAGACTTTTACTTTCTTTTTAAAACACTCATTTAAAATTTTTAATTTAGTTAAAGTGATTTTATTATAATCTTTAATAATCTTCAAAAACAACTGTCTCCCTGAAGATAAAGTGATAACGAAATTCTGCGAGTTAATAGCATAACCATTTGCTTCATTGAAAGAAGAAATACTCTCTCCTTTTTCTAAATAAAATTCTCGCAAATATTTTTTTAGTAAAGGTTCATTCAAAATCATTTTCAGAGATAAAGATATCTGCTTCTATATCACGAGCAGCTTTTTTCCCTATTGCTTCTTCGTACCGCTCCACAGATAAATGGATACCTGGTCGTTTAAAGGCCAAATCTTCTTCTTCTATAATTTTCCCCTTTTTAATCTTTCGAGCGGACATAATACTTCTTCGGTTTTCCTTTTTTACCCTGGAATTGAAAATTATTCTGGGGTTTCCAAAGGCTTGTTCTATTTTGCGGATTTTCCTTACAAATTGGGTTACCTCTTCGGGTTCTAAAGACATATAGTGCTCTACCGCATTGGTGGATTTATTCAGAGAAATAGTTTTCTCTAAAAAATTTGCTCCCATTCCTAAAGCAACATAATTCATGTAATCACCCACCGAATGATCGGAATAGGCAACCGGATAGCCAAATATCCCTTTAATATAAGGAATAACACTTAAATGTATTCCTGCATACTCTGCCGGATATCCCGAGGGGCAATGCATTATAATAATATCCTTGATACCTTTTTCTTCTAAGATTCTAATACCATTTTCCACATCTTCAAATTTTTCCCTTGCATCCATGATAACCGGCAACCCTTTTTCTGCAATCAACTTTATCAGATAACGGTTATTCACATCAGATTTAGATACTTTGATAGCCGCTACTTTCATCTCTGCAAGTAAATCTACAGTACGGGCTCCACTGGGAGTAGAGATAAACAAGATTCCTAAATTATCACAGTATCTTTTCAATTCCTTCCATTCATCAAAACTAAGCTCTCTCCTCTTTAATGCAGCATATATACTTTCCTTTCTTTTACCATTTGGCGTCTGATATTCTATCTCCATATCTTTGGAGGACATTATCTCATCTGTCTCTATCGTTTGAAACTTTACTGCATCAGCACCTGCCTCTTTAGATATTTTAGCCAATTTCTTTGCACTTTCCAATCCAGTGTGAGTAGCCCCTGGCTCAACTGAAATGAAACAAGGATAGCCATCTCCCACAATTTTGTCCCCAATTTTCACTTGCTTAACTGTTCTCATTTATATCTCCTATATTAATGAAACGTTTTCATCTTTTTTATTATATCAAAATAGAAAAGATGTGCACTTGTTCTCATCCTCACCTGCGGAGATGAGGAATTCCCGCTAAATCCCTGCAAAATAATCAATATTTCTAGTATCATTTTTTAAACTACCTCCTTCCTTAGGTACTTCAAACACTAAATATATGTTTTTCTTTTCAGCTAAACGTAAAATCATTTTTTTAATCCATTTAAAGTCAAAGTCTCCCTGGCTAAGATTAAGATGCTCATCTTTCTCGTTACTGGTTTCGCCTCCACAAATATGGAAATAGAAAGGATTCAATTTAGAAATCAACAATTCTATATACTCTCTGTAATCTATATTTTGAGACACAGCACTCTTAATGGCATGAGCTAAATCCAAACAGATGTTCAGTCCACAAGCATTCTTAATAAATTCAAGTTGTTTTAAGCTATAGCCGAAACAAATTTTACCACTTAAAGCCAACTTGGGCATGTTTTCTATCAGAATTATTTGGTCGTAGATTTTGTTGATATTTTTCTTAAACATCTCTTGAGATTGACCGATCCCAGCGTGTAAAATGATGTATTTTGAATCCAAAAGATCTGCCATCTTAGTAACCAGATTATTAAATAATTTTATCTTTAGTTCACCCAACTGAAGAACATTAAAATTGTGCTTAGAATGAGGAGCATGAAGAATGACAGGGAGTTCCCTAAGAATTTCCAGTTTCTCTAACTTAAATGAATTAAAGACCGTATAAACTTCTACAAAATCAATTTTCTTTTCTTTAAATAGATCAATGGATTGCTCTAAAAGCTTCTTATTCGAGCTCCAGAGTTTTATTCCGTATTTAATCATTTAAATTCTTTACTCCGTTTTTATTGATGATTACTTTTTAGTCTCCATTTCCCATTTGTCTTTTCAAACAATTCTTCATCCCTGAATCTCTCCACCACTCGCCAAAATTCCTTAACATCAATTCCTATATAATCACAGAATCCCTTGATATACTTATCCCCACACAGACCATCATACTCCTTAATGAGTTTAAAGCCCTCTTCCCTCGTAATCCGACCTTCCCTTATATCATAGCAGACCTCATCTGTGGCAAAGCCAAAGCCAAGTTTTACGAATTTAAACATCTGGTTGACCATATGAAAATCAGAGTCCAACTGGCAAAACCTGTGTATCCTACCCAGATTATGTAAATCATCATCTCTTAGTTTCATACCATACTTGATTGCAAACTCTGCATTGCCTACACGAGACCACTCTTTAGCATAATATTGTAAATAGATAGCTCGGATATCTGCCTCTTGAAATAATTTAGGGTCAGGGAATTGATACATTAACAAGTCTTTCTTCTCAATCCCGTCTCCTATATATTCCTTAAACGCATCACCACCTGCCAGAGTATTGATTTTACGCACTCCCATTGCATCGCCATCTAAGTTGAGTCCCTCCCTTACTCCCAGCGTCAGGGCTTCATTCTCTCCCTGTATAATCAGAGGGATATTATAAGAAAGAGCTATGCGAAAAGTACTTGACCAGAGGATATACTCAGTAGGCTTGCTACTGTTAAGGTATTTATAGAAATCCCTTTTTATCAGCTTCCTCAAGACCTTCGGATTGACCTTGAGGGTTATCATATCAAAGCCCAGACTCAACAGATTATCTATGTTGTGCTGACCTATCTCGGTTATCTGGGCTGGGGCAGCATTAACGAGCAAACAGTTCAAACCTAACTTATCTTTAGCGTATAATGCGGTGAATGTGGTGTCTTTACCACCACTTACCCCCAGAGCACAATCATAAGTACCTCGGCTTTTTGCCTCTTTTTTTGCCCATTCAGTTATTTCTTCAAGCTCCTTTATCCGTTTTTCCCAGTCAATTTTCTTCTTTTCTTCTTCCCACAAACAAGCGCCACAAATACCCTCTTGATTGAAATATATCTTCGGTCTTGTATCTGGTTGGACACATTTTCTGCAATATCTCATGAGTTTACCTCCCAAATTAATTTTATCAAACTAAATTCTTTAAATCTAGCTTCTTCAGATTAAAGAAGCTAGATTTTTGCTCGTCATTTTATCGACATCATCAGTTAAGAAAGTTTGAAATTTAGCTGCACCTTTGCTATGATTAGCTAGCATTTTCAATAACGTTTTGGCGCTTCTACCCGGCATAAGTTGCTTCTACTTCAACTAAAGATGAAACAAGATTTTACCTCACCAATTATTTTTCCTCAACTTTAATTTGTCATAAAACTATTCTTCGATTCTCAATCCGTAATCCAGGCAGATGTATTTTTTGTTTAGATTCAAAAGTTGAGCATTGTTCTTTAGGAATCTTAGAATATCTTTCAAGATAAAGTATTTGTTTTGTTTAGAAAGACTCTGGTAGATTATTTTTATTAGGTCAAAATCCTCTTTGTAATCTATCGTCAACCTGATATGGGCTAAATTCTTTTTAGAGATCAAATCTTTATGTTTAAACTTCTTTTTGCTGAGAAGGTAGCTAGTGGGAGGTAAAAAGATTCTATCAAATCTCTCCCTATCCTCATTGGATTTTATGAAATTATCATCCCAGGCAATTTTAAGGGCGCTAGCTTTAAATACTTCAAAATCTATGCCATCAGGAAAAGTCCTCATTCGATGATTACTCAAAATATCGCAATCTCCCTTCTTGAAAATCTTTAGTCCTCGAGTTATTAAGTCAAAATCCATTAAAGGACAATCCCCGGTAATTCTTATTATATTATCTGGCTTGAACTCCAAGCTGGCTTTGAAAAATCTGTCCAGAACGTTCTCTTCGCTTCCCCGAAAGTAAGCCAACTTTAATCTTTTAGCCTCTCTTATAAGGTAGTCGTCCCTTTTATTTTTTGTAGTCACAATAATAATCTTCTCAATATCGTTAATTTTTTTCACTCTTTCTACGAGAATCTCAATAATTGTTTTTCCATTTATTTGCAACAGAACCTTACCCGGCAACCTGGTAGAGCCCATCCTAGCTTGAAGAAAAATCTGATTCTTCATAATTCCTGTTTATTCTTTAATATTACCTTCAAAAGCTCCTGAGCTTTTTTTAGGTTATTGAAAGTATCTTGTGAACTTTTTACCATCCTGAGAAAATATTTAATCTCATCAATATACATATTATTAGAATCAAAGAGGGAAGCTTGAAAAATCTTTTTTTTTTGCTCTCTTGCACCTCCCACTCGATTTTTGTCAAAATATTCAAAATAAACTGCATTTTCTCTAAAATCCCAGGCAAGGTTCCCGTTCTCTCCAATAATCCTGCAGCTTCTCTGTTTTCGCTTTTGAAGATAATCGCATCTGATATTACCTAAAACCCTGTTTTCAAAGAGAAAGGTGATATTGGCAATATCTTCAACATCAATTTTTAGATTACTAAGTTTGTCAAAGATAATATTGGTTCTTTTTACTTTTTTAAAATTGTTGAACCAAAAAAGCAAATCAAAGTCATGGATATCGTCCAGAATTATACCCCCACCCATTTTTTTGTTAGCAGCATATATCTCTCTATAATCAACCTCTAAGCGCTGATAGGGTAGGTAACGACCGTAATCCAGATAAATAGCATATACTCTCCCAAGGTAACCACTATCAAGAAGTTCCTTTATCTTCCTAAGACAAGGATTAAACCTTAGGTTGCAAGCAATCATTGTTTTCAGTTTATTCTTCTGGCAAACCTCAATTAATTTCTCAATATTCCTTAGATTATGAGAAAGAGGCTTTTCAATAAAAAGATAGCATTTAGCTTCAGCGGCCATTAAAGCAGTTTTGATATGTAAATGGGTAGGGGTGCAAATGAAAACTATTCTAAAAGGACCGAGTTCTTTAGCGGTTAGCTTTGAAATAGTTCTTGCTCTTGGAGGAATTTTTTTGGGGTCAATATCATAAGCATAAACATTTTTATACCTGAGTTTTAATAGATTCTGATAGTGCCTCCTCCCAATTGAGCCAAAACCAATAATTATTATTTTCCTATCCTTTTCCATAATCTTACCTGATTCTATAATTGCCAGGAATCGTTTTTCCTAAAAGTTTTTTCTTCAAGACTTTATTGTCCAGAACCTCTTTCAAAAGCGGAAAAACTTCTTGATAGCTCTTTATTAGTTTATCTAAATCCTTTCTCTTGTGACTGAAACTCATATTGTGGCTTCCTGTCCAAAGCACCCCTTTTTTTATTAATTCTTGCTGAATAAAAGTCTTGATCTCAAGAGAGGAACAATCTTCATAGTCTTTTATTGTGAATATTTGCCAACAAGGTTTACCAGAGATCTCCAAGACATCACCCAGGCTATTACCTTTTATAAGGTCTTCTGTTTTACCTTTTAAATATTTACCCTCCTGCCAAATATGTTCGATAACTCTCTTTTCTTTGATCTCTTTAATAGTAGCTAAACTTGCGGCTAAAGAAAGGCACTCTCCACCAAAGGTGAAGGAGTAAAAAATATCTTCCATCTTTCTCATATACTCTTTTCTGCCTACTATTGCTGAAATTGGCACGCCGTTTCCCATAGATTTCCCAAAACAGGCTAAATCGGGTGTAGTATTAAAATACTCTTGAGCTCCTCCCAAGCTAAACCTAAAACCAGTAACCATCTCATCAAAAATTAAGAGCACTTTGTTTTTGTGGGTCAATTCCTTTACCTCTTCTAAGAAATTATTTTTGGGTTCTTCTTTGTTCATAGGTTCCATTATAACCGCTGCAAACTGATTCTTATATTCGTTAAACAATTTTTCTAATGATTCAATGTTATTGTATCCAAACTTATGAGTTAATTCTCTTACGCAAGCTGGAACTCCTTCATTGCGGGGATTCACCCCTATATACCAATCTTGCCAGCCATGATAACCACAAACAGCCATTCTGTCTTTTCCACTAATCGCCCTTGCCAATCTTACGGCACCCGCAGTAGCATCAGAGCCATTTTTACCAAAACGAACCATTTCAGCACAAGGGATTAATTCAATTAGTTCTTTAGACAACTCATACTCTAAAGGTGAAGGTAAGGAAAAACTAATTCCTTTTTTGAGTTGTTGTTTGATTGCTTTATCAACGATTGGGTACCGATAGCCCAGGATAACTGGCAATAAGGCGTTGACCATATCAAGATATTTATTGCCATCTATGTCCCAAACATAAGCTCCTTTTCCCTTCTCAATAAAAAGAGGAGATGCCCCAACAGTATACTGCAAATAACTTTTGCTCAGGGTTTGGGAAGCCAAAGGTATAATCTTTCTTACTTTTTCGAACAAAAAACTATCTTGCTTAAATTCTTTCATCTTGTTTAAATTTCCTCAAATACTTTTAAAATAGTATTAACGACATACTCAATATCTTCTTCACTCATTGATTGATACAGAGGAATACTTATCTCTCTTTGATAAAAATCCTCAGCATTTGGACAGACTCCCTTTTTATATCCTAATTCTTGATAATAAGGCTGCCAGTAAACAGGAATGTAGTGCACCTGAACACCTAAGCCCTCTTCTCTTAATCTTGCAAAAATTTCCCTCTTTTTATTTTTATACTTATCTTTTAATCTAATGGGATATAAATGCCATGAAGACTTTGCGTAGTCTTTCTCTTGTGGCAAACCAAAAAAATCATTGTTTCTAAACGCATCTTTATAAATTTCCACAATTTCTCTTCTTCTCTGGATGAATTTATCTAATTTTCCTAATTGAGATATCCCCAAAGCACATTGAATATCGGTTAATCTATAATTGTAACCCAAAAGATGCATCTCATAATACCAATCTCCGAGGATAGGGTTAAGATTATTTTTAAATTCAGTCTTATCCTTTGTTACCCCGTGATGTTTAAACATTATAAGTTTTTCATAGTAGGTCTTGTTATTTGTTAGAACTGCTCCTCCTTCACCAGTGGTAATTGATTTTACAGGATGGAAACTGAAAACAGTCATATCTGAATACCTGTAACTGCCTATCTTTCCACCTTTATATTTCGCTCCCAATGCATGGCAAGCATCCTCTATTACCAATAAATTGTGTTTTTTAGCAATTTTTGAAATTTTCTCTAAATCTACCGGATGTCCACCATAATCCACTGGGACAATTGCCTTTGTTTTTGCTGTAATTGCTTTTTCTATTAAATCCAGATTAATATTTCCGGTATCTTTTTCAATATCTACAAAAATAGGATGAGCACGTAGGAATAAAGCCACATTTGTAGTAGCTAAGAAAGTAATGGGGGAGGTTATTATTTCATCGCCTTCCTTAATCTCGGCAGTAAAATATGCAGCATGCAGAGCCGCTGTTCCCGAAGAGAGGGCTACAGCATATTTTGCATCGCAATAATTGGCAAGTTTTTGCTCAAATTCATCAACCTTAGGACCCTGAGTAATCCAATCATTTTTCAATGATTTAATAACCGCATTAATATCTTCGTCATCAACCCACTGGTGACTATAAGGCAAAAGCTTGTGCTTTTTAAGCACTACGCTTCTAATTGGTGCTTTACTCATTCAAATTCCTCTATTTTTTATGAAAATTTATTTGATTTCTTCAGCCAATCTTAATTTAAGCAATAAATTTCCAATCTTTTTAATCTCCTCAAAACTAATACCCAATTTATAGGCAATTTCACTGTAGAATAGCCCATTATCTAACAGTATTTGTATTTCTTGTAGTTTATTACTGGCAATATTTTTGTTAGAGAAAATCTCATTGTAGTATCTGGAAAAATACAAAGGGCCTTTGTATTTCAATCTTATTTTTTTATCGTTTTCTATTGTTTCCACAATTTTAATCAGTAAATCTTTTGCTTCTCCCAAATACTCGAAATTGCAGTTTCGAAGATTATCAGCGCTAAAATGGTAATTAGCGAATTTTTGTCTTCCTATGCAAACCATAGGAATACGGAATCCAGGACCATCATAAAACATTTCATCATTACCCCATATCCCTCTATAGTCATACTCCACATAATCCTTATGCAAACTATTAAAAACTATCTTGGTAACTTTATCAATGTAACAATCTTCCCCAAAGGACTTTGAGAAACAAAGAGGCTCATTGTTACCAAGCATATCCAAGTAAAACCCATATTTTAGATTGTTTTTGCCAAACCTGGATAAGTAAGCTGCCCCCGTGAAATACTCAGGACCAAAGATAAACCGATAAGAGTACTTTGAATTTTCTTTGGATTTTAGATATTTTAATATCTTAAGAGCAACTCCCACATTTGCAATTCCATCATTAACCATGGCTGGATGACAGGTATGGGCACAAAAAAACACTGTTTCACTGTTCTTGCCGGGAAGGTAAATGTCATTAACATACATTTTCCCTGTCTTGAAATTCGTTTTTATTCTTACCTCATATTCTCCTTCACGGAGAGACTTGTAAATATTGAAAGGAAGAGAAAAACCCCAATCGCATTTTTCTCCATATTGATATTGCCATCTATAATGATAAGGAATAGCCGTGGGAACTAAATCATTAGTGTAGAGATGATCTTTTAGCTCTCTTAGTTCAAGCTTACCATGAAAAGGAATGGAATAAGAGCATAAAGACAATGGATTCTCATTAAAATCGGCTATCTTTTCCCCGTTAGGACTAACCAATAGAGCCTCTTCAACATCCCAGGCTTTTGGGATTATCCAGGTTAAGCATTCCTCTCCCGAATCAAAAGTATGAAAATTGCCTCCGTATTCTTTCTGGATTAATTGGGAAACAAATTTGGTATCTTTCCCAACTGTAACCCGGTTAAGGAACCAAGTTTTCTTTATAAATGTCTTTAAGGTCATTGATCAGTGAATTCCTTGAGTTTATCGTAAACAATCCTGGAAATAAAGAACTTTTCTAAAATATGAGTACCCCACTCTATTCGAGGATTCTTCAGTAAAAAAATTCTTACGATTTCTTGTTCCATTTTTTCATTGTCTAATTTAAAATTGTATTGTTTTATCCAATCGGCAAATTTTTCTTCGTCATCTTTGTAATCCAACAACATTTTGCAGTTAAATTCTGTGCTACTTAATTCGTAACCAAGGTATTTCATTTCTGGTTTGCAAAGCAATTCTATCATTTTGATTTCATTGCTGCTTAAGTTTTTTTTCCACTTATCTATAGTTTTTTGGTTAAATTCTTTGCTTTTCTTGAAACTCGAATAACTTGAATTCTGGTACCACTGCTCACCCTGACCATTCTTAAACTTGTTAAAATCAACTAAATTAGGTGAGTATTTGATTTTAAGAAACTGGCAAATTGTTCTAAAAGATTTTTCTGGTTCCTCTATTAAATCCTCAAATTTGACTCTGAAATACCTTTTATTTACCTGATTAATCATTGAATAGGCAACACTTTTTCTCCAATGACGGATTAAAAACAGAATAGGATATTTTCCGCCAGAAGATCTTTTGTTGGAAGCCATAATAGCCCTGGGATCTCTTATGATTTGCAAAGAATAAAAACCGGGTATCTGCAACAAGGGATCAATAAACTCCTCGAGCCAAACCTCTTTAAATCCAACTACTTCCATATTTCTTTTAGGATATGCTTCCATGATCAATTCCACCAAGTCGTTCAAGATATTCTCGACTTTTCTTTCTTTGCCTATTTTTATTTTTTTGAGTAAAGGGATAATTGCAGGAGAGAAAGCCTGGGTTGCTTGGAAAATCCTTTCAAGAAAAATTTTAGAGTCTTCCTGACCCAATTTTATGCCCAAAAAATCGCTGGTAAATTTGCTATTAAATTGGCTATCTTCCAGGAATTTATCACTCAAAGGCTGATCCATATCAAAATTTTTGTATTTTTTAACATAATATTGGCCTCGAATATACTTGAAAAACTCAAAAAAGGGATCAGAAGCAAAACTGATATTTTCATGGGCGTTGAGGGCACGAGCTAATAGTGTAGTCCCTGACCTAAACATCCCAGTGATGAATAGTCTTTTAGAAGTTATTTTATCTTCTTTGCTCGCCAGTTTGTTCATTCAGAGCCTCTCTATCATTTTTTTAAGTTCTTCTTTTGTTAGCCACCAACCATTGGAATCACTTGTGAATCTGAAGCCATCCAGGAGGGTTTTCCCTTCTTTAAGATTATTCCGACCCCAGAAGGGATGCTCTGGCTCAACTACAAAGAAATTATTAAATTCTTTAGCATGACGTGCCTCTTCCTCGGTAAGGAGGATTTCATTGATTTTCTCTCCAGGGCGAATTCCTATAATCTCTTTCTTAGCTTCCGGAGCAATTGTATCTGCCAAATCAATAACTTTCATACTCGGAATCTTGGGAATAAATACTTCACCGCCCTTCATTCTTTCGATGCAATCAATGACAAAGCGAACTCCTTGCTCTAATGTAATCCAGAATCTGGTCATCCGCTCATCAGTGATGGTAATTTTAGCATTTTTTTTCTGCTCTAAGAACAGGGGGACAATGCTACCTCGGCTACCGACTACATTTCCATAGCGGACACAGCTAAACTTAGTTTTTCTTCCTCCAGCATAGGCATTTGCCTGGATAAATAGTTTTTCGGCAACTAATTTAGTTGCTCCATATAGATTAACCGGATGAACAGCTTTATCAGTGCTGATAGTTATTGCTTCTTCTACTCCGTTATCAATGGCGGCATCAATTACATTTACTGCTCCGTCAATGTTTGTTCTAACCGCCTCGATAGGATTATACTCGCATGCTGGGACTTGCTTCAAAGCAGCAGCATTAATTACAGTATCAACGCCATTCATTGCTCTGTATAATCTGTCTTTATCTCGAACATCACCAATGAAGAAACGTAGTTTTTCATCATTATTGAACTGTTGGCGCATATTCTGTTGTTTTAGCTCTCCTCTGGAGAATATGCGGATAACTTTTGGATTATACTCTTTTAAAACAATCTCGGTGAATTTTTTTCCAAAGGATCCGGTTCCCCCAGTTACTAATATGATCTTTTCTGAAAGACTCATTAAATTTTTCTCCTTATCAAGGTTTCTTTGTAGAACTAAGTTTGACTATACAACCTAAAACCTATTTGTTGGCAGGCAGAACAGATAAGTTTTAAGGTACGAAATAAATTTACGCAGGCTAAAGCCTACGGCTACAAAAGTTTGACTTTGTTCAATTATTGAACATTATAAAATAATTAGTCAATATAGTCAAGTAGTCCGATAGTCCAATAGTCAAAACCTTAAATTCAAAATCCGGTAGTCGGGTAGCCCATATTGGCTCATAGCTCATGGCTGTTAGCTCTTAGCAAGTTCAAGTTCAAATACAAAAAAGTCTAATAGTCAAACTCGAGATTGCTTTGCTATTGCTCGCAATAGCAAGACCATTCACTCTCACCTTATTCCTCCCTCATTAAGGAGGAGGAATTGCGAAGCTCGCTTGCGAAGAACTTCGCATTTTTGCTTTGTCTTTTTAATTTTATCATGGCATGCTTGGTTTCCAAACCTTTATGCCTTTGACCCTCTCAAAATCAGCATCATTAGTGGCTATATAAGATAAGTGATTGACCCTCATGATGTACAAATTCAGAGAATCGTTTGTCAATAAAGAATATTCTCGTCTAATTTTTCTACTTTGCAAAATAGCTTCCATGGGGAATGGTAAAATCTTAATGTTAAATTCTGGTATCCTCTGAATTGCTTTTTCACCTTTTCCAAGCGTTGGAACAATCTTTGGTTTCTCCTTAAGAAGTTTAAGGGCTTTTTTAGGCTCCACATTATATTTTTCAACTACTTCTGCAATCATCAATCTATGTAAGACTTCTGCAAGAACTATTGTAGAAGTATAAACCTCGATATCACCGATTTCTCCTCTCCTCAAAAAATTTGTGCACGACTCTGAAATGCCCAAAAAGTGATAAATCAATATATTAGAATCTATGAATATTTTAGTTCCGAAAGAGATGTCTTTTAGCATTTAAATATCCAAGGTAGATAGTTCATTGCTTTCCGCTATTTCTTTAGCTAATTTAGAGTCTATTTTGATGATACCTTTGGTTTTTGCCACTATATTAGACACAATTTTTAATTCAATCTCTTCTTTTTCCTTTAAGTTTAATTTTTTTAAAGGCCTTAAAATCCCATTCTCATAAATTGCCTTTACCATCATTTTATATCACCTCATTTATTTATTATTTGTTCAATCATTGAACATTATGCAATGATTAGTCTGATTGTCAAGTGACGATAGCTATAAATAGCTCTTAGTTCTTAGCTCATAGCTGTTAGCAAGTTCAAAGTCAAGTGCAAGATAGCTCTTAGTTCTTAGTTCTTAGCTGTTAGCAAAGTCAAAGTCAAGTGCAAGTTCAAGATAACTCATAGAGTAGAATTCCTTTTGATTGAATTTATAAGACTTGATAGCATTTTGCCTATTTCATCTCCCTTATTGCAGAGGTTATCGTATTGAACATCATTAATCCAGCTTCTCTTTTTAAAGATTTCCATTAACGTAATGGTTTCAA
>JAUWZM010000085.1 GCA_030615365.1 Candidatus Aerophobota bacterium | reverse complement strand
AGCGGCGCACCCAGCACGACCGCGCTGTACCCTGCGAGTGTACACACTTTCCGCATGGACTGAATATCTACCTCAAGCCCACATTCGCGCAGCGTCGCCGCGACTGCCTCGGCAACTTCCTGTGTTGAGCCGTAACGTGTTGCGTATCCTACCAAAACCGAAGCTGACATAGTTATCTCCTTTTACGATTGTTGGGGAAGCGTCTTTTTTTCGAGACACCCTATCTGAAAGAGCCTTCGGGCAATCAGGATGTACCATATTAACAAAAGTAAGCAGGAGGCAAGTGCGAGGAAGAGGAGGAGGAGAACTGCCTCTGGCACGAAGACTAATCTGAAGTACTCGGCTAATGAGACTGCATTTGCAAGAATTCCCACATAAGCGGTTACTTTGCTGAAGATATTGCTTCTTAGCATGACAGCTGAGACTATCAGACCGGCAACGGACACGAGGAGAAGCCCCATGTTGAAACCCCCGACAGCGCGCTGGCTCGTATTAGCAAGCATCGCCTGCCCTGCTGCCAAAAACAGAGATCTCTGTGCGTCTGTTGTCGCAGCCGCGTATTGGTCGCTGAGGGAAAGCATGGAAAAGGGATTATTCGTTGCGAGGAAGACAGCTACCCCAATGATAGCGAGGGTCGTAGCGAGTGCCATATAACTTTCATTGGCCCGTCTGAGGGCAGCGTAGAGGGCGAGAAACATCGGGACAAAAAGAGCGTAGACAGGAATTTCCAAGAGATAAAGGTCGAGGAGTCCAATGAGCCTATTGCTCTGAAATAGCGTGAAGTAGCCGATTACTGTGATAGGTGGCGGATAAGCGGTGAAGACGATAATCTCGATTGGAAGTAACACTGCTACGATCAGGGCAGCCGCGCCGCCGAATTTGTAGAGACTCTTCCAGTGGGAATCTGCTATTTCGACATCAGTAAGCTGATTTAGTTTTAATTGAGACATTTAATTTTCCTCCTTATTCTTTTTTCGGTGATTTTTTATAAACAGTTCCATCGGGAATGGTTTGCCATGCCCGGGATAAACGGTATTTATTTCTAAACTTTTCAGTTTTAAGATTTTCTCGCCCTTCCTTTTTGTCTTTTTAGGCACAGCATTTCAGATAACTTGTTTATATCCGAACCTATTCGGATATACTCCCTTTAGCTGAAAATCCTAAACTTTTCTCTTATTTTAGTCTACTAGCTTTTTCATAAGGACTTGTCAACATTACGCATCAAATAGCTACGCATTTCTTCTTAAAATTAAGAATAACAAATAACCCAGCAGCTAAGAAGCCTATTCCTGCCCCGTAAAGAAAAACCGTTGATGGGTGGACATATTGCCACAGGTATCCTACGATAAGACCATCTGGCAAATTAGCCAGAGCAATACAGGTATGAAAGGTTCCCAGGGCAGTCCCTCTTGATTCTTTTTTACTTAAATCAGAGACAAGGGCCCTTTGTTGTCCATCCACTAAGGCATGAACCAGTCCATAAAGTCCAAAGAGAATCAAGAAATGTCCCCAGGATCTTCCCCAAATAAAGCCGAAACAGGTAACCCCGAATAAAGAATAGCCTAAAATAAGAAGAGGCCTTCTCCCAATTTTATCAGATATAATCCCTATGGGAAGAGAAAACAGGCTATAAATAATGTGAAACCATATATAAAAGAGTATCGGAAGAGCAACTGAAGTCTTAGGATTGGGAAAAGCTTCCTTTACCCTCAGGAGGAAGAACATATAATTGAAGTTAGCCAGGCTGAAAAGAACTGCAATAAATATAAACCACCTCAAGGGCCTGGATAATCTAGTAAGACCCATCTTTAAGGATAGGTCTTTTTTTGGCTTTTTGCTTTTCTCCTTTACCCATAAAAGAGGGATAAGGGCAACTGCACCAATAAGACCTGCTAAGAGAAATATGTTCTTATAGCTAAAACCTAAGAAGTAGAAGAACAAAAAAGCAAGAGATGAACCGCCGATTGCTCCTGCAGTATCCATAGCCCGATGAAGGCCAAAAGCTTTTCCTCTTTGCTTAGCTGGAGAATCTGCAATGATAGCATCCCGCGGGGCAGTCCTGAGACCTTTACCTATCCGCTCGGCAGGCTTCAAAACAAGGATATGTTGCCATACTGTGGAAAAGGCTAAAAAAATTTTGCATATACTGGATAAGGCGTAGCCGGAGAATACAAAGGGCTTTCTTTTCCCAGATTTATCTGACCAAAAACCAGCAAAAACCTTAAGTATGCTGGCGAGGCTATCACCTAATCCTCCTATTAGACCTACTGCTAATCCTCCTCCTCCCAAAGCAACAATGAACATAGGCAAAAGAGGATGAATCATCTCACTACTCATATCGGTAATGAAGCTAACCAATCCTAACAGTATGATATTAAGGCCAATCCCCTGCCACAATTTTTGTTTTGTTCTCTGGTAATTTTTCACTTCCCATCCTCTTTCTCACCATTCACTGTTTCTACTTTTATTATGTTCGTATTGCCTGGGATTGCAAATGGGATACCTGCTGTAATTACTATTTTATCCCCTTTTTTAGTGAGATCCGTTTCCAGGGCTATCTTTTTTGCTTCTTGTATCATATCATCTGTATCCCTTAATTCTGCACTTTGGAGAGGATACACCCCCCAGGAAAGAGTTAGTTTTTTTACGGTGCTCTCTTTAGGACTTCTTGCGATGATTGGCGCACGAGGACGATATCGGGCTACCATTCGAGCAGTGCTCCCAGAGAAAGTAAAAGTAATAATAACTGCTGCCTTTAAATCTTGAGAGATCTGACAGGTAGCATGACTTATCGCATCTGGAACAGTAGGTTTCACTGAAAGTGCTCTTTCTTTTAAAGTTTTCTCATAATCCAGAGCCTTTTCAGCTTCAACTGCTATTTTACCCATTGTCATTACTGACTTGAGAGGGTATTTTCCTATGGCTGTTTCTTCTGATAACATAAGTGCATCAGTTCCATCAAAGATAGCATTCGCTACATCTGTAACCTCTGCTCTGGTGGGACGAGGGTTTTCAACCATTGATTTCAGCATTTGAGTAGCAGTGATTACAGGTTTTCCCACTAAATTGCATTTCCTGATAATTGTTTTTTGAACTAAAGGTACCTTTTGCAAGGGTATTTCCACTCCTAAATCACCTCGAGCTATCATTATTCCATCAGCTACCTGGATTATCTCATCAATATTATTTAAAGCTTCCTGTTTTTCAATCTTCGCAATTAAGGAAATCTTTTCTCCTCTTTTTTCTTTTAAAATTTTTCTCACTTTTAAAATATCCTCAGCTTCTCTAACAAAAGAGATGCCAATAAAATCAAATTTATGCTCTATCCCAAAGAGAATATCTTTTCGATCCTTCTCGGTAAGATGGAACATATCAAAGGCTCCTGAGGGCAAATTTATTCCTTTATGGGAGAATAACTGTCCCCCTGTAATTACTAAACATGTAATGTCTTTCGATATTAACTCTTTGACTTTAAGTTCTAGAGAGCCGTCGGCAAGGAGGATAGTTTGTCCTTTTTTTACCTTTCGGGGCAAAAGAGGATAGGTGATAGAAACTTCCCTATCATTTCCTGGAATATTTCTGGTGGTGAGAGTAAAGATAGACCCTTCTTTCAATATCGCAGGTTCTCTTTGGATTGAACCTATTCTGATTTTTGAACCACCTAAATCTTGAAGAATAGCTACGGGCTTGCCTAATTTTAACGAAGCCTGATGAATATACTCTTGAGCTAAAGAGTGTTCTTTGTAGCCACCATGAGAAAAATTCAAACGAGCGACATCCATACCATTTTTTATCATTTTCTCTATTAGTTCAGGAGACCTTGAAGCAGGACCAATAGTGCAAACTATCTTGGTGCGTTTCATTTTAATTCCTCCATATAAAGTGAAGATTTTTTGACCATTGAAGATGCTGGAAATCAAGAGAAAGTCTAATATTACCTCTTAAAATTTTCAGTGAATTCAGGTTCTTTTAGTGGCTCATTTTTATTACACAACTTTTAGGTAGTGAGACATTGCAAGATTCACAGTTAAAAATAAAGAGTAGGTTACCTCATCGTTTATGAAACTTCCTCTTATCTTAAAAAGATGGCTCTTGCAGGGACAATCAGAGCATCCAAATCCTGTAATCGGCTGGCCAAATTTAAAAAAAATTTGTGCTGTCCTGCACTCTTCCTCCTTCGATCCCTCTTTGTAGGCAATTTTTTCAATTTTCACGCAGCTTTGTGTTAATAAATAATCAATATGCCAGAATTTTCTTTTTTCTCTTTTCAGGTGCCTGGCAATTCTTTTTTCAATTCCATTTTGGGCAGAGCCAACATACGCGTAACTGCCCCTGTTGAATCTTACTTTCCCCAGAGAACCAATATTGACTACAGCATCCCTTTCTACCCGGATAAATAAAACATATACGCCTTTTATTTTTTCCTGACTATATCGATACTGTGAATTTTCCATTGTCTATCTACCCTATATTTATAAATGGATTACTCTTTTTCTCCTTTCCTATAGTAGTGTCAGGACCATGTCCTGGATGCACTATAACTTTTCTTGGAAGGGTTAACAGTTTTTCTCTAATAGAGTTTTGTAAGTCTATAAAGCTACCTCCTGGTAAATCAACTCTTCCCACTGAACCAGAAAAAAGAGTATCCCCGCTAAAGACTCTCTCATCCTTTATATACAGGCAGATACTTCCCGGGGTGTGCCCGGGAGTGTGCAGCACTTGCAGGCAAATCTGGTCTAATTTTACCTCATCTCCGTCCCTAATCATTCTGGTAGGGGGCAGGAATCTCCTTTCTTTATTCGTCATTATGGATAAATTCATTTCTATATTTTCCAAAAGGTGAGCATCAACTGGATGGATAAGCAAAGAAGCACTTGTTTTCTCTCTTATTATATCATTTGCACCTATGTGGTCTATATGAGCATGAGTATTTACAATATAGATAACCTTTAACTCGTTTTGTGTAATTACCCCGAGTATTTTCTCTGCCTCTTCTCCAGGATCAATTACTAGTGCCCTTCCGGATTTCTCATCTGCTACTATGTAGCAGTTAGCTTGTAGTTCCCCTACCACAAGTTTTTCTATAATCATTTTTAACCTGCCTTTTTTGATTTTTTGTAACTATTCACCGCAGAGGTCACAGAGTACGCAGAGGCAAATTAGATTTATGTAGCTCAGGTCTTTAGACCTGATAAATTATGGCAGACCTAAAGGTCTGCACTACAACTAATGAAGTTGGTTTATTATTGAATTTTGACAAAAGATTCGTAGTACGATAGTAAAAGAATCTGCGTAAATCTGTGGCTAACTCTTTTCCTAATCCTCCGCGTGCTCCGCGGTGAAAATGATAAACCCGAATAGTTACGATCTTTTAGCGTTAATTCTATAAAAGGTTTGACAGGCAAAGGAAAAATTCATATAATTTCTATATAAAAAGAGGGTAGACTGGTGATAAAGATAGATAAAGATAATAATGGCATTGTGTTTAAAATAAAAGTTCAACCCCAATCCTCAAAAGATGAAATTGTAGGAATTCAAGGTGATATTCTTAAAATAAAAGTCACTGCGCCACCGATAAGAGGAGCGGCCAATAAGAATTGTTTAAAAATCTTATCCAAAGAGCTAAAGACGCATAAATCTCAGATAAAAATTCTAAAAGGGGAATCCTTCAGGGTTAAAACAGTCAAAGTAACAGGAAATATCCAGGATTTAATGCAAAAAATAAAGAGTTTTTCTTAACTACCAGAAAGATAAATATTTATTCTTTTTTTTCTATAGAAGAGAGATAGTCATTGATAATTTCTCGAGCTTCTTCATAATCTTTTTCTGCCACCATAATTCTAATTCCCTCAGATAACGTGATGGCTGGATAGACTAATCCAATATGGCTATCCCACAAAGTGCAATGTATACCATTGTCCGTCAAGATTGATTTTATTATATCTGCTTCTATCAGATAAAGAGTGGAATAAACCTTAATCATATTTTTCATCCTTTGTCTTATGATAAGAAAAATTATAGTGAAAGTCAACAGTTTGGATTTGTTAAAGTTCATTTAGATTTAATAGGAACGAAGCTATGACAAAAATTGGGAGGGCAAGACAAATGGAGTTCAAAGTAATAAAAATGGAGATTCCCACTGATGCGAATATCATTATCGGGCAAACCCATTTCATTAAAACTGCGGAGGACCTGTATGAGGTAATGATCAATTCTGTACCAAATATTAAATTTGGTATTGCTTTTTGTGAGGCATCAGGACCATGTCTGGT
Source organism: Candidatus Aerophobota bacterium (assembly GCA_030615365.1). The sequence continues at coordinate 4,074 of JAUWZM010000085.1, read as the reverse complement.
AAGAGCAGAAGGGAATGATGACGAGTTAAAATTACTTGCCATTAAAAATGCTACCTCTCTTGGTGCTGGACATACCTTTGTGATTTTATTAAAAGAAGCGTTTCCCATCAATGTGCTCAATGACATCAAAGAATGCCCGGAAGTGTGCACCATATTTTGTGCTACAGCTAATCCTGTGGAAGTAGTGATAGCAGAAACCAGTCAGGGAAGAGGGATTATGGGAGTTATAGATGGTTTTACGCTTAAGGGAGTGGAAACGGGAGAAGATGTGAAGATACGTAAGGATTTTTTAAGAAAGATAGGCTACAAGCTATAAGGAAAAAGATAACCATGAATATGGATTTATTTGATGAGGGTCAAAAAAGGCAAATAAAAAAACAAGTTCCTTTAGCCGACCGCATTCGCCCCGAAACCTTAGAGAATTTCATTGGACAGGAACACATCATAGGCAAAGGAAGGATTTTGCGAAAGATGTTAGAGGAAGATAAATTAATTTCTTTAATTTTTTGGGGACCTCCTGGCTCGGGGAAAACAACCCTGGCTAAAATTATTGCTCATCTTACCACATCGCACTTTGTTCAATTTTCTGCAGTTACCTCGGGTGTAGCTGATGTGAGGAAAGTGATAAAAGAGGCCAAAGTGAGGTTAAAAATTTATAACCGAAGAACTATTCTCTTTATTGATGAAATTCATCGTTTCAACAAGGCTCAGCAGGATACTTTCCTGCCCCATATTGAGGATGGAACTATTACGTTGATTGGAGCTACCACAGAAAATCCATCTTTTGAGGTTATTGGACCACTTCTTTCCAGGACCAGAGTCTTTACCCTGAAAAGACTTACGCCACCTGAAATTAAAAAGATCTTAAGTCGGGCCGTAAGAGATAAGAGTAAAGGTTTGGGAGAGCATAAAATAAAAATTCTCCCTTCAGCTTTAGATTTAATTATAGAAGGATCAAATGGCGATACTCGTATAGCCCTGAATGCATTGGAGGTAGCCGTTGAGACTACCCGTCCGGATAAGGAGGGTGTTCATTGCATTCACTTGAAAACTGCAGAGGAAGCTCTGCAAAGTAAGGCGTTACTATACGATAGGGCAGGGGAGGAGCATTATAATACTATCTCTGCTTTTATAAAATCTATGAGAGGATCGAATCCTGATGCTGCTCTGTACTGGTTAGCCCGTATGATTGAGGCAGGAGAGGACCCTCGTTTTATTGCCCGAAGAATGGTTATCTTTGCCTCAGAGGATGTGGGTAATGCTGATCCTCAGGCTCTTTCGGTAGCTACTGCTGCAGCTTCCGCAGTAGAGTTTGTAGGTATGCCCGAGGCTCAAATTAATTTAGCTCAGGCGGCTACTTATCTTGCCTCAGCTCCCAAATCTAATGCTTCCTATGCCGGGCTTTTATTGGCTAAAAAAGATGTGAAAAAAACACTTAACCTGCCCGTGCCTTTGCATCTTCGCAATCCTGTTACTTCCTTGATGAAAGAGTTAGACTACGGTAAGGATTATAAGTATCCTCATAATTTCCCTGAAGGAAAGGTAGCACAGGAATATCTCCCCAAAAGTTTGCAGGGGAAAAAATACTATCGACCTAAATAAGTAGATGTGTAGATGTGGGGATGGATGTTAGATATTAAATTATGTAGCCGCAGGTCTTTAGACCTACCGTGGTAGTTTAGCTTTTCTAAAATCCCTCTTTTCTGACAATTGTAGTTGCTCAATTTATTGAGCGGTTTGTAGCCTGCCCAATTTATTGGGCAAATTTAATTCGCCGAGAGATTGGCAAGCTACAAGGGTACCAAAACAGCCGATAAATCGGCAAGCTACAAGAGATTACAGAGCCTGTTTTAATCCTATTCAAGATTGCTTCCTCACTCCACTCCTTCCAATGACAAACGAGATTAGCCTCCCATTGGATTAATAGCCGGAGGGAAGATATAAGAGTTCTACCCTTTTATTAGCCAACCAGGTTTATCTTCCCTTTTTAGCTCTTAGTGAGTCTAACTTCTTTAAAAGTTGTTCAATAACCTTTTCTCTCCCCAATTCTTACCTTTTTCAATCCCTTCTTAATCAGGTCTACCTTTCAGACCGTGGGCACTTCAAACTCTTTATTTAAAATGGTTTGAGGTACTATTTTAGATAAAGCTCCTCTTATTGAGAATGATCCTCAGCAAATTTGGCAAAAATCCCACCAATTTTACCCTCCTTTATTCTCTCTAATCTACTTTCTATAAACATCTTCCTGGAGGCAAAAATTTTGCGTAAGTCTCCTCTTTCCAGACCTCCCATCCTTTGAACCTATTTTTGGAAAGTGATTAAATCTTTTTTAGAACTTCATATCCTTCCGTGCTCTTTTCATATTTATAACCATCTTTTCTTAATCTTTTATTAACCTCTTCAATCCAATACTTCGTCCATTCCTCCATAGGCAACTCCTTTAACTCTAAGGTTATTTTCTCCCTAATGGCATGCAATTCATCGAAGACAACGGACTTCCAAGATGGCTTATTCACTCACTATCACCTCCTCTGGGGTAGCGATGTCAACTACTTTATACCCCAATCGCTCGTTTTCTTCTCTTACAGTAATTCTAGTTTTAGGATTAGCCATATGATCCATATTCCAGGTAACTATAACATCTACCTCATTGAGCGTTGCTGTAGCTATATGAATAGCATCTGGTTCATACTTTGCTGGGATAATATTTCGAGCAAGGTAAATTTTTGCCAATTTTCTAGTCTCAACACTAATGGGAAGAGACCTTATATCAGAGATTATAGCTAATAAATCTTTTCCTTCTATCTAAGTCTGAGGTTCTCTCAATTTCATCTACTACAAGCCTAGATATAAACACGTTGTATTTGTCTTTTTTGATCTCCTTCCAAAATTGCTTAGTAATATCCCTTTCTCGAGGAGTGTCATCAGCAAACAAATAGTTTGGGATCGTTGTATCTAAGTAAAAGCTTAATTCTCTTTCTTCCAATCCTCTTCATGTCTCCTTAAAGGTTTTTCCGAATAACTTCTATAACGTCCTTTTATTAGAGCAAAGAACGTCTTTTTCAGGATACCAGATTCTGTCTACATAGCTTCCCCAACTATATTCTTCTGGAAAGCATCTTCTAATCCCTTATTAATCAGGTCCACCTTTCAGACGGAAGGTTGGGAGGTTCGAGAAGGAGACTGGGGTTTAACGTTTCAATCTCTTATTGATCAGGGCTACCTTTCAAACTCCAGAAAGACAATCTTCTGCTTGGCCAGCAAAGGCGTTTCAATCCCTTATTAATCAGGTCTACCTTTCAGACTTAGATGCTGGAATTGGTGCTCCATATATAGATACTACGTTTCAATCCCTTATTAATCAGGTCTACCTTTCAGACCTCAGTACTCATGGAGGATTAAACGAAAGAGAAATAGTTTCAATCCCTTATTAGTCAGGTCTATCTTTCAGACCCTGCAAGACTTAGCCGAGGAAGCCTGTCATCTTGAGATGTTTCAATCCCTTATTAGTCAGGTCTATCTTTCAAACGGTATAGGTGGTGATGCAAATACCATATGGCATTGTGATAAGTTTCAATCCCTTCTTAATCAGGTCTACCTTTCAGACATCTGACATTCATGCATTACTGACAGCTGGGATAAAAAGTTTCAATCCCTTATTAATCAGGTCTACCTTTCAGACGAAGAAGATCTTTTCTGTGTATCAATACGATTTGCTTCCGTTTCAATCCCTTATTAATCAGGTCTACCTTTCAGACTGCGGACATTTCAAACTCTTTCAGAAAGAGGATTTGAGATACCATTTGCGCAAGGCTCTCCTTTTTTAGAAAGATTCTCAGGAAATTTGGCAAAAATTCCACAAATTTTACACTCCCTCACGCTCTCTTTTCCTCTTCCTATAAGTATCTTCCCGAAAGTAAGAATTTTGCGCAAGGCTCTTATTGAAAGAGAGCATATTTTCCAAATTATGTCAAATTCTATCGTTACTTTACATGGCATTTCGTTTATCCTCTTCTATCCCGTATTTTTTCCTTATATCCTGCAAATCTCTTTTCTCAACCTTCAACTCTTCAC
>JAUWZM010000074.1 GCA_030615365.1 Candidatus Aerophobota bacterium | reverse complement strand
TACACCTTTTGAATTTTTTGCCTCCCGATGTTATCCTAATCTAACCGATCACACATCAATAAAGTCCAAAGCATTACTGAAAGCTCAGATATATTTAACCCTGGCTAATAACGGTGCCTTTGTTTTCATTGATGCTATTGATCCTGTGGGGACCTTAAATAAAGATGTTTATGAGCGAATGGGAGAGATCTTTGAAGAAACCAAGGAATACGAAAAATACTTAGGGGGAAAGCTCTGCCAGGATGTTGGAATTTACCTTGGTCTTGAGTCAAGGATTGCTCTTGCCAATAATGGTAAAAAAGTTAGCGAGGTTCTCTTCGATGCTGCGAAAGTTCCTCCTCATTCTCAAGCCGCTCTTGGTGCTGCTAAATCCCTTTTAAATCACCATGTCCCTTCTGGTGTTATCACTAGGAAAAACCTTAAGAACCTTTCCTCCTATCAGGTTATTATTCTGCCCAATCTAATAATGATCGACGAGGAAGAAGTTGAGGCACTAAAGAACTTTGTTTCCTCAGGTGGCAGCCTTTATGCAAGTAAGTACACCTCTCTTATGACTAAACAAGGGGAAAAGGGAAAGGATTTTCTCCTATCTGATGTCTTTGGTATCTCTTACCTGGGAAAAACAGAGGAAATAGTTACTTATATTTCTCCTAAGGAAAAAAAAGGGCTTTTCCCTTCTTATTACTCTGATAGGTATCCTTTAGCTATTCTTTCCTCCCAGTTAAAGGTAAAGCTAAAAGGGAAGGCAAGAGTCATAGCCACCCTTACTCTACCTTATGCCGATCCCAAAAACCCAGGTCATTTTGCCTCTATTCACAGTAATCCTCCAGGTATTCCCACTGAGTATCCCTCTATCATCTTGAATCAATATGGGAAAGGGAAAGCTCTGTATGTTGCTGTAGATTTGGAATCGGTAGGACATGATACTCACCGCCTGATCTTTGCCAATTTAATTAAGATGCTCTGCCCAAAACCACTTTTCCTGGAAACAGATGCTCCCAAATCTGTAGAGGTAACCTCTTTTCATCAAAAGGATAAGAAACGCTACCTTATTAACCTTCTTAACTTTCAAGCCCAGCTACCTAATATTCCTATAGAAGGAATAAAGCTGAGGCTAAGATTAGATGGAAAAGAACCTAAAAGGTTAATAAAGCTTCCTGAGGAAAAAGAATTAGCCTATGAGGTGAAAAAAGACTATCTGGAATTCACCTCTCCTAAATTGGAGACCTTTTTAATGATAGCTCTGGATTATAAGTAAGGATGAATTTTTTGAGGAAGTTAAAAGGTAAGATAAAAAAGCTGATTTTGCGAGGGTAGTAGATAATCCTTACGAAAACTCTACAGATGCCTTGAGGAGAAGTACACTTTTTCCCTTGACAGTTACCTGACAAAAAAGAAAAATCTGCTAAAATAATCAGTAGTAAAATAGATCCTTGGTAAAGAAGCTAAAAACAAGGCCAGGAGGAGGTGAAAAAATAAATAGGTCGTTAAAGCTCATGATATCACAATAAAGGAAAGCTTTCTAAAGGGAAAAAGATTCCCACAGATTCGGTATACCGCTACAACTCTACATCTGGGCAGAGTAAGCTTTAGTCTCCTGATTGCTTCTAACTTTTTCTTTGAAAGCGTTCAAAAAATAAATCATGGAAAGGAGAAAAAAAAGTGATACGAAAAATAATGATTGTGCTGTTAAGTGGGGCAATATGTCTGCTGGCAGCAGCTCCACTGTTAGCTGAGACAAACTGGGGTTGGTCTACCCTGCAAGAGTATGAAGAAGCCACTGGAAACAAGATAGAGAAGTTCCATGAAGCTCCTATGCTCAGATTAAAAGTAGCCGCTGGTGAGCTTCCCCCTGTAGAGGAAAGGCTTCCTGAGGAGCCTTTGGTGGATAAACCATTTGAGGAGGTGGGGACATATGGCGGAACCCTTCACCTGGGTGCAATAGCTACGTTTCTCCCGGCTCCAGCTACACTTCACACCACGATTGAGTATATGCTTAATCTGGATCGTAAGATTGAAAAAGTAGTTCCTAATATCGCTAAAGGCTGGGAATTCTCAGACGAGGGAAAAACTTTTACTTTGTACTTAAGAAAAGGAATGAAGTGGTCAGATGGTGCACCTTTCACCGCAGATGATATACTTTTCCTTTGGGAAGGTGTTATCTTGAATGATGACCTCGTACCAGTTAAACCCAAAAAATGGATGCCTGGTGGTGAATTGATGAGCGTAGAAAAGATAGATGATTACACAGTTCGCTTCCACTTCGCCAGACCTTATTGGACTATAATTTGGTACTTATCTGGGGCTACACTTCTCGGAACTCAAAATGATGTTTTCCTGCCCAAACATGCTCTTGAAATGTATCACATAGATTACAACCCTGAGGCTGATGAGCTGGCAGAAGAGGCCGGTTACGATTATTGGTGGCAGCTCTTTAATAACAAAAGAGATTTTGTGATAGGTAGAGTACTAAATCCTGAGATTCCTACCCTTGGTCCCTGGATGATGAAACAAACACTACCCGAAGGAGTGGTATTTGAGCGAAATCCCTACTATTATAAGATAGATACTGCGGGCAATCAACTTCCCTATATCGACACAGTGAAAGCGATTGTATTTGGTGATGATGAGACCAAGGCCTTAAAAGTGATATCCGGAGAATATGATTATATGGACTGGTTTATGAGCATACAGGATTATCCTGTTTTTATGGAAGGAGCAGAAAAAGGGGGATATTATGTGTGGCTGGCGAAGGATTACCGAGGCGCCAATCCTTCTTATGTAATTTCCCAGAATTACACTGAGGATCCAGCCGTAGGTGATATTTTAAGAGATGTAAGATTCCGCAGGGCTTTATCTTTAGCCATTAATCGTGAGGAATTCAATGAGCTCTTTGCTTTTGGGAAAAGCACACCACGACAAGCAACAGTTACCCCAGGTGCTAGCTTTTATGAGGAAAAATGGGCTCAAGCTTATGCTGACTATGATCCAGAAAAAGCCAATACGCTTTTAGATGAAATGGGAATGGATAAGCGGGATAAAGAGGGATTCCGCCTCAGGCCCGATGGTGAACCTTTCCTTATGATAATACTCAATCTGGCAGAGGTTATGCCTGCTGTTTGGAGTGAGCTCATTAAAGAATACTGGGAAGAAGTTGGAGTGAAAACCTCTGTCAAACCGGTAGATCGTGGTTACTTAGGAACTCTTATGTCTGCAGGTCAATTTATGGCTTCCCCATGGGGCTTTGGCAATGCGGCACCTTTTGTAATGGCAGCAGGTATGAATAACTTTATTAGGGGAGAGCGCTGGGGCTATATGTGGATGACCTGGTGGAATACAAAGGGAGAGAGTGGCGAGGAGCCACCAGATGAGGTAAAAAGAATGTTTTCGCTGTGCGATGAGGTCCCCTATCTTCCAGATGAGGAAAGAGACGAGGCGATGAAAGAGATATTCGACATCTACGCTGATAGTCTTTTTGAAATTGGTGTTATAGGCATGACACCCCTTCCTGTTATAACGAACATAAATTTGGGGAATGTTAATACCGACACTGCTACTGTTGATCCATCTGTAGGATGTGGCACACTGAATCGTATCTACCAATTCTTCTGGAAAAAGTAATAAGAAGTTCCACAGGGATCTCTGACCGAAAAAAAGGCAGAGATCCCTGTTTAAGAAATGTCAGAAATAACAAAGGAATATAGAAACCACAGAGGGAAAAATTAATTCTCTGTGGTTAAGTTCTGACACTACCCAAAGAACTATAGAGGAGCATATTTATGTTATTGAAGTTAATTGCATGCGAAGTATTTATGCGAGAGATCTGTTACTGTGTGGCAAGAACTCCTCACATAATTGATATTGAATTTACGGAAAAGGGAGCTCATGACGAAAGTGACTTTCTCAGGCAAGTAATTCAATTAAAGATTGATGAGACTCAAAAGAGCCAGAAAAAGTATGATGCAATTTTACTGGGGTATGGCTTATGCGGGAATGGGGTAGTGAATCTACTATCAAGGGATACCAATATTATTATACCAAAAGCACATGACTGCTGCACGATTTTTCTCGGTTCAAAAAATAAGTTTAAGGAGCACTTTGCTGAAAATCCCAGCATGCCATTCAGTTCCACTGGATATATTGAGCGGGGTGAGTCTTATGTGCGGGAAACAAGCATTGACGAAATCCTGGGGCTGGATAAAGACTATAAAGAATATGTAAAATTATACGGAGAAGAAAACGCTCGATATATCCTCGAAAATTTGAATTCTCACTTAAAAAATCAACAAGAGAGTAAGGTTATTTTTATTGAGATTCCAGAAACACAGCATTTAGGATACGCTGATAAGTGCAGGGCGATGGCGCAAGCTGATGGGAAACAATTTGTACAACTTCAGGGAGATATGAGACTTATCAAAAATCTAATATTTGGAGAATGGAATAGTAACGATTTCTTAATAATGAAGCCACGCCAACGGACTGTTGGTGTGTATGATTGGGAAGAAATTATAAAAGCGAAAGATATAACTTAATCTTATAGAGTGCAAGAGTAACTGGCAATTTCATTAAATTCAAATACACTAATTACGAGGAGAATAGAAGTGAAAGAAGTGAGAGTTTCCAAAATATTTAACTCCCAGACCGGCAGAGCAGTAATAATTGCTATAGACCATGGCCTTTTTTTAGGTGCTATAGAAGGCCTAAAAAATCCTGTAAATGTTGTTAAGAAACTCATTAAAAACGATATAGATGCCGTGATAATGGCTCCTGGTACATTCAGACTCACAAAAGAATTCTTTGGGAAAAAGGAAGCACCAGCGAGAATCTTAACTGTTGATTTCATATTGCTTTCTAATATCCCAGGTAATTTTGATACCGTCTCAGGGTATAGCTTGCTCTCATCCGTAGAGCAAGCTATAAAATGGGGATTCGATGCGGTAAAGGTAGTTCTTATCTGGGGGACAGATAAGAAAATGCAATTAACCAATATTAAATTAATAGCGGATCTTGCTACCAGATGTGATCAATGGGAAATGCCTCTGATGGTAGAGATACTGCTATGGGGAAAGGATATCCCTGAGGATAAAAAGACCGATTCAAAAATTATAGAAAATGCCTGTAGAATAGCTATAGAAATTGGGGCTGATATTTTAAAAATACCTTATACTGGGAATGTGGAAGATTTCTCAGCCATAGTTAACAGCTCACCCGTACCGGTAGTAGTACTTGGAGGATCAAAAATAAATAGTGATAGGGACATTTTGCAAACAGTGAAGCACTCTATGGATGCAGGAGCGAGAGGAATTGCATTTGGAAGGAATATATGGCAGCATAAAAAAATGGATGAGATGTTAATGGCTTTGAAAGATATAGTTCATTTAAACAAAGATGTGGACACGGTGATTAAGGAATATATTTCCCTTTCAGAAAAAACTTCTCTCTGAAGTGCCTTGGTGGCTGAATAGCTACAAGGAGAGAATGAGAAGGGTGATTCTCATTAGGGAGAGCACAGATGGGAGAAAAGATGTGATGTGTGATGGGTAAAAACGTCATCACTCATTACTTATCACATATTACAGTTTTTTGCCTATCCCTGTGTTCTTTGTGGTCAAGTTTCGACATTACTAAACTATACTAAGGAGGTCAACGCATGACAAAAAATAATGCTGAGGTGTGGATAAGGCCAGAGAAAGTAGTTGGTGAGGTCAATACCAATATTTTCGGACAGCAGTTAGAATTTATGGGGGATTGTATTACAAAAGGATTATGGGCAGAGATGTTGGTGAATCGTAAGTTTGGATCGCCTGACGACAACGGTGATGGTGTCTCGGATCCCTGGCTGATGCTGCACAAAAAAAGTGGAGTAAGCGGGGGATGCGTGAAAGGCTATTCACCGAATAATCAATGTTCACAGAAAATTACTCTGGCTCAAGATTTTACTGAAGAAACGGGTATTGTGCAAAGAGGAATTTCAGTGAAGGCCGGAGGAAATTATGTAGGATATGTGTACCTTAAACAGGAAGGAATGACCGCACCCAACATTACAATTGCATTAGCTCATGATAATGGCGCTATTTATACTCACTGCACCATAAATGGGGTAAATGCATCCTGGCAAAAATACAATTTTAATTTAATCGCCCCTGTTGCTGACAGAAACGCCTGTTTTATCATTGCCTTTAATTGCCAGGGAACTCTTTGGATAGATTCACCATCTCTCATGCCCGGGGACAATATTTATGGGATGCAGCGGGGGGTAATAGAAAAAATAAAAGAATTGAAACCTCCTGTTATGAGATTTCCAGGGGGTTGTTTTGCCGATGGTTATCATTGGAAAGATGGAATTGGGCCCAGAGACCAACGTCCAGTACGTTTTGACCTTGCCTGGCGTAAATGGGAGTCAAATGACTTTGGAACAGATGAATTTATGAGATTTTGCCAATTAGTGGGAGCAAAGCCTTATATTACCGTCAATTTTGGCTCAGGAACTTCCACAGAAGCCGCTGAATGGTTACAGTACTGTAACGGTGATAAAGATTCCACCTGGGGGGCAAAACGAGCAAAATCTGGACACCTACAACCGTATAATGTGAAATACTGGAGCATAGGGAATGAAATTAACCTGAAAAGTGAAATTGGTCATACAGACGTAAAGACGTATGCAAAGGGGTTCATAGAGTTTCATGAAGCTATGAAGAAAATTGACTCTACCATTGAATTTAGCGCTGTTGGAACACAGCATAATGAGGGAGAGAATGCAGAATGGAATGAGGAATTATTGAGCCTGGCAGGAGCTTATGTAGATTATTTATCTGTCCATTACTATTTTCCAGGAGTGTTTTTAAAGCCTATGGATGATACCCATCTATACCATGCCGTAGTATCCTCACCAAAAAATTTAGAGAAGAAACTACAAAAAATCGTCTCTACTGTAGATAAATTTAGCAGCGATGAGCACAGTATTAAAATCGCTTTGGATGAATGGAATGTATTTCTTCCCACTGTTAGAAGGATAAAGGAGAGTGATATTTCTACTGGACTATTCTCAATGCATCTCCAGGAAACTGATTTTGCATTACGAGAGGGACTTTATGCAGCAGGTATTTTCCATATTTTATTTAGATTGTGCAAAAAAATACCTCTGGCTAATATTTTTACTACCGTCAATATGGTGGGAGTTGTTGAGACTAATGGTATAGATACCTATCCAAGTCCAATTTATCCTATTTTTAAAGTATATTCTGAGCATTCTGGACCAACGGTTGTTGAATGTCAAACTAAGGTATCCACTTTCAACTGCCCACTTAAATATAATCTCCCCTCTTCTGCCGAGGAACATCAAGAAGTCATCTCTGAAGTTCCCTACCTGGATTGTGCCGCTACTCTGGATCGAAATCAAAAGATACTATATATTCATGTCATTAACAGACATCTCGAGCAGGATATTGAGGTAAATTTCCACCTTGAAAAGACTATCCCCTCGCAATTGATAAAAATCTGGGAGATAAATGCCCCCAGTGCTCTATCGCAGAATGATTTTTTACATCCCGAAACTATACGTACTGTTGAAAAGTCTCTTCACCTGGAAGGGAAGAAATTTTCATATACTCTCCCTCCTCATTCAGTAACAGTACTTGAATGCCACTTAAATTAAAAAATAGGAGAGGTTGAAATGTTAAAAAAAAGCTTATTAGTGGTGATAGGTTTGACAGTAATATTTTTTGCATTACCTTGTCTTGCTCAAGGGGAAACAAATGTATCTTCTGAGAAAGAAATTGAAAAAAAAGAGGAGAAGATTATGACGCTTAAAGATGCAGATGCAGGCATAATAATTAATGTAAAAGATGTGATAGGACGAATAAATTCCTACATTTACGGCTACTTTACCGAGAATCTGGCTAATATTATAAAGGGAGGCATCTGGGCTGAGATGCTGCAGAACAGAAAGTTTGAGTCTTTTTTTGCCTGGAAGTCCATAGGTGAGGAAAAATCTGTAGAGTACACTCACGACGCCGAGGTATCCTACAGTGGGAAATACTCACAGAAAATAACCATATCAGCCAACGATGAAAAAATCAGGGGCATAGCACAATCAGGCATCTCCGTTGTAAAAGGAAGGGATTACATTGCTACCCTTCATCTTAAGCAGAAAAACTTTAATGGTAAAATCATTATAGCCTTAGGTAACAATGAGAAAGAGCTTTACGCCATGCAAACGATAGACAACTGCTCTTCTGAATGGAAAAGATACGCCTTAACTCTTACCCCAGATAAAACAGCTTCAAGCTGTAAATTTATGATCATTCTTGAGGGGATCGGAACTCTTTGGATTGACTCTGTTTCCCTAATGCCTGCAGAAAATCTTAACGGCTTACGAGAAGATGTCATCGCGCTTACCAGGGAAGTTAATCCTACTGTGATCAGATGGCCTGGAGGCTGTTTCGCCGATGGATACCACTGGCAAGACGGAATAGGGCCCAGAGATCAAAGACCAGCGAGGCGTGACCCTGCGTGGAAGGCCTGGGAGGAAAACGATTTTGGAACCGATGAATTTATTCAGTTCTGCAAGGCAGTTGGCGCTGAGCCCTATCTATGCTTAAACTTTGGGTCGGGCACGGTGGAAGAAGCCGTTAAATGGAATAGATACTGCAATAGCAGCCCTTCAACACTTGAAGGATCCTGGAGGGCGGATAATGGTTATCCCGAGCCTTACCAAATACAATTCTGGGGGGTAGGTAATGAGGTTTGTTTTCCAACGGAAATAGGACATACAGACGCTAAGAGTTATGCAGAGAAATTAATAGAGTATAGCCAGGCCTTGAAGAAAACTGACCCTAAGGTTAAAATAGTGGCTGTTGGCTGTCTTGCAAGCTGGCCTGGGGATGCGTTAACTGAATCGGGAGCGCCCCTTCCTGAAGATATTAAGAAATTTTTAGAATCATTGACTGATTGGAATGATATTGTTCTCAAGGTCGCAGGCAAGCATATTGACTTTCTTTCCGTTCACTGGTATATACCACAGCTTTCCGTAGAGGAAAGAAGAGGACTGGGTAAAGACAGGCTTTATCACACCATTGTTGCCGCACCCCAGGACTTAGAGAGAATGCTAAGAGAAACACAGGCAACCATAGATAAGGTTCTAAAGGGGGAAAAAGAGGTAAAAATCATAATAGATGAGTGGAACATAATGGGGATAGCAAGGTTTAGATTGAGAGATGCTTTATATGCGGCAGGAGTTTTGAATGTTATGCAAAGAGAGGATATCTTTATGGCAAACCTGGCCTCCCTTGTGAATGTGATGGGACTAATAATAGTTGATCAGACCCAGGCAAATCCCAGTTCCTTATACTCAGTTTTCAAGAATTATACTGAACACTCAGGCGTACTCTCCGTCAGAGCAAAGGTGGAATCACCTTGTTTTGATTTGCCAAGAACCGGTGCAGTACCCTCACTCAAGGATGTTCCCTATCTGGACTGCTCTGCGTCACTGAGCGAGGATAAAAAGAAACTCTATATTCATGTAATAAATAGACATCCTTCAAAAAATTTGACTTGCGATATGCATTTGCCTGGATGTTCTCCCAAGGAAAAAGTAAAAGTATGGGAGATAAACGCGCCTGACATACTCTCTGATGTTGTCGGGATTTCAGAATACGCAATTAAAGGAATAACAAAAGACTTTAAGTACACCTTTCCAGCTCATTCAATAACCTCTATGATGATCCCACTTGACTAATGATATATATGGTTACAAAAACCTAGTTTTGCTCACAGTTTATCAAGATGATTTGGGATAGCCCTACTTCCACAAAAATAATGGGTTTTGGGGAACTTTGATGAACGAAATCCTTTATTTATACAGTTTGTTCTTTTAGAAATTCAAAATAGTGACTGAATAAACTCGCAAAATACCATAAACTTTGATTGAGAATGTGGAAGTCGGGTTAAATTACACCCATAAGAAACCGGCTTAATTAAGGGCTCAATCTGTCTTACATAAAACCTCACATAAATTTATAAGATTAAAAACTTCTTAAACCAATCTACGGTGTCTGGGATAAGATATTCATAAGAACCAAGGGTAGAATGATTGAGCCCTGGTAATTTCTTGAATTTTATTCTCCCTGGAGGATAAAAAGGTCTTATTTTTTCATAGAATTTTTCAATACAGCTTACAGGAACAATCTTGTCCTCTGCTCCATGCAAAAATAAAATGGGGATAGGAGGATATCTATTTAAATATCTTATGGGTTCATATTTTTCGAATAATTCCTGCACTTCCTTATCAATCTGATTTCTTAGATCTTTCTTATAACCTGACAAATCAAATGCGTTAGTTTCTTTTAAAAAGGCCTCCCATTGTGCTGCACCAGCAATAATTACTGCTGCCCTTATCTCTTTGTGCAAAGCAATAGCTACCAGGCTTATAAATCCTCCCATAGAAATTCCAGCTATAGCAATACTTTCTTCTTGCACATCTTCTCTTTTTCTTAAAAAATTAATAATGAGTTTATCTTTTTCTGCGGTAGTGGTTATATTTACGAAAAATTCTCTGGGCAAGTTCTCCTGATTGTTGACTTCGAAATTTGGATCCCGACACTCTCCATGATGATAGGCATCTGGCAGGACAACTAAAAATCCAGCTTCAGCTAAAGGAGGTGCCCATCCAATAAGTTGTTCTTTAGATGCGGTGTATCCATGGTGAAATATTACCACTGGTTTCTTTTCTAAATTATTCTTAGCCCAAATTATAAGAGGGATTTCTCCCTGCAATCGCCACTTTTCAATATGATAGTCTACCTTGCCTAATAATTGATCTTTTTGATCTTTCATTTTCTTTTCCTTGGATAAACAAGGATTTCTGCCTTTTTTCAGGCAGAAATCCTTGTTGGACTCCTTTCTACTTCTTCCAGAAGAGCTGGTACAAGCGATTAAAGTTACCACATCCTACAGAAGCATTAGCAGTGAAAGTGCCGGTATTAACATTTTTCAGGTTAATCTTTGCTATGGCGGATAGCGGTACCATGCCTACAACACCAATTTTCCAAAGGTTCTCAGCCCAGATATCAAAGATCTCTGTTAGTGTCTTGTTTCTTTCCTCATCTTGGAAGGTACGGGATTTTATCGAAATACAAGGATCACATTCTTTTTGCCTCATAACCTCAACTAATAGGCCCCCTACACATCCAACTTTTGCATTCATTCATTGTGAGCTCTCTGTTTGGCTTTAATGCATCTCCCGTCCTCCTGTTACGTTGATTGCCTGACCGGTCATATAATCTGCATCTTTAGAGGTGAGAAAAGCTACCACTCCTGCGACATCCTTCGGTTTCTCCAGGCGACCAAGAGGAATTCGCTTTATGTGCATCTTGAGAGCTTCTACTTTGGAGAGACCCCACATTCTCCTAAGTTTCTCGTCTACGCAATCCCACATTTTTGTTTCCACAACGCCAGGGCAAACAGCATTTACATTGATTTTGTGAGGGGCAAGTTCCTTAGCAAGTCCTTGCGTAAAGCCTACAACTCCAAATTTACTGGCATTGTAAGGGACAAAAAGCGCACTGCCTGTTTTACCTGAGTCAGATGCTATATTTATTATCTTCCCGCTTTTTTGTTTTATCATAACTTTTGCGACTACCTTGCAGCACAGAAAAACCCCCTTGAGGTTAACATTTATTGTTTTATCCCAGTCTTCTTCTCTATATTCCGTGACAGAGCCGACAATGACTATACCAGCATTATTGACGAGAATATCTATTTTTCCAAATTTTTCCAGAGTCAAATTGACCATTTTTTCAATATCGGCAATTTTGCTCACATCACTCTTTGTTACCAAAGAGCGTCGACCTATACGCTTAATCTTCTCGGCTGTTTCCCGAGCACTGTTAACATCAATATCACACACTATGATGTCTGCTCCTTCCTGTGCCAAACGGACAGCTATAGCTTCTCCAATACCTCTACCAGCACCTGTAACGAGAGCTACTTTATCATCTAATCTCATATGTACTTCCCTAGTATAATATTCACTATGGTGTGAATATGTATTTGACTATCTGTTTTTGTTAATTAAAGTGAAAATATAAAACCCATTTTGTCCATTTCTAGGAGGGAGGTGAAAAACCTCCCCGGAGAAATGATGTTATCAGCACCTCCAAATTTTTTTTGAAGGGTAACTGAGAAATTTTATCCATAATTTGACTACTTTGGTAAAATTCATCCTGACAATTAGAAAATTTATCT
>JAUWZM010000080.1 GCA_030615365.1 Candidatus Aerophobota bacterium | reverse complement strand
GGTGACTGGGGCAAGATTAATAGAGTATGGAATAACGGGGATATCGTTGATCTAAAATTTCCTCTGGATCTTTATTTTATTCCCGTAGATAAGTATCATCCCAATCTTGCCGCACTTATGTATGGGCCGGTAGTGTTAGCTACAGCTAAACCTGGAGTTTTAAAAGGGAATATAAAGGATCCTTCATCATGGATCCTGCCTGTATCTGATAAGGACCTTGTTTTTCAAACAAAGGGACCGATGAAGAGCAAAACATTTAAGCCCTACTTTGCATATGAAAAGAAAGAGCGATACTATATGTATCAGGAGATAGAAAAATAAGTAGAGAATCAGCTACAAAGAAGAATTTGCTAATAATTTAGTAGTAAAATATATTTCTGGCAAAAAAAGAGCTAAAATAAGGCAGAAATGGGGTGAGAAATAGGCAGGTTGGTAGATTATAGTATCAAAGAATACGGAAAATTATACAAGATTTTAATATCTAAGATTAGGGGATAACCATGAAAACTTTAACTAACGGACATTTAGAAAAAGGAATTGCTGAAGATAATCCCAGTTCCGCTAGATTTGCTATATACACTGCTAATTTGGATGGGAAAAATATGGCCAAGATTATTTCAGATCCCTATAGGCAGATGACCCATACACGAGTCTCACCAGATAAGGAATGGATTACCTTTACCCGTTACAACAAGGAAAGAGCACCGGACGTTGCAACAGGAAGGAGCGGTTCATATGATGAAACAGAAATTATGCTCATTGGCCTGGATGGCACTGGATTGAAAAGTCTTGTTCCACCTCGTAAAGGGATACTTGCATGCAACAGTTATTGGACACCTGATGGCAAAGCTCTTTTATATGTTTCTACTAACAATCCAGGAAGAAGGCCACAGATCAATCGTATAGATTTAAATGATAACATGGAAATTCAAAATATTACTGAACTTCCCGTGCCTGAATATCTTTTGCCGGTAGATCCTCATCAGGTGGATAATTTAATTGTTTTCCCTGCTATTAATATTACAAGAAAAGATAGAGGAATATGGATTATGAACGCTGATGGCACTAATCTTAGACAACTCACCTACCCCAAAGAAGATCCAGAAGGTAAAGATCCAATCGCCGGACACAAAGCTGGAACTGGAGATAATGATCCAAAACTTTCTCCTGATGGTTCCAAGATAGCCTTTATGCGTCATATAAAAGGTAGATATCACTGGCATATCTACGTTGTAGATGTTGAAACTGGCGAGGAAAAAGATCTCTCTGCTGCGTATATTCCACTGGGTTATCCTGCAGTGGATGCCATGCCTGAATGGTCCAGCGATGGAAAACTTCTGATCTATTGGTATGTAGATCTGAAGATTAACCAAAGAGATTTATACACTATGAAACCTGATGGCAGCGAACGAAAGAGGATTCCTCTACCTCGGAGACACTTTTATACGGATGTATCCTTCTTCCCAGGAGAGGGTTCAGGAAGGAAAGCAAGGGTTATCCTTTCTGTTGAGAAATGATCTTTCCTTTTAATCTACAAGGGATAATGGAAGAATTCCCACAAGAACCAATAGTAAAAGGTGAAAAAAAGGAGGTGATGGAGGTAGACGGGCCAAATAGTTCGGGAGAAGAAGTTTCCCAAAAGAGAAAATGTTAAAAATCAATACCTACTTTTGGAAGCTTTCAAGAAAAATGAATCATATCATGAAATGTTTCAAAACTCATTAAGCTTCCGTCAAGATCGTATCATTGTTAAAATCATTTTGAATTTATTTACTGCTTTCAGAGCATGTGGTTCGTTGGCTGGTAGGATAACCATTTCACCTTCCTTTAGGTGAAGAGGTTTGTGGGAGATAACAATTTCAGCTTCGCCATCAATAAGGTACACCAGGGCATCAAATGGGGCTGTATGTTCACTCAATCCTTGCCCCTTATCGAAAGCGAAAAAGGTTACTGTCCCCCTCTTTTTGTCAATTATCGTTCGACTCACCACGGAACCCTCTTGGTAATCCACCAGATCAATTAACTTTACCGCGTGTCCTACAAGCTTTTCCATGCCACCTTGTTCCTTATTACGTTCCATTTTTTTTCGCCTTCATTATTCTTTCAATAAAGTTTATCTCACTGAAATCATACACAAAATTCGTTTTTTGTTAAGTTTGCAAGGCTCTGGTATAGATATTTTCTGTTGAACAATCTATCAGGCATTTGACAACGCAGCGTTATCTGAAAAATGGAAGTGGGTCAAAATTCAATGGTGAAGGCGGGTCAGTTTTGAGTGGTGATCAACATGACTTAACCGCGAAAACTTGCATATTCACCAAAATTTAACTATAATGAGGTAAAGATAAGGATATGACGGAGTGGTGGAATTAGTAGACGCTCTGGGTTCAAAAGATAAGCGAAGTCTTCACTCGTCAAAACCCCTGGAATTATAAAAAAGCAAGGAGGGTTAACGTGAATAAATATGAGATTACCCCCGAACGTTTGAGAAAGTTTTATTCCCTGGATGATGTTCAATGGACAACTACTAAAGAGGTTTCTCAGACAGGAGAAATTATAAGTCAGAAAAGAGGAATCAACTCAATACTCTTTGGACTCAATATGAACAGTGATGGTTATAATATCTATGTAACTGGAATGAGAAATACCGGGAGGAGAACTTCGATAAAGAAAGTCCTTCAGGGGGTAGCTTCCAAGCGAGTAGTGCCAAATGATTGGTGCTATGTCTACAATTTTCAGGATTCGGACCAACCTCAGGCTATTAGCCTTCCTTCAGGTTGGGGTAAAGTCTTTAGAGAGGATATGAGACGCCTCATTTATAATCTGAGAATCGATTTTCCCAAAAGATTCCAAAGTGAGGATTATGATAAGCAGAAGAAGGATGTCACGGAGAGATACACTGACAAGAAAAAAAAGCTTTTTTCCCAATTGGAAGAAAAAGCTCGAAAAAAGCGACTTGGTATTACCAGAACCATGCTGGGATTTTCTACGATTCCACTCAAAGACGATGGCAACCTTTTAACGAAAGAAGAATACCAAAGCATTCCCGAGGAGAAGAAGAAAGAAATACAAAGCCGCATAAGTATACTCCAGGAAGAAATCCAAAAGGTCTTTCAACAAATAGAGTCTTTGGATAGAGAATCTCAAGAAAAACTGGATGAGTTTAACAAAAAAATGACTTCTTCGATAGCAGAAGCTCGAATAAAAATATTAAGGGAAAAATATGGAAAGCATCCGGATTTATTGGCATATTTCGATCAAGCCAAGGAAGATATTATTCAATATTTTAATATCTTTCTTGATAGAGAGGAGAAAAAGACTCGTCATCCGGAAACAAGGTCTGTTTTATCATCCTTCACCAAGTATCAGGTCAATGTAGTAGTAGATAATTCTCAACTAAAACATGCTCCAGTAATTGAGGAAACCAATCCAACATACAATAATATATTTGGAAGAATCGAACGTGTCGCTTATTCAGGAGGATATATTACTGACTTCACCCGTATAAAGACTGGCTCAATTGCAAGGGCTAACGGGGGTTATTTAATAGTTGATGTTTCGAAAGTCCTGACCGGTCCCTTCGTCTGGGATGCCCTGAAAAGAACTCTCAGGGGAAAACAGTTGAAAATGGAGGATATTACCGAACAGTATGGATTTATTAGTAGTACTGGCTTGAGGCCAAGTCCTATTCCTCTGGATATTAAGATTGTTATGGTGGGAAGCGCAAATATTTTTGAGTTGCTGCATATTTACGATGAGGACTTTCAAAAAATATTCAAGGTAAGAGCTGATTTTGATTATGAATCTGGTGTCAATGAAGACAGCGTAAGGCAATGTGCTGAATTTATCTGTAAAATATGCAGCGAAGAAACATTGCTTCACTGTGATAAATCAGCTGTAGCAACTGTAATGGGTTATTCCTCTCGCTTAGCTGAAGATCAGGAAAAGTTTTCTCTACAGTTTGGTAAGATTGCTGACCTATTAAGAGAAGCTAACTTCTTTGCTAAAAAAGACAACAATTTTTACATTACTGCCCAACACATAGAAAAAGCCATACAAGAACAAGAATATCGTAGCAGCTTTCTCAAAGATAAAATTCAGGAAATGATTGAGCGAAATTTCATCTACATCGATGTAAAAGGAGAAAAGGTTGGTCAGATCAACGGACTGTCAATCTACAATTATGGAAATTTTCTATTTGGTAAGCCCACCCGAGTGACTGCTCAAACTTTTATGGGAGACAAGGGAGTGGTGCATATTGACCGAGATGTTAAACTTAGTGGGAAGACTCATAATAAAGGAGTCATGATTCTCTCTGGTTATCTGGGAGGAAAATTTGGTACACATGTGCCTTTGGCTCTTTCAACCAGCTTGACCTTTGAACAAAGCTACTCGTACATAGAGGGAGACAGCGCCTCCTCTACAGAACTGTTTGCTATTCTTTCCAGCTTAGCTGATGTTCCGATAAGGCAAGGAATTGCTGTTACTGGTTCAGTCAATCAAAAAGGAGAAATACAACCCATTGGAGGAGTGAATAAAAAAATAGAGGGATTCTTTGAGGTATGCAAGGCTAAGGATCTTACCGGGGAGCAGGGAGTAATTATTCCCAAAAGCAACATTAAGAATCTTATGTTAAAGAATGAGGTAATTGAGGCAGTGAAAAACGGAAAATTTCATATCTGGGCTATTTCTACTATAGATGAAGGCATGGAGACTCTCACTGGTTTACCAGCCGGGAAAAGACAGGAAGATGGTAGTTTTTCTGAAGGGACTATCAACCGAAGAGTGGAGGATAAGCTCAGATATCTTCTTGTAGAAGCAGAAAAGATGAGAGAACAGATTAAGGCTTCGGTGAGAAAGTAAACCTGATTTAGAAAATTATCGAGGCTCTCTTAAACAGGCAAGCAAATTTTAAACTTTAAAAATGAAAATTAGCTATGGTAAAGGTGTATATCTAAGATTGGAGGGAGGCAGAGAAACCAGGTATACTGGTGAGGTTACGCTTGACGAGGTTAAAATCTATATAGATGGGGAGGCTGATTCTTTTATATCCCTGGATAGAATAGAGGAGATTAAAAAAACAAAAGGGGGCATAGAGATGGAGATTGCTCCCTCTTCTTCTTTTTCTTACAAGGTTTTGCTCCAGGGAGAAGGAATCAAGAGATTACTCAGTGATCTTTTAATCCTTAAAAGATTTAAGAGGGTATGGATAAATAAATGGAAGGCCAAGGATTTTTGGAGGAGATTTAGATAACTCAAATACTGTTACAGATTAGCTAACCCTTACTATTATAAGGGTAAAATCATCGAACTGAGGTTGATCTTCAGTGAATTCTTCTACTTTTTTTTCACTAATTTAATTAGTTCGGTAGCTTGCAGATGAGGATTATCTTTGATGGCTCTGATAAGCCTTTCCATTCCGAATTGTTGGTTGTTATTATCAATCGCCACCTACTTCCCTTGCTGGTTGACTCATGGCCGTCCAGGCATCTCTTACTTTTTTAAATCAACAATTTTTGTTACATTTTTTATTTAAAAAGCGTGCGGGATCATTGTAACCAAATTTACACTAAATTTGACAAAATGTAGAAAATCCTATACTATATATACCTTATGTAATCCGCCATAATTCCAACTAAAGGCTATTAATGAAAGAAAATAACCCAACTACAGAAAAGCTTATTCCCCATTTCCAAAAAGACAATAACGTTGCCTATCCTTTGGTCAAATCTCAAGAAATTCTCTCTTCCAAGTTGAAAATCGAATTTACGCTCCCAAAATTTTATAATCTCTATATAGAAAAATATTAAACCCTCTTCGTTCGGTATTAGTAAAAAGCGTACTACATTTATTTTTTAGAGATAAAATACTAAAATTTAAGCAGATATAATTTTCAAAAATCACTTTTGTGAATAATTCCTTCATTTGGGGGAAATTTACAAAAAATTTTGAACTTGACTCGTTTTTGGAGTTGAAGCCATAGGCAGCTCTAACGTGATATTTATAAGTTCGATTAAGTCTTTCAATAAGCTCTTTAAAGGGGCGAAACCCCTCTGATTCTGAATCAAGATTCGGCAGTCCGATAACCATTCTTATGAGTTAGGTTAGGCTCGGAAGCTTTCGGTTGATAAAGCGAATAACCACAATGAGGGCAGAAATAGCGAGCCTTATTGCGCTGACGAGGATACACTTGGGATAAGAGGAGCAGACCTTACATTTGAGCTGCCTGCGTCTTTTACCATCGTTGAAATAAACCCTGTTAGATGTTTACTATCTAACAGGGTAAAGGTACTGGCAAGGAGCACCACAAGTTCTGTAGGTAGAACCTTCTGGTACTTTGGTCTCGAGACTTTTGACAACAACTGGTTTGAGGAGATGACCATTTTTCTTCTCATAAGCAGATAAGATTTTCCTCCAGTCTAACTTTGACCTAGTTTTAAGAGGAGCCTTAAGGGGCGGGTTTGGATCAACAAAGAAGTTGCGGTAATGAGGATGCTTTTCTTTGAAATCATCTTTAGGTTTAACCTCAGGATTGCGGTTGGATAGAACATCTAAAAGACCCTGAATAATTTCTTCTATTTGTTCTCGGGTGAACTTAGAGCAGATCCAGATAACAAAACGAGCAGTTTTTTTCACTGGGCTTGCCTCCTTTTTTTGGATGTATTACTAAATCCTACTGTAAGAAGTAGGGGGAGGCAAGTCACTTTCACTAAAATACTTGACAATAAAGGGTTTAGAACAAAACTACTAAAGAACTTTTGGCATTACAAGAATATTAAACAGGAGGCAGTAATGAAGATTGGCGAAGGTAAGATTTCTTTTATGACCGCAAATTTTGTTGGTCGGGCCCTTAACTATGATTTAAGGCCATTTAACTGGGGTAAGGCGGACGAGGCTACACAGCACTTTTTCTATGGAGATACCTTTGAAGAAGAGTTCAGTGAAATAATGAGGATTATCTCAGATGCTGAATTTAAGACGATTGATCTCTGGGTAGCTCATCTTAATTACAATAGGGCTACCCAGAAGCAAATTAAGAAGGCCAAGCAGATTTTAGCACGTTATAAGCTTTCGGTGTGCTCCTACGCTGGTGGATTTGGCAACTCAGAGGAGGAGATAAAGAAAAGCTTTCCATTGGCTCAGGCGATGGGAGCAAAGGTTCTGGGCGGTTACTTAAATGAAAAACTTTTGGAAAAAGCTTACTCACTTTGTCAAAAGCACAAAATTCTCCTTGCCTTTGAGAACCATCCTGGTAGAGAGACTACCAAAAAGATCAAGAAATTAATTGGAGATAGAAAAGATTGGTTTGGAGCCTGCGTGGATACAGGATGGTTTGCCACCTTTAATATCGATGTCAGCCAGGCCATTCGTGAATTAGGGGAAAATGTATTTCATGTTCACCTAAAGGACATAAAAAAAGTTGGTGCACATGAAACCTGCGCTCTGGGAGATGGTATAGTTAACATCCCCGCCGTGATCAGCACTTTAAGGGAGATTGGCTACGATGGTTACTTAAGTATTGAGCATGAGCCAGAATACCATGATCCGATGGAAGATGTAAAAAAGAGTTTTAGTCGTCTTCATGAGTGGTTAAGGAGATAATTAGTCCTTTTTTTGAAGATTTTATTTGAGGAGAAGAAAACAACATGAAGAAATTAAGAGCAGGAGTTATAGGAACAGGGATGGGACGTCTTCATATGGAGGGCTATTCAAAGGACCCACGAGTAGAGATATATGCCATCTGTGATATCAATCGTAAGGAAGCTGAGGAATTTGCCAAAGAGTATAAGGCCAAATATGTCTTTACTGATTATGAGAAGATGCTTGATGTGGAGGAAATTGGCCTTGTGAGTATTGCCACCCCTAACTATTTACATGTCCCTATGAGCATTGCTGCCTTAAAAAGAGGAAAGCATGTTCTCTGTGAAAAACCAATGGCCACAAGTCTCAAAAATGCCAAGGCTATGGTAGAGGCGGCAAAAGAGGCTAAAAAGAGGCTAATGATTCATATGAGCATGCGCTTTTACCCCCAGTTCTATTTTATGAAAAAGATTATTGATAAGGGTACCCTGGGGAGAGTCTACTACGGAAAAAGCAGTTTGATGAGAAGAAGAGGAACTCCAGTAATCGACTTTCCCTCTACAGGCAATATGGCAAGAGGAGATTGGTTTGTCAATAGAGAAAAGAGTGGTGGTGGAGCGCTTATGGATATCGGGGTTCATATGTATGATTTGGCCTGGTGGATGATGGGCTGTCCCAAAGTAGCCTCTGTTACGGGTTCTACTTATGCTGAAATTACCCCTGCTCGATTTAAAGAAAAGGATATTTATGCTGATGTAGATGAGTTAAGTACTGTTTTTGTGAGGTTCAAAGATGGAGCTAGTTTATTCTCCGAGGTTTCCTGGGATGCTCATATGGAGCCGACGTTTTCTGTTCAACTTTTTGGAAACAAGGGTGGAATAAAATCGCAAAACTCCTCTCTTGTTCTCTTTCGGAATGAGGAGAAGATGCCAACTGTTACATCCATTCAGATTCCTTCTCTAGAATCCATAGAAACCTCTCACCATCACTTTGTATCTGCTGTTATCGAAGAAAACAAAAAAATGATTGCCTCTGGAGAGGAGTGCTTAGAGGTGATGAAGGTACTTGAAGCCATCAAGCAATCAAGTGAAGAGAGGCAACTGATGGCCTTTCCCTAAAAGTAAATCCTTAATATGTAGATAAAGTATACATTGAGGAGTCTTATTATGCCATAAAGAGTGAGTTTGAAGGGTAAGTGGAAATTGACCTACTTTCCCGAGGGAAAATTTAGTGTTAAAGCCCCGGATGATTTGTCGAGGATAAAGGTTAAGATGATTGTTGGTTGTTATTATCGATCGCCACCTACTTCCCTTGCTGGTTGACTCATGGCCGTCCAGACATCTTTCACTTTTTTAAACCAATAATTTCTGTTATATTTTTTCTTCGAAAAGTGTGCGGGATCATTGTAACCAAATTTACACTAAATTTGACAAAATGTAGAAAAGGCTTCCCGGATTAGACGATGTTGATAACAGATTGGTTAAATAACAATTATCTTGAAACTTCGAATATGCATAATCCTATATAATTTATAGTAGCAACTGACTTTTAAGTTGACTTTTATGTTCAATAATTTATAATGTTCAATATTTATTGAACATATTGCAGGATTGAACAAAATGCCAATACAAATTGAAAAAAGCCTCTTTAGCGACACATCCACATTAGTTTTACGAGAAATGTTTCGTGACTTGGCTATGAAATGGAAAGTTCGAGATTTCACGAAAAAATGTAACATTAGCTTAGGACTTGTCTCACGCACTCTCTCATTTTTAGATGAACTTGGTTTTGTGGAAAGAGTAAAACAAGGGAGAAAAGGATATACCCTGTTGGTTAAGAAAAAAGAGCTTCTGGAGTTGTGGCTTAAAAACTATGATTTTTCGCTAAATAAAATTCGTAGTTTTTACAGTTTTGATGAAAGGATACTCGAAAAGATAAGGAATTTCCTTGGGCAAAGAGACCTGGATGAATCCTATGCTTTAACACTACATGTTGGCGCTAACTTAATAACATCTTATATGATCACAGAAGAGATCCATATATACTTAAATCATCCCAGCTTCTACGAGATTATCTCTGAAATGCAGGATAGAATTCTTCTCAAACAGTTAGTTAAAGGAGGAAATGTTCATTTTGTCTATCCATACTACAAAAGATCTGTTTTTCACCACCTCCGGCAAATCGCCACATATAAAGTTGTCTCTAACCTACAGCTTTACCTGGATCTATATAACTTTGCACCACGAGGACGAGAACATGCGGATTATTTAAGAAACATGCTTGAAGGGAAAAGTGAACCTATTTGAATAGGTCTGTACAGGAGAAAGCTTTTCTTAAGGTATTAAAGGATCTCAAGGAATACCTTCCCTATCTAATAGTAGTAGGGGGCTGGGTGCCCTATATTTATAGAAATTATATATGGAAAGCAGAGATAGATAAACCTTACTTAACGGCGGATATTGACATTGGAATTAAAACAAAATTTGAGAATTTTAAGCAAGATTCAATCTATAAAAGGTTAACTGAACTACAATACTGGGAGCGTCATGTTGAGATAGGAAAAGTGTATCCTATTGTACCCGAGGTCAAGTTAACCAAAGATACTGCTCCCATTCCTTTGGAATTTATCTGTGGGAAAGATATTTCAGAAAGCCTTCTTGAAAGATTAATTGGGCCACAAATTCTGGTAAATAAATTGGAATACTTCGAAATAATCCTGGAGGATGCTATAAAGACAGAAATAAAAGAAGAGGAAACTCTCATTGAAATTTTTATTCCCTCACCCGAAAATTATGTGTTCCACAAACTTCTAACGTTTCCTCTCAGATCTGATAATATAAAGATGAGAAAAGATCTTTACTATATCTACTATATCTTAAGATTTAGCCCAAATTCTGCCTATTTGTTGGACAATATCTCTAAGTTTAAGGATAGAGCCGAATGTGAGATAGCCAAAGATAATCTGGACAAATTTTTTTTGCACAAGCTTTCCGAAGGTGTTCTATTGGCTGCTGAGGAATTTGGACCTGATGTCAGAGTGAAAGATATCAGAGAGCATATCTTTAAAATATTTCGAAAGTTGAGAACCACCCTGGGTTGAAGTCCGGTAACCTTGAGCAATATTCGCTTTTTGAAAGGAAATACGTGAACAAAGTTGAGAAAAGAAAGAAAAACGTGGAAATAGAAAAGGGGGCAGGTTTGCGCTGGAATCTACACCAATCATCATATATATTATCCGATCTCTGTGTGACTGCAATAATGATGATAATGGATCAATGTATACTGGCGAGGTGACACTTGATGAGGTTAAAATCTATATAAATGGGGAGGCTGATTCTTTTATATCCCTGGATAGAATAGAGCAGATTAAAAAAACAAAAGGGGGCATAGAGATGGAGATTGCTCCCTCTTCTTCTTTTTCTTACAGGGTTTTGCTCCAGGGA
>JAUWZM010000018.1 GCA_030615365.1 Candidatus Aerophobota bacterium | reverse complement strand
GATTTCCAAGACAGAGGAGCTGATGCCGTAGGAATCCCTGCCAGTAACTACCTTAATATAGGAGGATTTGATGGACAGAAGCTATTTCACAATAGGATGAAGTACGATCCTAATTTTGAAAAATGGTGGTACCCTGAATATAATTCAGTGAAAATTGGTCAAGAAGCAGGAATGGTTAGAATAAATGGTAGGCTTTGCCTCTTGCAAAACCTATTAAGTCCACATAATATTCCTGAAGTCATAGAAACCTGTGTGAACAGAGTGACAAATCTAATGCTAATTGACGCAGGTGAGTACGCCCCCTTTAATATTTACATTTTCACTTCCCTGTGTGGGGCTACCGGCTCCGGCATATTTATTGACCTCGCTTACGTCATTAGGAGCGTTCTCTCTGGTTTTTTTCTTCGGCCTAACATATACGCCTATGTAACGACACCAGAGGTGGCACTCACCCAGGCTCGGCGTGAGGATGCGAATCACCTTTTTGCTAATGCATTTGCCTGCCTGGATGAGCTTGATTTTTGGCAGAATACCAAAAGAGGGGTAGGCTATGAGTGGTGGATAGGGGACACCACGATGATTCGGGTGAGTGATGAGGATAACAAAGGTGGTGATTGGCCCTTTGATCTGATATATATATTCCATCCAAAAAATGAGAATGACATTGTAATTCACGATGTGAATGCCCTCTACAGACTCATTGCTGATGTAGCCATTTACGATTCTATGCTTTCCCATAAGGAAAATGGATTGAAGTTTGACATTATTACCCATTACCGTGGTACGCCTCTCTGGAACAAACACCCAGTTAACTACGGCAGTGCCGCTGTTGCCACCTTGAGAGTTCCCATAGAGAAGATAACCGGCTATATCGGTATGAACCTTTTATCAGAGATGATAAGAAGATACGGTATGAAAGAAGATGAGAAAGCAGCAGAAAATGAAAAAGAGAACTTTCTGGAAAAAGTAGCCGCCATAAAGGAGAATATTCTTATTAGTAAGATAAAAAATGACTCTGATTTTCCCATAATTCCTCGAGCCTACCGGACAAGGATAGAGGAGAGCAAAAAGAGGGACCTTTCTCCTACCTATGAGAAGGTAAAGAAGACTCTTTCCAACTACGAGAGTAGTTTGAACTTTTTCTTCAAGGGAAAGGATGGAAAGAGAGGTGAACAAGAGGAGCTTCTTTTTTCTTTCCGAGATGCTCTGGACAGGTGGATAGATCAGCTCTTCAGTCTTCCGGTTAAGGATAAGATACCCTTAACCAGCCAGAGTGTAGAGAGAGTGGTAAACTGGGTTGAAGGAAAGCTAAAATCTGGTGAGGAGGAAGTCCAGTCCTTAGTTGATAAGATTTATGATCTAAAAAGAGAAAAAAAGAGGATTGAGGAACAGGTTGATGAGGTCTATCGCGAGGCTCGGTTTCCTAAGGCGTTCAGCTTCTCTCAGAGAAAGAGAGATCTGGTAGCCCGATTTGATTCTCTTTTCAACATAACGCAGGAAAGGATTATCCTCGAGCAGATCAAATCCTTCTATGAGGATATAAAAGGTGAACTTCACAATATTAAGAAAGCCCTTAAATTCATAAGGAAAGGGGTCCTGCATGAGATCTTTAATAAAGTAGAAGGGGCAAGGGATAATATATGGAGGAAGACCTCCTACGATGATGAGCGGGGCGGAGTGGTGGTAGAGATCCTCAGTGAGGAGTGGACAAAAAATGAGCTTCAGGAAATCAAGTCCAAGGAGAGCGATTACCAAAGGTATGTTGACCTCATTTGGCCTGATGTGGTAGATCCCTGTGTCAAGGAGATTCAAAGAACCTGGAATGATCTGAAGAAAGGAGTCAGTATATATACTATACGAAAAGATAGAAGAGATACTCTCAGACAAATCTTCTACGATGAGTTCACCTCCAAAGCTAAAGCAGTGCTTAAGTCCCGCTATCAGAATCTATCAATCTGGAATGCCCTGGAGGAAGAGATGGGAGCTTATGCTAAAAATAAAGAAGAGATGCAACGAGGAATAGATGATAAACTCACAGAATTTGTCAGGAAAGCCTCCCCCTGGTGGCCAATAAGGGATGGGGATTTAAGGAGCCACAATCTCTACCAAGACGGGATAGTAAAAGTTATGGCTATAATGCGTCTCGATGAAGAAGCGTACAAGGAGTTCCACGATAAATACAGGGGAGTTGATGCAACCGGGATCTTTACCAAACAAAGGGGTAATTGCACCATCGAAGAAAACCACGACATATACAGTATCCAAATTATCTATTTCAAATATGGAGCTCCCCTACATCTTCTCACCACCTTGAATAAATATAGAGAGCATAAGAATCGCTGGCAGAAAATGTTTCCAGGGATACCTCTTTACACCGACAGGAGGTATGAGGACCCGGACTGGGTTACCTCCACCCGTTGAGCAAAAAAGACTCATCTTCGTTCTCTCAGAAGTGGTAATCTTGCTTGGTGAGGAAGCTCCTCGAATTACCCTGGATAGCACAAGAACCTGGTATACCTTCAATCTACTTTCAGAGGGTCTTCCTCCGGTGGGGATGAAAGGAAAAAAGTTTGCCCGGAAGGCTTTCTTTGAGGACAAATTCCAAGATGAAGATAAACGATACGACTATTTTTACCAAGACTTAAAAAAGTACTGGAATTATCTTGGTGATGACAAGCAAAAAAAATACTTAGAGCAGTGCAAAAAAAGACTTGGATCCTGGATTCCTGGATAGGTGAGATATCGTCACAGGAAGGGATGAGTGCTATTGCAGAAGAATCTTTTGGCTATACTTAAAGGTGATGACGACATTATTGAAAAGATATTAAAGAAGTCTTTACACGAGATACGGTAATCTGATTAAGAATCATAGGAGATGTAATTGAAGAAAAAATCAAGGAATAACTTGGGCTATAGTTTTGCCGGGATACTTCTGGAAGCATTGGATCGAGTGAAAGATGAAGTGGAAAATTCCTTAGAAGATACAATCAAGCAAATTCAAAGCGAAGTTATTCCCAAGAAAGAAATGATTGGCTATGCCACTTTTGTAGAAAAGCTGAGCATTTTACCTCTTCCTTTACGTAAAGTATACCTCTATCTTTTAGAGAGCAACTCAGCGAGCCTGAGCCAGATTTCAAAAGAGTTTGACTTAGATGAGGTAAGTACATCCAAGTTTGTTAATCAATTAATACAAAGCGGCTTTGTACTGTGCAGACCAGCTAAAAAAGACCAGGATAGCCAATATTATATTCCAAGAAGGGAAAACATCCCGAGGATGCGGCAAGATTTCTATTGGAAAAATTTCTTAGGTCCCGAAATGCCCGCCATTTATCAATTTAACCTTTTATGTGACGATTCACGAATAAATAGTTTTAGGAGAGTCATTAGGAGCAATGTTAATGAAGGCGATGTAGTCATTGACCTTGGGACAGGAACAGGTATTTTGGCACTATTTGCTGCCGAAAGAGCAAAGATAGTTTACGCCGTGGAGGCAAATGGAGCTCTTTTAAAAGCAGCAAAAGAAATTGCGAGCTCCTACCCACATTCAGGTAAGATTACGTTTATAAAGGGGGACGCCTGTAAATTTCAGCCCAAGGAGAAAGCAGATGTTATAATCTGTGAAATGGTGGACACCGCCTTAATAAGAGAGGCACAGGTACCGGTAATGGACTACGCTGTAGAAAACTTGCTCAAGGATAGTGGGAAGGTTATTCCTCACTCTTGTGAGACCTTTGTGGAGTTGGTGAAAGTCGACTACTCTATAGATAACTATACATTTAGGCTCCCGTTTTACGAGAAATGCGGAGCTAAAAGAGTACAAAGGGTTATGAGCAAAGAGACTCTATTACATTCAATACGATTTGATGAGATCAATCCATGTTGGGTAGAGAAAGAGATATCTCTAACAGTTACTCAAAGTGGCCTCGTGAACGGTGTAAGAATAAAGACATATACCTATGGAGATGAAAAGACAAAAATCCCTCCAAGTGAGTGGTTTAATCCCCCGCTGGTCTTACCGCTATCATATGATGAAAACGGAAAGCCTCTGACCGTGAAGACCAGGCAGAAATTGTCACTTTATTTTAGCTATCAGCTTGGCTCAAGTTTGGATTGCATTCACTATGGGATTATTTAAGAGCAAGGAGGTGTATAAAGTGTTCGATGTAAAAAAGCGAATCAAAACAATACTAACGAGTTTTAAGAAGCGAACCGACAAAAATAGTAAAGAAGGTAGGTATTTTTGGTCCGATGATCGGCATCAAGAGGAAGGATTACAGATTGCCTGTGAGGGTTTAGACTGCTTTCTGATTTTTAAAAAAGATTACCTCCCGGACAAAGACATATTTTTCCCTAACGATCAGCTAAAAAAGGAAGCAGATTGTATCTATAATTTATGGAAAGAGGAGAGCTTCGCCCCTAAGCCTTATGAATTCTCCAAGCTTCTAAAAGACAGTGATTTACAGAAGCCAGAGTTTGTGGACACCGTGACTTTTGTCTTTGATATTTCAGTAAGGATACTGGAACGCTTGAGCTCTGAGAACTTTCTGGATGGGGAAATCGAAGAAAAATTGCAACAAATGATTGCGAGTTCCCTCAAGTGGCTCGTTGTGAACCATGACGACGCTGTCGATAGTACAGGATGGTCAGGATTTCCAGGAGTTAAGGGATACTCCACTGTTTATGCCACGCGCGCTGTTACAGA
The DNA here is from genome assembly GCA_030615365.1 of Candidatus Aerophobota bacterium. The sequence continues at coordinate 32,786 of JAUWZM010000018.1, read as the reverse complement.
TATTCTTCCACTAATAGAGCTTCTCAAAAAACAGAACTGCTCCAAAGAGATAAACGAGTTAATAGGGCAGTTCGATGACTGCATTAAGCAAATGCAGAAATGGTTTTTTAATTTTGCCGAAGAACAAGTAGGACACTGGGAGGCCAGTACAAGAAAAGGAGCCCAGGAGGCAATAATATACAATCTCTATGGCCTCGATACACTTTTGAATTTAAAAAAGTATCTCCATTGTGAACTAAGTGAGCAGGTACTATCTCGGACGTTAACACAAATATTAGATACCTGGAATTATAACCGGGCATTGTATGAGGAAGTAGAAGCTCATTTGTTCAAAACAGACAAGTATGAGATAATGTACGAGGACGAATCAATCCTTCCCTTAAGTGTCTTTGTGCTCTCTAAGCTCGCAATGGAGTATCCAAAAGCTCTTATTGGGCTTGAGTATAAGAAGGAAGATGGAGAAATCCTTAATTGTTCAAAAGCGGTATCGGAGTGCTTAACTGAGATAATAAACGCGATGGAAACTTCTTTGTATGATAGAAAAGAAGCACTTTGGACTAACTATAACAAACAATTCACCATTTATATGAACCAGCGTGTATTAGTAGCCTTATACTGCTATGACCAGTATAAGGCTACGACTATTCCTTTTAAAGAGAGGGTGGTAGACATGCTGAAACAGCTATCAAAAGGAGTAGATGAACTTAGGAATACAGATTCCCAGTTAGCAAATAATCTCAAAGAGGGCTTGAATGACATATCTGAAATCAAACAAAGACTCAATGAACTGACAAAAGCATTAAAAGGAAAATCGCTTCGCGACATAATTGCAGGAATCGTCGAAGGAGGCCGCCAAAACTCCAATACATAGAAATAATGACAGTACCAAAAGTAGGGTAAAAAGCAAGAAATAAGGAGAACTTCGTATGAAGATTATAAGTTTCTATTCCTATAAGGGTGGAACGGGACGCACCACAACCATGGCGAATGTGGCCGTGATGCTGGTTCAAAAGGGACGTAGCGTCGCCTGTTTAGACCTGGATATTACTGCTCCAGGTCTGGATATTGCTATGGAGATAGACAAAATACCTCAAAGGACGATTAGAGAATTTTTCATGTCTTTCAACGTCACAGTGGAGGAGACATACGTTGACTGGTGTAAAACAATCAGAATCCCTTTTCCCGGAAATTTATACATATTTCCAATGCCCAGAGTGGGAACAAATAAACTAATTGCAAAAGTCACACCAGGAATGTGTGACAATTTGGAAAACTTATTAAGAGAGATAGAAAACGAATTGAAGGTTGATTATGTGCTGTTGGATACCAGAAGTGGGTTTGCCGATGAATCCGCCATTGTCTTTCTTGTCTCGCATAAAATTTTTGTTTCCTCAAGATTTACCTATCAACATTTGGTAGGATTAGATTGCATACTGGAAATCCTCGATAAGGTCAAAAAAGTAAAAAGAAAAGAAAATAGAGAACTTGAATACTATGTGATACTTAACGACATTCCAAGGGATTTACCTCCAAGCCATGAAACAGCAATGAGAGAATTGCGAGATCACCGCCAGGCCATATTAATTCGAGAAAACAGGATAATGAGATGGATGGACAAAGTGGTTGTCTCAGGCTACTCACCTGAGGAAAGTATTTACAATAAGGAAATGGAAGAGCTGCAAGAAGGCTACCAGGAAATAATTCAAAAGATTGAGGAATAAGATAAAATGGAAATGGACCAAGCATTGTGTTATTATGACCCAGTGTGTCAATGGATAAATATTAGCAAAGAGATAATACAACTTAGCCCTCGTTTTACAGTTTTTGGCAGAGATCCCAGGCCGATATTTAAGGAAATACTCAAATCCTATGAGATGTCACGTCTTATGTTTCTCAAGCAAGCTGGTTTAAATTTCTTGGTGTTCCCCTCAGCAAGTCACACCAGATTCTGCCACTCTTTAGGTTGTTGGTTACTGGGAAAACAAGCGTTAGACGAAGTGAAGGTCAGACAGGCAACGGAATCTAGGCCGTTATCTCTTAAAGAGTGGCTTTCTCCTGATAGAAGAGGATTTTTGTTCGAGTTTCTATTGGCTCTTTTAGTCCATGACTGTGGGCATATGCCTTTCTCCCATGTCTTAGAGAATAATCCAGATATCAAATATAATCATGAAGAGATTGTCCGGCAGATGATATTGGGAGAAGGAGAAGTTATCGAAAGAATAAAGCAGGAACGTGGTGATTTGAAGCTAATTAGCGAAATTTTAAAAAAACATAAGATTGATGAGAAATTCATTGTCGGCCTAGTTTGCTCAAGTCGAGAAAAATTTACCCAAGACTATGAAGAATTTTTGTGTTTAAAGGATCTTGTTGATAGCCGCATAGATTTGGATAGAATTGACCATTACCTCCGTGATTCAATGTATATGGGCGTTAACCTGGCAAATTTCAACACCCATGCTTTACTGGAAAATATTACTCTTTTCCCGAACAGTACACACCCAACTCGTGTAAAAGAGGAAGGAATCCCTCATCTTATGTCGTTACTGTTTTCCAGGGAACTGATATGGAAGACAGCTTTGGATCGAATGGACGTTCGATCTTATGAAGTTCTGCTTAACTGTGCGGTTAGTATGACTATTAAAGAAAAGGAAATTGATCCTCTCGAGCTTTCTCTTCTGACTGAAGATGAATTGATCTATAAACTGAGGCACAGCGAAAATAGACAAGCAAGGACTCTTATGCACCGTCTTTTCAAACGAGACCCCTACGTGCTAATAGATTCTATTCAATTTGATAAAGGCATTACCAGGAAAAAAATACAGGAAAGTGTCGACAAGATTATTCAAGAAGCGCGGATTCGCAGCACCGATTTGCTCTTTTATGCGCCGTTTAACTACACAATAAAAAATCCTGACTTATGGTTGAATTTGCATACCGAGGATGGCAAAAAGAGTTTAAAGGTAATCGATCCCGGATTCTACGATTTTTTATTAACCAAAGATATGGCGCGACGCACACAAGTACGTTTTTTCGCCTCCAGTGATAGAGTGAAAAACAGCGTTGAGAAATACCTGAAAAGAGAATTTTACTAAAATGCTCCCTGAAGGGGAGCAAATGTTGTTATTCTTTTATTAACAAGCTACAAAGGAGCTACTGATGATTATTAAAAATTTCCGTAAATGGCTGTTGACCAGTAGTATACTGGGAGTGTTGCTGTTTTTTGTCATAATAACCACTTCTCTTATGGCGCAACAACAGACCAGCAGAACGTCTGAAAATATCGACATAATTCTATTGATAGATAATTCGGGGAGTATGCAGCAACAACATAACGATCCTAATAAGTGGCGTCTGACTGCAGCAAATATTATCGCTACCTATGCTCGGGAGAGTGATAGAATCAGTGTACTTCTGTTTAATGATGAGGTAACATACCTCAATAGCGAGATAGGGATAGGCTTTCCTAATCTATCACTTCTTTCTGAGAGATATAAGCGTCAACTCCAAAACCATTTGCAATCGATAGAAGCACGAGGCTACACGGATATAGTTCATGCTCTCACGGCAGCTTACAGTATCCTGGAGAGTAGTGAAAAGCGGGACCGGCAAGTACTCATCTTGCTGTTAACTGATGGCGTCCCCGAACTTAATCCTGATAGGGAGGAAATATACCGTCAGAGATACGGAACTTTTCCCATAGAGGGCGAGGATTGGTACTCTTATCTTTTGCCAGTACTTGAACAATTCCAGAGGCGTGGTTGGAAAATCCATGCTATGGGTATACAAGAAGGCCATTCGCCTTTTTTACAGACGATTGCCCAGAGAACTGATGGCAACTATCGAAGAATAGACGATACCCGCCACATCGTGGACTTCTATTTAGATCGATACCAAGAAATCTCGGGGGAGTTTTTAAAGGACTTCCGTGAAGCAAGGCAATATACCCACACCTTAGAGGAGCCGACGAACCAAAGCTGGGAGACCACCCAACTGACTTTTACCTTATTCAGCGACAACGGCCTCGCTCAGGTAGATGGCTTGTCCTGCAATAATTACGATTATCTTACTTCTGCTTCTATATCTGTAGTCCAGTGGGACCGTCCTGTCGAAGGCAGTTTCAAGATTTACAGAATCGAGGATCCCCCTACAGGGGACTGGAACATATCAATCTCAGGAGAAGGAGAGGTTAACTCCTGGGTAGCGAGACGGACTGACGTAGTGATTCCTCCAACCACTGGACCAAGCGGTGTGACGAAACTTGACTTTCAAGTGACATTTGTAAGACGAGATGGCACCCTTATAACGAACAGGGCTTTCCACGATAGGATCGAGGAAGTTATGGCGATAGTGAAATACAATGACCGAGAGTGGCCGGATCCGGATGAGATTCCCTTACAATTTTCTCACGAAGAAGGGGAGTGGACGGGGACTTTTTCTCCACCTCAGCCTACTCCTCCGAGGCCGATAAACATTAGTTATTCGTTCGAAGCTCGGTTCCAAAATGGAGAAATGGTAAAGGGTCCCGGGCGGGCCGTCAAAGTAATGCCATTCACCATTAAGGTACCCAATGAATATAAAGTTTTAGAAAGGCAGATCCTTCCAGGAGATGAGTCCTTGACCATCCCATTCCGACTAAATGTCACCTATAGCGGGCCAGGGTCCGTGGATCTGAATGCTGATATTTTAGCGATCACCAAGGGTCTTTTTGTTAATGGCCAAATGGTTGTTCCTAAAGAAAATATGCAAATTTCTCACCTGCATGTTTCTTCCGTTCCCACCCAGTTGGCAGGCCAAATCAGAATAATCAATCTTCCGGAAGTTATTACCCAGCACATGGAAGGAAAGATAAGATTCGAGGCCCTCCACACGGCTCCTGATTCCCTCATTATTAGGCTTATGCCGAGGCCTCCTGTGGTAAGAGTGGGTATATCAAAGATGCCCCGAGTTAAGAAGGGGGAAAAGATACTAATTAGAGTTAAAATAACCTGCGAGTCGCTATATGATACCAAAGACTTAGTAGTAAGATTTATCCCTTCTGATTCCAGCGTGATAACCTTTTCTCTTCAAGAGCAAACCGTTAGCTTAGCCCCTGAAGACGATCACTCAGCTGAAAAACAGCTTGATGTAGTGATGGAAGTAAAGAAGTGGCGACCTTGGTTCATGGGAACTTCTTATACAGTAGAGGTCTCGGATCCTGAAGGAATCTTTACAGAGTATGAGTTCTATGAGATGAAGTCTTCCCAAAAAGAATGAGTTTCCTAACTGAATAAGCAGACCCAACGTTAAGCGCTATCTTTAAATAACGGGGAACACACTATGCGGATAAGATCTCTTTTTGGAATCGTTCAAAGTGTAAAGGTATCACAGACACTTGAAGGTGAAAGAAACCCCTACCTTGAGTGTGGGATAGATGGACTCATTACTATGAGCGGGTCGGGGAAAACCTCCTTGGGTGGTCTAATGTATGGTATGGGAGGGTTGGCTAGCGAGGGTGCTAATGATCTGATTGATAAGGTAAAGATAATTTCAAACTTATTGCACAAAAGCAAGATTCCCCGAATTGCACGAATTGATATCGAAAAACGTGATTTGGATTTGAAGTGCATTTGTTTAACACCCACTACGGAATCAGACTTTTATCATAGAAACTTCTCCAGAATAGTATGGTCAAAAAGAAGAACAGAGACTTTCAGAGAACGAAATCCAGTTTGGCAGGATTACATATATGCTATGACTTTCTATGCCTTGGTTCTTGTATCGAGAAATCCAAGGATAAAAATCTGTGGAATCACCAGGTTGACAATTAGAGGGTTTGGCGCAGATAATCAAGTAGATGCTATCACGAATTTTGCAAATCGATACCAAGCATAATTCCTCCATTAAAGAAATAGTTTATTGCTACCCGGGTAACATACTCAGTGGAATAATAATTGACCTAATTGACACACCTGAACATTGTGACTTGGAGTATCGATTTGGCTACGATAATGAATTAGGATACCAGTAAGTATATAGACGTCCAAATTAATTCACCCTTTAAGTGGGTCAAAAACGCCGTGTAACAGCAAATCTGCAAGTTGTTACGTGCCCAACGGAGGATGATATGAAGAATATTTACCACTTAGGCTTGTCGCGAGACATGATTAAAGAAGCAAAATTTGCCATTCTTCCCGGTGACCCTGAAAGAGTACCTAAGATAGCAAGAGCTTTTGATGCGAATGCTGCCAAACTTGCCTGGAAAAGGGAGTTTAGAACATGGCTGGGTGAGCTTGAGGGAATGATGGTTCTTGTGACCTCAACAGGTATTGGAGGGCCTTCCACTTCTATTGTTGTAGAAGAGCTTGCTCGGCTTGGAGTACATACCTTTATCAGAGTGGGCACCACTGGTGCAATTCAAAAAGAAATCAGGTTAGGTGATGTTATCATAACAACAGGTTCTGTCCGATTTGATGGAGCATCAAGAGATTATGCTCCCATAGAATATCCTGCCGTAACCAACTATGAGGTGCTGGAGGCTTTAGTCCAAGGTGCAAAAACTATAGCGGTTAATTATCATCTCGGTATCACTGCCTCCTCTGATACCTTTTATCCGGGTCAGGAAAGGTATGATTCATTTTCTGGTTATGTAATAAAAAAACTTAAAGGAAGCTTAAAAGAATGGCAAAAACTCAAGGTTCTCAACTATGAGATGGAATCCTCAACTCTTTTTGTTATGTGCAGCACCTTGGGATTAAGGAGTGGTTGTGTAAGTGGTGTTGTGGTAAATAGAACTGAGCGAGAGGAGGTGAAAGAGGGTGTCGTAACCTTAGCTGAGAAAAATATCACTTGGGTGGCAATAGAAGCAATGAGATATCTTATACAAAAATGAGCCTTCTCACATCGAGTCCCTTAGAAAATTTGAACTTATTTCTCACTTTTTCCGATACAAGTTCTTGCTCTATGAGTACCCTAAGAAAGTATAACTGCAGGAGAGAGCACTTTCACCTTGGTTTTCTTACTGTCCTTTTATATTACTTGCTAAAAGGATTAATGTGGGGGAGTATTATGAGTGTAAAAGATGACCTTTTCAATCTGGGAGAGGCTGTATGGGAAAAACATCGGCAAGAAAACTCGGTAACCAAGCTGATGCCAGGATGTGTAAGATTTGCGAGCGTATCTTCAGCGAAATTAAAGGCGAGTTCAATAAGGTTGAAGAAGATGTAGAAGAGAATTTAAAATTGGGTCTGCTCAGGGAAAATATACCTGGGTCCAGAGATTCGGACAATTCGACATTTTAGGAAAGCGATGATAATAATATTTTCTGATTATTTTTCGAATTCTACGCCCAATAAGAGTGTTATTATTTACCAGTTTAACCTCGGTAGTTCGCTCGGAGAAAATTTCTCTTGCCTTCTGCTTAAGGCGAGAAAAAAAGGTCGGAAAGGTAAGAAACGAAAGATCATGTGTATATTTTTCTTCCCGCTGCGTCTCAAGGTATTCTCCGGAACAGAGTGCTTGAGAGAGGTGGATAGTTTTTTGAGGGGTAAGGGACGAAGTAACAGGAGAAGTAATGCAAAGATGTAATCAGTATCAGACAAGAGCCACGGTACATCTGGCATATGACAAATATAGGATATAATTATAGCGCCGGGAGGTGAAGTGAAATGAACGCGGTAGTTGCTGACCGTATTCGCGGTGTCATCTACGGTCAGGCTATTGGTGATGCACTTGGGCTTGGAACGGAATTCTTGTCAAAGCGGCAAGTATCGCAGTATTACCCGAGAGGACTGAGTGGTTATCACCAAATTGTTCGCGATGCACATCGACAAAGATGGGCTGTCGGGGATTGGACCGATGACACTGACCAAATGCTGTGCATTCTGGACAGTTTACTCGACAAGAAAAAGGTTGATGTTATAGATATTGCTTTGCGTTTGCATAAATGGGTTAGGGATGGGGGTATGGGTGTCGGCCAGACGGTCTACCGCGTGGTTCACTCTCCTGACTTTATTCAAAATCCTCATACAATTGCCCAGAGGGTATGGAAGGAGTCTGGACAACGCTCTGCGTCTAATGGCGGTGTAATGAGAACCTCAGTGCTTGGTATCTGGGAATACCAATTTCCCGAAAGGGTGAGGCGGAACGCTGAAGAAGTTTGTAAGATCACCCATTACGACCCCCGGTGCGTTGGCTCGTGCGTTGCGGTCTCCTTGGCAATTAGCTCACTACTGAGCGGCGCTTCTGATGTGGAAAACATAATTAAAAAAGTTGCTATGAAGACAACTTCGTTTGATCCACGAATCCAGGAGTATCTTGATAAAGCAGTAAGACGCCCTTTGGAGACATTCAACCTCGATGAGGGACTCAATCTTGTTGAAGTGAACCGCATAGGATATACGCTCAAGACTATGAGCGCTGGATTTTGGGCACTCAAAAATGCTGTTTCTTATAGTGAAGGAGTCCTTCAAATCATTCACGAAGGTGGCGATGCTGACTCTAATGCAGCAGTTGCAGGAGCCTTATTAGGGGCGCGGTTTGGGTTCTCACAAATTCCCCGACAGTGGGTAGATGAATTGCGCTACGAGTATGAACTGCATAGCCGAGTAGAGCGTCTGATAGAACTGTTGGGAGTGATGGAATGTAAGGATAAAATACTTCAAAAAAGAGTCGAGAACCTTTTCGAGGAGTAGCCTGAAATTCAGGAAAAATTAGTGGCTAATCATATTACAAATTTTGGAGAGCTGTACTCGGCTGTTCTCGCTCAGGGCTCCCTGCACGTAAAGGAGCCTACTGCCGAAACTACCGAACTTATCGAGAGAGCGTTTCGAGAAATTAATCCAAAGTTGCGTTTCAGCCCAGAGGATCAATTTTTTCCCACAAAGGTTGCTCTGACAACGGGGACATTCGAGTTCGCCCAAAAACTTGACTTTGATCCCATCAAATTTGGAAGAGTACTTATTGGTGCTGTTTTGGAAATTGACCCCGAAGTGCTCCACCTGTTCAATGATGTCTTCGTGACAATGCTATCGCAAGTTTCCTACGCTAAATTTGAAAACCTTGAATTATAGTAGTTTTCAGGCAATTTTAGTGTGTATACTAAACGCCAATTTTCTCTGCAATTTCTTCGTATATCTTGAGAAAGAACACATGATTATATTTTCACAATATTATACCAGAACAATAAATAAACCTAAGCAGCAAGATTAGTAGTTTTGTTACATCTATATTCAGTCTTGTTTTTCATCATAGCGTAAATAATATGGCATAGTCTCTTCTGGAGGCAGGTGAGAGCCTCCTTTTTGGTTTTGCCTTCAGAGCTCTTTCTCAAGAAGTATTCTCTGGCTTTAAAGTTTCTAGGTCTGCCGGATCTATCACAACCAATTTGGCAAAGAGCGATATGATATATAGCCGTATTAAACTGGCGTCTACCCCGGTTCGATTTTTTAAACCTTAGCTTTTTACCTGAACTTTTCTGTTGAGGAGCTATGCCGGCGCACTTAGCCAACTTATCGCTCGAGGAAAAGCGATTAATATCACCGATTTCGGCTATAAGCTTAGCTGCGGTAACTGTATCAACACCTGTTAATGTAGAGAGCTTCATTCCTGTTTGTTTAACCAATGGCTCCAGTTCTTTCTTAACGATGGCTATCTGTTCTTCAATGAACCTTAGATGCTTTACCAAATAGCACTATAGTTGGTTGACATAATTTAGAAAATAAGCTATTGTAAAAAGAGCCTTGCGCAAGAATGATGCCTTCGGGAAGATATTGATGGAAAGCAGTTTAGAGAAAATAAAGGAGGGTAAAATTGGTGGAATTTTTGCCAAATTTCCTGAGAATCTTTGTCAAAAAGAAGAGCCTTGCGAAAATGGTATCTCAAATCCTCTTTCTGAAAGGCTTTGAAATGTCCGCGGTCTGAAAGGTAGACCTGATTAATAAGGGATTGAGGTGGTTTAAGAATCCACTTTTTCACCAAAAAGCGGATAGAGAAATGGTAAATGAGAGGTAGATTGAAAAAAGGTAGGAATTGGAGAGAAAAGGTTATTGAATAATTTTAGAAAAGCTAAACTACCACAGCAGGTCTAAAGACCTGCACTACTCTTCTTACGCAGACTTTGAGCATCACGGCTACCTATTTAACATCTCGCACCCATCCCCACATCTACACATCAACTTATTTAGGTCGATAGTATTTTCTCCCCTTCAGGGCTTGAGGAAGATATTCCTGTGCTACCTTACCTTCAGGGAAATGGTTGACAAAATTTTTTGCTAGTGTATATATACAACTACTATCTTAAAGAAAGAGGGAGAAATGAATATACACTCGTTAATACCTCTTTACTTTGCAAAAACAAGAAGAAAATAGAAACTCACTGAGAAGGATCTCTTCCCCAGCTTGTTATTCTCCCGATAAATCACTTTCACAAATCTTAGCCTGTTATAAAAAGCTATACCCTCTTACACTACGCCAAATCTCTACTTATCTCTCTCTTTAAAAAAATCATTGTTTACATATATTATAGATACTTAGAACATAAGGTCTGACAGGTAGACCTGATTAATAAGGGATTAAAGAAGTGGTAAAAAATGGAAAATTTCAAAATAGCGAGGTTTGAGTTCAAAATTGTAGTTCAAAATAATCTATATCTTCCTGAATATAAAGGTTCCACCTTGAGGGGTGGATTTGGACACGTTCTTAAAAGGATCGTTTGTATAACAAAGGATAAAGAGTGCAAAAACTGCCTACTTAAGGAAAAGTGTGCATACTCCTACATCTTTGAAACTCCACCACCTAAAGCTACCACAAGGCTTAGAAAATACCCTTTCGCACCTCATCCCTTTGCTATTGAGCCTCCTTTGGAGAAAAAAGAGGAATACAAAAAAGGTGAGGAGCTTTCGTTTAACCTTATCTTAATAGGAAAAGCCATTGATTATCTTCCCTATTTTGTATTTGTCTTTGATAAATTAGGTGAGTTTGGCCTTGGTAAAGGTAAGGGAAAATACTGGCTAAAAGAAGTAAGGTGCCTAAAGGGTAACTCTGATAATGGCCATCTTATATATACTGGCGAGGATAAACTCTTTAGGGATAGTCATACCCTGATAAGTGGAGAAGACGTTCTTGAAGAGTGTAAAAAATACTATGATAAAAGAAAAATTACTTTGAATTTTATCACCCCTGCTCGCCTGAAATTTGAGGAACGTCTCATCAAGGATTTAAAATTTCATATACTTATCAGAAATCTCTTAAGGAGAACATCGCTTCTTTCCTACTTTCACTGTGGCAAAGAATTTAAAGTTGATTTTAAAGACCTTATAGAGAAGGCAAAAAGGGTAAAAATAGAGGATAGCAGTCTAAGCTGGTATGACTGGCAGCGCTACTCTTCTCGTCAGAATACAAGAATGCTTTTTGGGGGATTCATGGGAAGGATAACTTTTAGCTTTGATGGAATCAGCCCTGAGCATTTTCTTCCTCTTGTTCTCTTAGGGAGTTATATTCATGTAGGCAAGGGAACAAGCTTTGGCTTGGGAAAGTATGAGATAATGAATTAAAGAAATTCGTCCATTTTACATTCGAGGAATTCTCAGATCCTAATTTGAGATAATGATGGGAGAAGGAAAAATGAGTAAATATCTTGTTCTTATGGACACAGATAAGATAAAACAGTATATTTATTCCACTGGTAAACTTAAATTGATTCGAGGAGCAAGCTCTATTCTTGCTGAATTAAATGAAAGGAAAGCTATCGAGGAAAGAGTGAAATCACATGCTGGAAGGTGTATTTATGCAGGTGGTGGCCAGGTAATGGCGGAGTTTAACTTCGATAAACAAGCGGATGAATTTATAAAAATGGAACGAGCAGAATACGAAAAATTTAGTGCTTCTATAACAGCTATAAAAGAAGAATATCCAGGTGACTTTAATAGTGTTGTGGAGAGAGCTCAAATTAAATTGAGAAGAGCCAAGGAAGAAAGAATTTATGAAACGCACCTTCTCACTAATCCTTTTTTTAAGACTTGTCAACTATGTGGCGTTAATCCTGCTTCAAAAATAAAGTATGAGAATGAGAGGTTTGTTTGCACAGCTTGTGAAAGAAAAATAGATAGAGGGGAAGAAATAAGAGAAGACCCTAAGAAAAGTCCAATTTATGCAAGATTTCTGGATTTTGTGAAAGAACAGCCCTCATATCAAGAATGGAAAGATGCTAAATTCACAGAGAATCTCTCCAAATTGGGTAAGCTTTCAAAACCAGAAAACTATCTCGGTCTCATTTATGCCGACGGCAATAGAATGGGCGAAAGATTTTCTGGGCTAACTTCGGAACAAGAGTATCAAAAATTGAGCAAAACTATCGAGAAAGGATTATATGAAAGTGTTTTTGAATCACTGCTGAAATATATTCCTAAGCCATCTAAAGGAAAAATACCCTTCGAATTTGTCATTCTTGGTGGAGACGATCTTATATTGGTTACCCCTGCACAAAAAGTTATCCCTATCGCTTTAGAAATTTTAAAAAAGTTTGAAGAGAAAACGAGAGAATTTGCCAAAGGAATTGGAGAGGAAAAACTTACTCTTTGTGCCGGAGTTGCAATAGGGCACTCAAACTTCCCCATCTCGTCATTTACTAAATTGGCAGAGTACCTCTTGGCATCTGCCAAAAAACTAAATAAGGAAAACTGGTATGGAGCTGAAAATGATCCACAAAGAAAAGAAATTTCAACGATTGATTATCTCGTAATTACTACGCCCTCTGTTAATCCAGTTAAACTCATTAGAGAAAAAGACCTCACTTATACAAGAGGAAAGTATACACATAAACTGACACAAAGACCGTTTACTTTGGAAAAGGCAAACAAAGTAATAAGCACTGTAAAAGAAATTAAAAAATCTAAACTCTCTCGAAGCAGACTTTACTCAATATACGACTCTTTGTACAAAGGTAAAAACCAATCCATTTTAAATATTCTCTCACTGGTTACCAGACTAAAGGGGAAGGAAGGAGAAAATATTAAAAAACTTTTTGGAAGGATAAAGAATGATTCTCTTCTTTACCCAAATGATGGCGTGCTTTTCCCGTGGAATGGCCTTGGAGGCTTTAAGTATGACACCCCTCTTTTGGATATTTTAGAAATTTACGACTTCATTGAGGAGAATCACCAATGAATACGAAAATAGAGTTCAAACTTTTTGTAACACCCTTGAGCCAATTTCATATTGGAACAGGTTTTGGAATAGGAAAATTTATCGATAAAGCTACAATCAAAAACAGAATCGGTACTATTTACATTCCCGGCTCAACAATAAAAGGAAAAACAAAATATTTTGGGAGACAGATCGCTAATTCTTTGAATCTTAACTACTGCACTGAGAAAGAGCCTTGCAAAGGTAATCCTTGCATAGTATGCAGAACTTTTGGCTCCCCGTTACATCAAGGAAAATTCTTCTTCTCTGATGCGAGTCTTCCCAAAGAAATTATAAAGTCCATAACTGAAGAAAATAAAGAAAATCCAGCAATTCCACTGCGTCTTTTCTTAAATACAAAAACTGGAACAAAAATTGATAGAAGATATGGAACAACTCAGGAAGATTATCTCTTTACAACTGAAACTGGTGTGAGAGGAATATCTTTAACTGCTAAGATTTATGGCATAGGAGATGATTTCATCTTCCCTGAGGAAGGTGAATTACCCCTTGAGCTCGTTTTCCTTTTGAATTCCTTAAAACTTATGACCCATCTCGGTGGGGAAGAATCAAGAGGGCTTGGGTATGTGAAAACAGAATGGGGGAAAATATTTATAAATGGCAAAGAAACTTCATTTTCTGATGGCCTTATCAAGGAGGTAGAATATTATGATTTATATAGAACTGAGGGCTAATTCTCCATTAACTCTTTCGTCTCGCCATTTTGTATCAAATGAGATTGATACTTTAGATTACATTCCCGCAAGCGCTTTCAGAGGTGCAGTTGCTGATAAATTGAGTAAAGAATTGGGATACGATGACCCAAAATTTAAGGAAATTTTTATAAACGGTGAAATAAAATTTGGGAATTTATATCTACTTAAGGGAGGGCAAGGCTTTCCAATACCTAAATCAGCAAAAACATGTAAATATATGAAGGGATTTCGTCCACATGGTGTTGTTGATTTTCTTCTACCTGCTGTAAAGTATAAGCTAACAAAAGAAATCTCTGCTTTACCTGAATTCTGCCCTACCTGCAAGGCTCCACTTGATAACTTTGATGGATTTTACAAAAGAACTGGGGAGAGAATTGAACCTATAAAGAGACTCATTACGAGAACCGCAATTGATGAGCGTACCCTCACAGCAAGAGAAGGTTTTCTTTATTCTATGGAGACGATTGAAGAGGACCAGGAGTTTTATGGGATTCTGGATGCAGATTCGGCTGTAATAGAGGATGAAGAATTGAAGTATAATAATACAACCGTATTGAGGAAAGGAGAAACTTACTGGGTAGGATTAGGCAAATCAAGAGGGTTAGGTAATATTGAAATTACAAAAGTAGAGAAACTGAAAGATATATTTTCACAAGAGCTCATTCCTGGTAATATAGTAACCAGGTTTGATAAATTCCAAAGAAATCTCTCTTCATTAAATATCAAAGGCTTTTCCATAACTCTCTATTCTGATACAATTATAGTGGACAAATTTATGAGATATAAATCATACATTGATGGACAGTATTTAAAGGAAGAGTTTGATCTGGATAATGTGAAACTTCTCTATGCATTTAATTCTATAAGAGAAATATTGGGTTGGAATGCTGCCTGGGGACTTCCAAAGGAGAAAGAACTGGTAATCGAGAAAGGTTCTACCTTTTTCTTTAAATGTGAGGGTGAAGAGGAGAATCTACTTGAGAGCTTAAAGCGAATTGAAATAGAAGGTATAGGCTTAAGAAGAGAAGAGGGTTTTGGAAGGATATATATTTGTGACCCATTTCATATAGAAAATTTACCAAAAGATTGGGAGGTCTAAGATGACAAATATAAGCTATGTTTTTAGCGTGCTTCTTAAAAAGGAAATAGCTCTTAGAAGCGATGAGATTGCGAGAGACGTTGAAAAGTTAATAGAGGAACACTTCGGTTCCCACCTAAAAGAGGAAAATAAATTAGAGACAACGCAGATTAATAGATTCACTGGCATTGCTTACTCAAGTGACTATACCAAAAGTCTGCAAGAATTTGTAGAGCATCAGGCCACAAAGGAAAAGAAAGCAAAGAAAAAACCATGGACAATTAATAACTTAGACAAAAAAATTCTTAAACGGATTAAGGAAATTGCAGGAACGGATTCAAAACAAGTCTACGAAACAGTTCTGACACTTTGTAAAACCAGAGAGAGTATAGGGGACACAGTAAAAGAATTTGATAAAGTAAACAGAAAAAGACTTATCCACGATATATCTATAGAACTGCTGAGGAAATTTGCTGCTCATTTTGGGATACACTATCTTTATAAAGGGGGACAATATGTTTGAGAAACTGAAAAATAGATATGTCATTAAGGGTAAAGTAGTTATGGATACTGCTCTTCACATAGGGAGTGGCGAGGATTCTTTTGAGACAGATGCACTCGTAATAAAGGATGCATATGGAAAGCCGTATATCCCGGGTTCTTCATTTAAAGGAATCTTAAGAAGCACGGTGGAAAGAATGGTCCCAAATCTTGATGGGTTTAAAACATGTGCCTTGATAAAAGACGCCGATTGTGCAACCGTAAATGAGAATAAAAGGGACCATTTCAAGAAAAGATTAAAGGGAGAGGAACAAGGAAATCCAATTGACCTTATTTGTGATACCTGTAAATTATTTGGTTCAACGGTTGTTGCTTCAAAAATCAAGTCCCCCGACCTTTATGTATCTGAACCCTGGGTGGGACTTTTCGAGAAAAGAGACGGAGTCGGCATAGATAGGGATACAGAAACCACTGCTGAAGGTGCAAAATTTGATTATGAGGTAGTGCCTTCACAAACAGAGTTTGATTTTGAGATGGTGTGTGAGAATTTAGATGAGCGGGATAAATTTCTTCTTACTATTGGACTTAGAGAAATGCAATCCGGAGTGATATCTCTTGGAGGAAATAGGTCAAGAGGGCTGGGTGCATTTCGTCTAATGATAGATGAGGTTTCATTTCTGAATTTTGAAGATGAGAAATCTTTTATGGAGTATCTTGCTTCTCAGAAATTAGAAAAGATAAAGCCAGTAAATTTCATTAAAGAAAGCATAAAAAACCTTCTTAAGGGGGGTGAGCACAATGCTTAAGATGCTTCTTAGTGAGTGTTTGATAGACTTTTCAATAAAGAGTGAAACTCCTCTCCTCATAAAATCAGGAATGGAAAGGGTTGAAGACCCCGATATGTTCCCTATAAAGACATTTAGAACTAGAAATGGTAAAATGAAAGAGGAAGTATTTATTCCTGGAAGTTCGCTTAAAGGAGTGATAAGAAGTCATTCTGAGAAGATCACGAGAACTTTTCGTCAAGGTAAAGAACCTGCATGCTGCAATCCATTTGAAAAAGATAAACGCAAGTCTGATCTTGCTTGTTCGGAATATTTTGAGCGATACAAAAAACAAAAACACATTAAAAAGCTAAATGGAATGGATTCCTATAGGCAAAGTTGCCTTATTTGCAAACTTTTTGGCTCAACAGAAAATGCAAGTAGACTGATAGTTAGAGATGCTTATGTAAAGGATGACTCTAATGTTAAACTTGAGACAAGAACAGGTGTAGGCATAGATAGATTTACAGGAGGCTCAGTGAGTGGCGCATTATTTTCTTTGGAAGTAGCAACCAATGCTGAATTTAAAGCTCATCTATATATAAGAAATTTTGAACTATGGCAGCTTGGATTGCTTGCTTATGCATTTAAAGACTTTGAAGATGGTATTATTTCTATAGGCTATGGTAAATCAAGGGGATTTGGAAGAGTTATTGGAAAGGTGGATAAGGTAGAAATTAGATATTTAGGGAAGAACAAGCCCTCTCCACCTTCTATTAGAGGGATTAGAAAAATGATGGAAGATAACAAATACAACTTTTATGAAGAAGAGAATAAAGACTTCAAGGTAGAAGGACTATTAGATTCTACACCTGATGAATTTGGTCTAAGGCAAATATATTGTTTCAAAAATGCATCCCAAGTTCAATCTTTATGGGAAACTGTTACTCCTATATGGAATCAATGTGTTGATGATTACAAGAGCGAGAGGGGGGATTTGGAATGAGTGTTGCTTTAACAAATGTTGTGGATGAGAAAAAACTGAAAGAGGCTGTTAACTCATTTGATTTCAAGTATGGTATCCTCCAATCTGTCCCTCGAATATATATTGGAGAAATTGAGGACTTGAAGAAAGAATTGACCGGAGAAATTGAGCCTAATAACTTCGAGAGTGGAAGACTATTTTCACTGGACTTGGAAATCAGGTGGCGGAAGAGGGGAGAAAATAAGCTTTATGCTCTCATCATAAGTGATAAAGACATGCTTCTTGAAGGTTACGAAAGGAAGGATTTAACTGCGATGAAAAACCATCTTTCTTTTTATCTCTGGGGAGAAAAAGCTGAAGATGTGTGGTATGAACTTCGTATTCCTGAAGGGTGGAAATATCCAGTTGAAAGTCAGTATGCTAAAATTAAGGCAATTGAGTATGAAGTCAAAGGAAAACCTGAAGAAGGTAAATTTTATAGATTTTATGGCTTTGAAGGAGAAGAGAGATGAATCCGTATGATTTTGTCCCAATTGTAGAAGATAAGCCACCTCAAAGGTGCTCACCTTATGGACATGATAAATTTCAAGGCAAAAGTGGTTTGATGGAGTGTAAGATTACCACCCTCAAACCTCTATTTATCCCTCTTCCAATGGATGAAAGGGACAGACAAAGACAGGGATTAAGAGAACTGATAGGACACGATAGGGAAGGAAGACCGCAATATCATAATAAATACATTTTAAATACTGCGGATGGCATTCCTGTAATTCCAGGCAGTTCTATAAAAGGGGTAATCCGTTCGATAGCCGAGGCAGTGGGAAACTCGTGTATAACGTTTTTTAAAAAGGATAAAAATAAAAATTATAAGACCTATCCGTCTCAGAAGTTTGATCCTGCAAAAGGAAAACCTGTTACTATTTATCCTCAATTCACTTTACCAGACGGGTTTTATCCATGCACCGATGTAAACAACCTCTGCATTACCTGTCAACTCTTTGGATTCCAGTCATCAAAGGGATCTTTTCAGGGAAAGATCAATATTTCCGATGCCAAAGCAAGGGATGGATATAAAGTCCTTAACTGGATTAGATTAACCGAACTAAGCAGCCCAAAACCTCACCATAAAGCATTTTATGCATCTTCTTCTGACCCCAACAAAATTATAGGGAGAAAATTCTATTTTCACCATAAACCAGATGCCCCAATTTTGATTTCAGACTCAAAAACTAATCGCAATTCCACCGTAAGACCCATTGAAAATGCAGTATTTGATTTCAAAGTAACATTCACCAACCTTACTGATGATGAATATATCTTGCTTCTTTATACCCTTTTCCTTGAAGATGGAGTATCCCATAAAATTGGTTATGGAAAATCTGCTGGGCTTGGAAGTGTAAAGATAGAACCATTGAAGCTTACGCTTTTTGATATTGAAAAAAGATACAGAGGATTTACAACAGATGATAAAGAGAAAAAGAGTGATGAGCAATTAAAAAGATATGTAGAGGAACAAACAAAGGTTTATCGGGAAGACAAATCTGATAATCTTAAATCTTTGAGGAGAATTTGGATATGGCCTGGATGTTATACCATAAGATATCCAGATCTTGCTTGGTTTAGGGAGAATCAAAGTTCGCCTATCTCTAAGACACTATAGAAAATGAAAAGACTTATCTTTACATTAGCAGGCGTCTCGTTACTGGATGAAGAGAAGGAACTTTTGGGAGTTGGGAGCGGCTTTAAAGCAAATTTATGTGAGATTCGAAACCACCAAAACATAGATGCCATAATAGAAAAAAATGAAATCTTGAAGAAGTTAAAGACACAAGTATTAGATGCACTAAAGGGGGAAAAGATACGTGATGAACTTACTAAATTTTCTGCAGAAATTGCCAGCCTGTATAGAATGAATGCTTTAGATAATAACAATGATAAGGTAATCCTCATATTATCTCAAACACCTGAGTGTATTTTCTCTGGAGTTGTAAATGGAAAGTTCATTATTTATAAACGAACACAAAATCGAAACTGGAATTCAATAATCTTTCAAAAGTCAAATGATGTGTTCTCTTGTGGTAATGTAGAAATCAAGATTATAGCTGGCTTGCAGGTCAAAAATGGGAGAGAATTTGTATCCGAAGGTATTAAAAACCTATTTACTTTTGTATCCAATAAAATAGATAATGAAGGAGCTTTCTACGATGAGGTTATCTTTAATATAACAGGCGGGTATAAGGGGACAATACCTTATCTTACACTTTTTGGCATGCTTTATCAGGAAAGGGAAATAAAAGGCAAAAAGATTAAACCTTTAATTAAATACCTTTATGAGGAATCAAAGGATATTATTACCCTCCCTAATTTACCCATTGTCTTTGATCTACCCACTTGGCGAGATTATCGTGGACTTATTAAAACAATAGATTCACTGGATAAAGAGCAAGCAGAGATTATTCTTCAAGAAGTTTTACCTCCTCACATTAGTGGATTATTTCAACTTAAAGATTCGAAATACAAGCTTAATCCCTTTGGAGAAGAGTTAAAAAATAGATACCAGGAAGAAAAGATATTACTTACGCCTTTTGGCAAGGGTTATCTGCTTCTCGACAAAATAGAGGATAAGTTACTGAGAGCTTATCTTGCAGGATGTATTAACCAATGGCAGCATATTTGGATCGGGGATAAAATTCCTGAAATGGTAGAACATTCAAGGGGGCATACTCAAAGAGTGCTTGAGCTTGCTGCACAATTATTTTATCCTATCCTTGAAGATAAAAATCGAAAAATGTTTAAAAATGATGTAGAACTCGCCTCTTTTATCGGCACTATCTGGCTCCATGACATCGGACATTCTGGAGAAAAGTTTAAAATTAATGATCAGGAATATATCATCAAAGATTTTCCTTCTCTCATACGTGATTTCCACAACCTTATCACTTATACTATTATTGAAGAAGAAAAGGATATTTTTCCTGAAAAAATTGAAATAGCCAAGGGAAAGTGGGTGGAGAAAAAAAATGCAAACAATATTGATGAAATAATCAAGAATATCAAAATCATTAGCAAATATCATCGGAAATGGACGCCGCTCATCCAAAACCAAATTGATGATAAACATACCAAGCATTGTATTAAACTG
Source organism: Candidatus Aerophobota bacterium (assembly GCA_030615365.1). Next base: position 12,442 of record JAUWZM010000018.1, on the reverse strand, counting down.
AAAAAAGCTACCCCAGATACTAATAAGCTTCAGTTTTTAACAGCCTTGTACCGAGTCCTTGATGCCTGTGATACTCAGATTGAAAGAACTATTGACGACCCCTATATTAAAACAAGAGAAATGATAGTGGACAGAGAGGTAAAGATTTTAATGAAAGAAAAGACAACATTAGAAAAAGTGGGATTATCTTCAGATATTAAAATTGAAAATAGATGGTTAAAGAGTAAGAAGGAAGAACTTAATGATTTAAATTGGATATTCAAGGACGATGATGAAACTAAAACAAAGATAGATAATTTTGCAGATCGCATTAACTATATTGTAGGAAAGATCACTACTTGCCCAAACTTGAGTGTTTCTGAACCTGTAGAACGTTGGCTTTCTTGTCTTGATCAGATCTTCTTTAAAAAACGCCAACCTCTCCATTATGAAAAACATAAAGGTATTTCTGCTGTTATGATATTACACGAGGGAAAGGAAGAAGAAACATATAAATTTGACATTCGGATAATTGGATCAGAGAATACAACTAAAGAGAGGCTAAAAGATGTGCTTAATAAAGATATTATCGGTGAATATATTGAAGCAAAAGAAGTACTTGATCCTTTCGTAAAGTTTAAATTTAGCTACCAATGTTATAATCAAGAACCACAAACTTATGATTATAGCAAGTTTGTAAGTATAACAAAGAGATCATAATACGCAAAATGGGCGAAAGACAGCTAAAGGTAGCAATGAATCCTAAAATCGCAATCGCCAAAAATCTGGATCCGGACGTAATTGGGTTTGTTTGCTCTTCAAAGAAGAAATTGAAGAAGTTATCCAGAAAAATCTGTACGGAGATGAACGATGAGTATTCTTACTAAAGAGGAAATATTTAAGGAGATTAATGCAGGAAATATTGAGATTACACCACCACTTAAACGGGATCAGGTTGGACCAGCTTCTATAGACCTGCATCTTGGAAACGAATTTAGTATGTTCAAAAGAATTTATCAAACTGTTACTCTTGATGAAGAGGCAAGTGCTGAGAGAAAAATACTGGAAAAAAAATTGTAAAGGATGGTGACCATTTTTTACTTTTGCCGGGAGAAACAGTTATAGCTGTAACAAAGGAAAAGGTTAAACTATCATCTACTCTTTGTGGTCAGCTTGAGGGAAGAGGTCGATTCAGCCGCCTTGGACTATCTGTTCAAATTGCCCCGGGGTTTATCCAACCGGGTGTAAACAGCCAGGTATTTTTTGTTATGACCAATTTAGCTCCTGTTGCTCTTGAGATATATCCTGGAACAAGACTTTGCCAGCTCATTATCCAGCGTACAATTGGCAAGGCAGTTTATAGGGGGAGATTTAGAGAGTAAGGATGGAAAATCTTAGAAAAAAGGAGGTTCGTGCAAAATTCTTACTTTCAGGAAGACATTGGTAGAAAGCGGATTAGAGAGGATGAAGGAGGGTAAAATTGGTGGAATTTTTGCCAAAATTTCCTGAGAATCTTCCTCAAAAAGAGGAGGTTCGTGAAAATGGCATCTCAAACCCTCTTCCTGAAAGGGTTTGGAGTACCCACAGTCTGAAAGATAGACCTGATTAAGAAGGGATTGAAACATCAGGAATCTCCGAAAATGATCCTTCGGGAGCATAAAGTCTGAAAGATAGACCTGATTAAGAAGGGATTGAAACGCTCCATTGCCATCTTTAGGGCCAACTGCTTGTTGTTGTCTGAAAGATAGACCTGATTAAGAAGGGATTGAAACAATACTCAGCTTTATAATTAGTTTTTCCTTCATTAACGTCTGAAAGGTAGACCTGATTAAGAAGGGATTGAAACAACATGAATAAGAGAAATTTTTCCTCTAAAAAATCTGACGTCTGAAAGATAGACCTGATTAAGAAGGGATTGAAACCTCTTCATTAAAGCCATATCTCCATTATCAATCCCAATGTCTGAAAGGTAGACCTGATTAAGAAGGGATTGAAACATCACACCCTATTCCCTGCTGCTGTTACTGTATTAGTACGTCTGAAAGGTAGACCTGATTAATAAGGGATTGAAACGAAAAGAAATGAATCCTCCGTCTACTCTCTTCACGAAGTCTGAAAGGTAGACCTGATTAAGAAGGAATTGGCATTAGATTTGAGATGAAAGAGGTGAGAGAGGGGAAAGGAAAACTTGGAAAAAGGAAGTTCTTTAAGAATCGGAAGAGTTAATCTGATGAGAAAAGAGGAAAATGGCCACTTGGTGGTTCTATAATTCATGGAGGATATTATGGCGAGTATCTATCACTTAAGCTTATCGCGGGAAATGATAAAGGAGGCAAACTACGCCCTTTTACCAGGTGATCCTGAAAGGGTACCTAAAATAGCAAGAACTTTTGATGAAAATGCTATTGAGCTTGCTTATAAAAGGGAGTTTCGAACCTGGCTGGGTAATCTTGAGGGAAAGATGGTTCTTGTGACCTCAACAGGCATTGGAGGACCTTCCACCTCCATTGCTGTAGAAGAATTAGCTCAGCTTGGAGTACACACTTTTATTAGAGTGGGCACTACTGGTGCAATTCAAAGAGAAATCAGGTTAAGTGATGTTATCATAACCACTGGATCTGTTCGCCTTGATGGAGCATCAACTCACTATGCTCCTGTAGAATATCCTGCTGTAGCTAACTATGAGGTAGTGGAGGCCTTAACCCGAGCTGCAAAAACTATAGGAGTTAATTACTATTTAGGTATAACTTGCTCCTCCGATACATTTTACCCGGGTCAGGAAAGGTATAATTCTTCCGCCAGATATGTAATAAGAAAGTTTCAGGGAAGCTTAGAAGAGTGGCAAAAACTAAACGTTCTCAACTACGAGATGGAATCCTCAACCCTTTTTGTTGTATGTAGCAGCTCAGGACTAAGAGCAGGTTGTGTAAGTGGTGTTGTGGTAAATAGAACTGAGCAGGGGAAGGTGAAAAAGGATGTCATAGCCTTAGCTGAGAAAAATGCTACTTGTGTGGCAATAGAAGCTATGAAATATCTTATTCAAAAACAGATTTTCCCACATTAAAGTAATAATGGAGGCAAGTAACATGTCAAAGGCGTTAATTGTAACTTTGGGTACAGGGGTAAGAGTAGAGCATGGAATTGCAAAGTCAATAAAGGATAATAATCCTGATTTAATTTACTTCTTAGCTACACAGATAAGTCAATCAACAATCCCCCGTATAGAGAATGTGCTGGGTTATAAGTTAGAAAATTATGAACTGCATTTCATCAAACAAAGAGATGATGTGGAACATTGTTATCAAGAAACCTCAAAGGTTATTAAGGAGCTTATAGAAAATGGTTTTTCTATGGAAGATATATACGTTGATTTTACCAGTGGTACTAAAGCAATGTCAGCAGGTGCAGCCCTTGCGGCTGCTTTTTTAGAATGCGGCGGTATGGTTTATGTGGCAGGGGAAAGAGAGAGGGGATTAACTGGACGGGTAATATCAGGAAAGGAAAGGTTAATTTCTCTGACGCCTGTAGAATTTTTCATTGACTACAGAAGAAAACAGTTATTAGAGCTTTTTAACTCTTACCAGTTTGAAGGTTGCCTTAAAATTATAGAAGATATTAAAAGAAAAACCTCTGCTCAGGAAATACTGAACGAATTTGAAATGTTAGGAAATCTTATTCTTGTCTATTTTAACTGGGATAAATTTCATCACAAAGAATCAAAAAAATATTTGTTTACGCTCCCAAGAACAATAAATAAAAAATGGTCTATACAGATAGACAAAAATAAAGGCTTTATTGGAAAGTTATCAGGAAATCTTGATAAATGGGAGAAGAGTAAAAAAATTCAGGATAAATACTCAGAGGAGCAATTAGCAGATCTACTAACAAATGCACAAAGAAGAGCTGAGGAGGCAAAATACGATGATGCGGTGGCAAGATTATATAGAGCAGTTGAGCTTATAGAGCAGATACTTTTGGCAAAAAGAGGAATAGATACCTCAAATGTGAAATTAAAGGATTTGCCTAAAGAATGGCAGGAGAAATACAAAGATCAGGAAAAAATTCAGTTAGCTCAGAGACAAGCCTTTGAACTTCTGAAAAATTTTGGAGAAAACATCGGTCAAAAATTCAAGGAAAATAAAAGACTGCGTAACTATTTGAAGTATAGAAATGAATCTATTCTTGCCCATGGGTTAACCTCTATATCTCAGGACACCTATACTCAACTTTCCAAAGAAGTTATCCAATTTTCTCTATCCACTTTCCCTCGGGTAGCAAAACTTATGAAAGAGGCAAAGTTTCCAAAACTTTTGCTCATCTAAAATAAAGCTGGGGTAAAAATGGCTAAAAATCTATGGGAAAAACTATGCAGTGAGGATAACCTCTACCAGGCATGGATTAAAGTATCAGGTAATATGGGTGCAGGCGGTATAGATAAGGTATCCATTGAAGATTTCCAGCTCAGCTTACAAGAGAATCTATCTATCCTCACAAACCTTTTAAAGGAAAGTGAGTATCGCCCACTCCCTCTTTTAAATATAAAGATAGATAAGGACTTAGGAGGTAAACGCATCCTTGGTATCCCAGCAATAAGGGACAGGATAGTTCAACAGGCTCTGGTTAATGTGCTTCAACCAGTTTTTGAATCTGTATTTTTGGACTGTAGTTACGGTTATAGACCACGAAGATCAGCTCATCAAGCCTTAAATAAAATTCAAAAATACATAAGACGGGCAAATCATTGGATATTAGATGCAGATATTGAATCGTTTTTTGACAACGTGGACCATCGGTTGTTAATGGATTTTATCAGAGAAAAAATTGATGAGCAGCCAATACTCGATTTGATAAGCTGTATCCTCCAGGGTGATACAAGAACAGCTAATATAGGGATAGCTCAAGGTGCCGTAACTACTCCCCTTACACAGTAGATAACTTGACTCCCCATGTCCTCCTGAGTGACCTGAAGTTGGTATTGAATGTTTGATTATTAGATTATCAGGTCCCACTAATATTTCTTTTACCACCAGCTGTAAAATTTTTCGGCGAGCTACTATATCCAAGTTTTCAGCTGACTTCTGCAGTCTACTTAAAAACATCTCCATGTTTTGGTAAATTTTCTGATATTTCTCTTGATTCATAGCTTGAGCTTCCAGGCTTTGAAGCTCTGAGTTTATGCTTGCCTGTTTTTTTCGTAAGCCTGGAATTCTTTTCCTTAGTTCCGAAAGAGGTATCAATCCATCTTGATAAGCATCTAATAATCTGTCAATCCCCTTTAGTATTTTAGTCTTCTTTCTGAGCAGAGTCTCTTTTCTTACTTTAGTCCGACTCGATTCCTGAGCTTGCTTGATTCTTTTATCAATCTCTGATTTTATTAATTCAGGATTTTTCAATAATTTCATGACTTCTTTCCACACCAGATCATCCATATAATCCTGTCGAACAGGACGCTGGGAGCATACACGTCCATTTTGATATCGATAATTATCAGAGCCCAGGCATCGATAATAATAGATTTTCTTTTTGGATGTTCGTGTGGAAGTTCTGTAAAATGCATAACCACATTCACTACAAACCAACATCCCCTGTAATAAAGTCGGCTCCTTGGTGCCTCGTGCTGAAAGCTGTTTGTTTTTCTCTAAGCGTCCTTGAGCAAGATCAAAAACTTCTGGTTTTATGATTGCAGGGACAGCAATTTCTATCCATTCTTCTCTCGGTCTCTCACGGTGAGAACTACACCTCGGTGAGTAACCACCTCTTTTGCGTAATAGACGAGTAATTTTTTTGCGTTCAACTGTTTCGGTTTTTCCATAGCAGGCCTTGCCAATATAAGCAGGATTTCGAAGAATTGCCCAAACCGTGGTCCTCTCCCAAGGTGAGATGCCTTTACGCGTCGGTACTCCTTGAGCATTCAGCCTTCGAGTAATTTCTCCTATGCTAACTAATTCTTCTGTATATAGACGGTAAATCTCACCAACAACTTTCGCTTCCTCCTCGATTATCTCATAATAGGCTGAAGCGATTTCCGTTTTCTTAACATAATGATATCCATAAGGTGCTCCTGATAGAACATTAACTACCCCGGATTTAGCTCGAAATCTCTTACCCCGGCGAGACCGTTCCACAATCAGTGCCCTTTCATATTCAGCTATCATCCCTTGAAATTGTAGAAGAAGCTGTCCCTCTGGAGTATCTGCTTTAGGCGATTTGATAAATACAACTTCAACCCCATGACGGGAAAGTTCCTCAATCAAAAGTACTTGATGTGCATAATTGCGACTAAGACGATCTGGAGAATATGCCAGAATAGCCTCAACTTGTCCCTCAGCAGCTAAGTCTCTTATTCGTTCCAGACCAGGCCGAACCAGAACAGATCCGCTATATCCCTCATCCTGAAAAATCCACTCTGATGGAACTGCGTACCCTTTAGCCTGAGCATATTCGAGGAGAGCCTCTACTTGACTGCCTATGGTGTGTTCTTCTTTCTGTCTATCCGATGATACTCTGGTATAAATCGCTGCTGTTTTCATTCTTAATTTTCCTTATATGATTTGGCTGTTTATTTTCATGAGTAGTAAATCTATCCGGGACCAACAGACGATAGACTTGAGAAAGCTTTTGTTGGCCCAATCTATCAAAAGTGTAAGACAAGTAGATTTGCTTTTTAGGGTTTTCCTTAACCATGACCTCTTTTCTTTAGAAATTCTTCCAGCGCTCGCCTCACAACTTCGCTTATAGAAATGCCCCCAGATTTTGCAAAACTCTTGATGCGTTGAATTATGCTTTGGGGAAGCTTCACTGTGAATACCGATTTCTCTTCTGGAATTGGCACAATCTGTTTGTTCTTTTGTGCTGCCCGAATGTAACGATAAGCTTGTACCCTGGAAACCCCAAACCGATTGATAAGTTCCATTGTGATTTGCGAGCGGGGCATTCTTCTGTTTAAAAGCAAAAGAGCCTCGTTGATTCGATAAGTCAATTCTGAATTTTTTGACCTGATCATTTGTCATAATTATACTACCTTTTGTGAAATATGTCAAGACCTACCTTTAAAAACAATACCCTCCCTTTTTTCAAAAATCTCCTTTTTGAAAATCCTCAATTGTTCTTTATGAGCACCTCCAACATGAAGTGGATTGCCAGCACCCCTCTTATGTCCCAACTAACCTAATCCTAAGTTACGCTTTTCTTTAGCCTACCATTTAGATCCAGATTTATGTTAGGGCCAGAGGGAACTCATTCTTGAGAACGGGTTTTTAAGCCCAAAGAATTTCTCGATATTCCTCCAGCAATTTCTTTCTCATCTTAACTATCGATGCTTTTTACTGGAGAATTTTTCTTTATCTCATCCAGGTAACGGTACAGTGTCATCAAAGATCCAGTGTATTCCTGTTTCTTAATCTCAGTTAGAATCCTGGTGTCAATAAATTTTTTCCTCCAGATCATCTCCTTAACTATTTCCCGGAACGGATCTATTTTCTTTACAGGAAGCTTTTTGCTTCTCATACTTTGGTATATCTTTAGTGCTTTAAGGCTCCTCTTCGAGCATTCCTTGATATACCAAGCATCCTTTGCTATAGTTCTTTTGCCATATCCTTAAGCTTGTCTAACTGCCCAATTGTTGCCCACTTTTCTATCACAATCATCCCCCTTTCGCCGCCTGAAATTTTGTATTCCACAAGGATATCATTTTACTAAAAGGGGGGTCAATTTTCAATGTTAATCTATGCCTATACACCCCGTCTCTTCTGAGTTGTATTCATAGCCCCTTCCCCTCATAAGAAGGTCCCCTATACCTCCTAAGTCTATCTCATTAGTTTTAAGGCCAACGAGCATATTCTCAAGGTTTGTTGGTATAGATAGGGCTGGGATTGATAGACTCAAGTTCTTCAAAGTCCTGCTTTAAGAATCTTTCCAGATTCTCATGATAGATAGGGGCCTATGGGCTCAAGGCCGAAGAAAACTTTTTTAGTCCTCCTCATCCTTATATAGCTTTACCTAATCCTTTGCTTAAGATGCTCAATATCCATCCTTGAAGACTTCAAATTCAAATGGAGCATCTCATACTGCCCTTAAAGTCAAAGATCAAGGCCATATGATAAATCCTTAGATACATCAATGCTTATTCGGGAGGATCTTTCCTTCTTGATCCCCTCAATCTTACTTTTGAATTTCTCCTCTTTCTCCCTTCTAATATACCTTTTCTTCCTTTTACTCATGACAGCCTACCTCCTTTTTGTTTTCTATTTTACACCTTTTGTTTTTGAAGGTAAACTGCCTTAACTTTTAACTACTTCCCTCCTGTTTTATTGTGTCAGCATGACTTTACTAAATTTAACATCCAGAGAAGAGAGAAATACAGAATGCAAAAATACTCCAGGAGCTCTTAAGCATATACACTAAAATGGCAATTGCTACTCTCGAACCGTTGGGATAAATTTGTTACCTGCTTCCTCAGCCCAAAATAAGAAAAATCTAAGAAATCCTTTGCTGACTTGACAAAGCGATAGACATGAGTAAAATTATCATAAGTCATCGAAGAAAGAAACATTTAGTATATACGCAAAAATTGGCCAAGATCCCTTTCATTTCAGCATTTTCAGATTTAGCGTAGTAAAGTTGCGCTATGGCTTTTCCAAGATCTTATGAATTATTCCAACTCCTCCTATAAGGAACGACTGAGTCAAAGTTAAAGTTATCTACTGTGTAAGGGGAGTAACTTCTCCTCTTTTTGCCAATATCTACCTTCACCAAATGGACAAAAAACTTACTCAAGATAACTGTAATTTGGTGCGTTACGCCGATGATTTTTTGGTGCTTACCAAAACAGAATCTGAAGTAAAAGAAGTTCTGGATAAGGTAAGAAAGATTCTCCAAAATGATCTTCACTTAAAACTTAATGAGGCAAAAACCAGAATATGTCATTTAAAGGATAGATTTGTATTTCTTGGATATGAGTTTAGTGAGAGAGGAAGGCGACCAAGTCAAAGGGCGCTTCGAGAATTTCTATTAAAACTACACCGAGGAATAAAACCTCAAGAATCTAAGATGAATTACCCTGATTTTCAAAGTGAGCGATTAAGGTCCATTATCCGGGGATGGCTTAATTACTTTAAACTTGATGTAAAAGATCATCAAGATTTAATAGAGAAACTTAATGATATCCTACAGACTCATCCTGAATCTACTCCTGCTAAGATTACTATGGCTGCCTCTTATATAGATTCCGGAGAATCTGAGAAAGCAAAATCAATTGTTACTAATCGCCCTGAATTTTCATCCGATGATCATCAGATTCACTACCAATGGGGAATTCTTTGTAAAGAGTTGGGTATGATGGGAGAGGCTAAGGGTGAATTGCTTACCGCTTTTAAGCTTAATCCTGAGCATAGAGATACAAGCTACAATTTAGGATTACTTTACCTTATTAAAGAGGATAAAATACAACACGCTATCCACTATCTCCAAAAGACAATTGGGATAGACCCTGAATTTGCACCAGCCCATTATCTACTTGGGAAAATTTATGAAAAATGGGGACTTCATGGTATAGCAAAACGTTCATTAGAATGGGCTTGCAGGTTAGACTCTCAAATGATGAGTGCTGTAGGAGAGGAACTAAGTGAAAAGGAAAACATTTCTAAATTTGGTTTAGATAATTTTACCCAAAAAGATATAAGAAGGTTCCTCCAGCTATTTAGTGGACGAGAAGGGGTGCATGCAAGACAATGGATTAATAATATCGGGAAGTGGGGATATTCTCCAGTGAAAGATTCCTTAACAGGAAGAGAGGTTAAGGCACATTTATCAGGAGATGTAACTCTTGGACTTTATATGATGAGAGCCGATAATACTGTAAAACTTGCGGTAATAGATATAGATGTGAATAAAAGTGTAATGTTAAAATACACTCAGGATAGAGAGATAAGAACCACGCTTGTCTCTAAAATTCAAAAGGATGCAAGAAAGATTAATCATCTTGCCGATGAGCTCGGCATTCCGGTATATATCGAAGATAGTGGATATAAGGGAAGACATCTATGGTTCTTTTTCTCTGAGCCAGTAAAAGCCTCTGATGTAAGAAACCTTGCTAAAGCTATAGTAAAAAGAGTAGGAGAGCCACCTAAAGAGGAACACCGTGAGATCTTCCCTAAGCAGGACAGGGTAGCATCTGATGCCCTTGGTTGCTTAGTAAAACTTTCCTTAGGGATACATAAGGCAACGGGAAGACATTGCCTTTTTATAGACTCTAACGGAAGAGCCTATGATAATCAAATTTTATTTCTGAAAAATATAAAGCAAATCACAGAAAAAGATGTAAGGGAAGCAATTAGGACTTTGCAGACAGGTTTTAGAAAACAGATATTTAAAGAAGTTGAAAATGCTAAAATAAAAAAGATTGTAGAAGGCTGTAGAGTTATTAAATTCCTTATTGACAAGGCTAAAGAAAAAGGCCATCTCACTCATTCTGAACGATTGGTCATTCTTTATTCATTGGGACATTTAGGTGATGAGGGAAAACGCTACATTCACCAGATTATGAGTAACTGTTTGAATTACGATTTTGACTACACCCAGCGCTGGATAAATCGTTTAAAGAATAATGCCCACCCAATAAGTTGTCCCAAGATTCGTGACTGGCTAAGTGATATTACACCCGGAATAGGATGCTACTGTGAATTCGATCTGCCTAAGGGAACTTATCCTTCACCATTATTATTTGTTGACCCAAAGGCAACCTCTAAGGATGTGTTAAACAAGGAAAGAGTAACCAATGAGGAAACAAAGCTTATTTCAGAAAAAGGTTCGAGTAAGGAAACGACTATTGTTGAATCTCATTTGTCTTCAAGGCAATTAGAGAATAATTTAGTGGAAACTTCTCCAAAAATGGAAGATTTATCTTCCGTAGATGATGTGGATACTCTTATTAGCCAATATGTTGAATTAAAAAATTCCAAAAGAGCTTTGAATGAAAAACTCCAGCAATGTAAAGCTAAACTCAATGCTCTTTTTAATAGAAAAGCTACCGATTCTCTTCCCTGCAGGTTTGGCACACTAAAACGCATCCATATAGACAAAGACACTTTATGGCAAATTGATCTTTAAGCAAAACCTCTTGTGGAGTTAAAGATGACTACAGTTTATTTAACAGAACAGGGGACTGTTCTGAGAAAAACAAGCAGACGATTAGTAGTGACCAAAGGCAAAGAGGTAATTAAAGAGATACCTGCATTTAAAATTGAACGCATCTTAATTTTTGGAAATATCCAGATAACAACACAGACTCTTTCTTTTTTACTTGATTCAGGTATTGAGACAAGTTTTTTATCTTCTAATGGAAGATTCCGTGGTAGGTTAGCTCCAATTGAGTCAAAAAATGTATTTTTAAGAATAGCTCAATACGAGCGATATTTAGATGACCAATTTACAATGGAACAGGCAAAAAGAATAGTAAAGGCTAAAATCAAAAATTCTAAAGCAGTTATCCGTAAACATTTTAGTGATCATCCTGAGATAAATTTTGGAGGAACCTTGGAAATACTCGATCAAATGCTAAAACGTCTTTTTACAAAAACAAAAGTTGCCACTATATTAGGAATAGAAGGACAGGCAACAGCAGTTTATTTTCGAGCTTTTGGTAAGATGTGCAGGAAAAACTTACAATTTTCTAAGCGCGCACCCGTCGGCCACCAAAGAACGAGGTAAATGCTCTTCTAAGCTTTGGTTACACATTTATTACCAATGAAATGATCTCCATCCTTTGTGCTATTGGTTTTGACCCTTACATTGGTTATTTACATAGTATTAACTATGGACGACCCTCATTAGCCTTAGATATGGTGGAGGAGTTTAGACAACCAATTATTGATCGCTTTACACTGAATTTGATTAACAACAGGATTTTTACACCCAAGGATTTTGAGGAAAAAGAGAAAAAAGGAATTTATCTTAAAGATGATTCAAGAAGACGTTACTTTATGGAGTATGAGAAAATAATGAATGCTCCCTTTAAGGATTCTCAATCTGGTAAAAGGGTAACTTACCGCTCTCTTTTTAAAATTCAGGCGCACAAGTTAGCCAATACTATTCAAACCAAACAACCCTATCAACCCTTTCTAATGAGGTAAAAGAGATGTTTCTTGTAATCTCCTATGACATTGTGGATGATAAGAGAAGAAATAAAATTGCAGAGATTCTAAAAGATTATGGTAGGAGAGTGCAGTACAGTGTCTTTGAGTGCAAGCTTAGCGAGAAAGCACTGAGGAAAATGGTAAAGGAGCTATTAAAATATGTAAAAGTGGAGGAGGACAGTTTGAGATTATATCGGCTATGCAGAGGATGCAAAAATAACATTAAGACATACGGTATTAGTACTCCTTGTATAGATGATGAGGGTCCTATTGTAATTTGACATAATTTAAGAAATGGGTTATTATCAAAATAGGTTCGTGCAAAATTTTTG
>JAUWZM010000125.1 GCA_030615365.1 Candidatus Aerophobota bacterium | reverse complement strand
TAAGGATTTTTGAGCCGTTTACGGATTTTTTATGGGTATTTAAGGCACCGGTGATCTTTCTTACTACATAATAGGGCATATTCTTGTTCACTTCCTCAGCGAATTCAATGAATTTTGAGTAAAAACCATAAGTTTTTGCCTTCCAAGAAAGGTAAACTGGATCAACAGGAATACAATGCCCACCTAATCCTGGTCCAGGATAAAATGGCATAAAGCCGAAGGGTTTGGTGGTAGCAGCCTCTATTACATTCCAAATATCTATCCCAAGTCTATCACACATCAAGGCAATCTCGTTAGCTAAAGCGATATTTACACTTCGGAAGATGTTTTCCAATAACTTCGTCATTTCTGCCTCCTGAGTGGAGGCCACAAGGATTACCTTTTCGACAATTTGCTCGTAAAAAATCTTAGTTATTTCTGTGCATTCCGTGGTGATACCTCCTACCACCTTAGGTGTATTCTTTATCGTATATTTCTTGTTTCCTGGATCCACTCTTTCAGGCGAGAAACTCAAGAAGAAATCCTTGCCTACTTTTAGGTTCCTTTTTTCTAGCTCAGGCAAAACGATATCTTTAGTGGTACCGGGAAAGGTGGTGCTTTCCAGGATTATTAATTGAGCTCGATGCAGATATTTGGAGATTTCGGAGGCAGCAGCAATGATGTAGGAGATATCAGGCTCCCTTGTCTTACTCAAAGGAGTAGGAACACAGATGCTGACGATATCTACGTCTGTTAAAATTTTATAATCGCTAGTAGCCATTAATTTTTTTTCGGATACTGCTCTAGTAAGATCCTCTTTAGAAACATCAGGGATATATGAATTCTCACTGTTGATTTTATTTACTTTTTCTTTATCTATATCGATTCCTATAACGCTAAAACCGGCTTTCCCTATTTCTATAGCTAAGGGTAAACCAACGTAGCCTAAGCCAATCACTGAAACTTTGGCAGTTTTATTAATAATTTTCTTTTTTAGTTTGCTACCGATTGGAGATAACATAGATTTTTACCCTTTTTGCTTAAATTCCTGACCCATTCCTCAAAATCTCTCCGCCTTCTTGACTCTCTACTTGACTATTCTTCCCCCGACCTATTTTTCTGCTTGATGCTACTATCTTAAACTCTTCCGCCTTTCCAGCTCCTTTATCACAAAAAAGTCCAAAGTCCTAGGTCGAAAAACAATGTCCTAAGTCCTGGGTCCGAAGTCGGGAAACAAAGTCCAAAGTCCTATGTCCGAGGTCCTAGGTCAAAAAAGCAAGTCAAAACCAGGAAAACCTTGTCCAAATTTTGGGGTCCACATCAGTCCTAAGTCCCAGGTCAGAAATTTCTTGAGTCCAATTTCTGAATCACCTAAGGCTTCCATCTTCTTATTCCCTTAACTTTTTCAAAATCGGAGTCATATGTTGCAATATCAGTAATATTTTCTTTTTTCATAATTGCTAAATGTAAGGCATCATTAGAACCGAAGTTCCGCATGCGGAACTTTGGATATAAGAGTCTTTTTAGGTTTCACAAGTCCATCCTCATCTTCTCCTAAACCCGTTGCACACCAAAATACTTTAGATATTCCGTGCAATTCTTTTAGAGTTTTGAAGGATGATTGAAACTTTTGGATGAAACATATTTGTTCCTTTATTTGGAAAAAGGATAACGGTCTTGTTGTAACCAGATACTTCGTAACATGGCATAACTCAAAAATCAGATCTGACTTCCTAACATTTTGATAAGTTTTTTCCTTCCTCTTTCAGCAATATTAACCTTACGCTTTCCCATAAATTATCTGCCACATAGTCTACATTAATTTCCCAATTTTTCTTATCAGCGTAATATTCCTTCCCATAACCTGTCAAAACTAAGATAGTCTTGCAATTTACCCTTTTCCCTACTCCTAAATCAACCAGCTTATCTCCTATAACATAACACTGACTTAAATCTAAATTAAAATCCTTTGCTGCCTTTTCTAACATTCCCGGATTGGGCTTACGACACCAACAATCTTTCTTATATTTTCCAATCCCTTCTATAGGATGATGAGGACAGTAATATACCGCATTTACATAAGCCCCTTTTTTCTTTAACTGATGTTTCATCTCTTGATGAATTTCCTCTAATTTTTGCTCAGTAAAATATCCTCTGCCTACTCCAGCTTGATTGGTAACCACTATTACTTTAAAATTGTTCTTATTTAGTAACTTTATTGCCCCGGCTACCTTAGGAAGTAATTTAAACTCTTTAGGATCACTTAAGTACTCTACCTCTTTATTAACCGTTCCATCTCGATCTAAAAATACTGCCTTATTTTTCATCTTCTTTAACTAAATAACCAAAAAGTTCTCTTTCTACCAAATGACAAATAATATGAAGAATTGTAATATGAGTTTCCTGAATTCTTGGGGTATCGCTTGAGGGTACCTTCAAAGCAAAATCAACTATTTCGGCAAGCCTGCTCTTATCCCTTCCTGTAAAGCCAATTGTTTTTGCTCCTTTTCTCTTAGCTATTTCTATTCCCTTTAACACATTAGAAGAGACACCGCTGGTGCTAATCCCAATTACTACATCCCCCTCTTCCACTAAAGCCTCCACCTGTCGGGCAAAGATCTTCGAATAATCATAATCATTGGCAATAGAAGTCAAAATAGATGTATTAGTGGTAAGGGCAATAGCTGGCAAAGCCGCCCGCTCCAATTTAAATTTACTCACTAACTCTCCAGCAATATGTTGAGCATCAGCTGCACTTCCCCCGTTGCCAAATAAAATTAACTTCCTTTTATTCCGGTAAGCCTCTATCACTACTAAGGATATTTCCTTAATTTTCTCAAGTAAAGATGAGTCATCTAAAATCCTATTTTTAACATCAATACTCTCACTCAAACATTCTCTTATAATTTTATCCATAAATAATCCTCTTTTTATCTTCTCTCCCAGGTTCTAAGACCCCTGAATTCAAAGTCAAAGTTCACAATCCGCCCTCCCAACTTTTCCAGTTCTTCAGCTATTTTATGCCTTCTATTAAAAGGAGCGTAGATTAAAAGATATCCTCCTCCTCCTGCTCCTAAGATTTTGCCTCCTAAAGCTCCACTTTTGCAAGCAACCTCATACATCTCATCTATGAAGAGAGTGGTAATTTTACTTGCCATTTTTTTCTTATTTTCCCAAGCATGGTGCAGGAGCCTACCAAAATCGTTTAGCCTTCTCTGAAGAAGGGCATTTTTCATCTGAATAGTAATACTTTTCAACTCATCCATTGCCCGCACAATATCTTCGTTCTTTTCCACAAATCCACTTACCTGCTCTTTAATAATATTGGCAGAAAGCCTCCTTTTCCCAGTATAACAAAGCAGGAGATTATAATTTAACTCTTCAACAATATCATCGGGAATTTTTAAAGGGTTAACGATAACTGCATCTTTTAAGAACTCTATAAAATTAAATCCTCCAAAGGTCGCTGCATACTGATCCTGCAAGCCCCCTTTTATCCCCAAATCAATCCTTTCAATTTGATAAGCTAAATCTGCAATGTCGTAGTTAGTTAATGGCACATTCAGCCAATGTTTAAATAAACCTATTAAAGAAACTACCATAGTAGATGATGAACCTAAGCCTGATCCAGGAGGAGCATCGCTATGTAGATAAACTTCAACCCCTCTGCCCATAACCTTCATATTTTTAATCACCGATTTTACCAAATCCAGCTCCCCATTATAGGCTAAATCCTCTTCTTTTTCATACTTCACCGTTGTATTATAATCTAATGAGTTAACCTTTATCTCGTTCCTATCTTCAAGAGGGATTAAGGAGGAATAAGCATATTTATTTATTGTAGCACTGAGAACTACCCCACCTTTTTCCTGGGGATATGGTAGCACATCTGTACCTCCACCACAAAAGCTAATCCGCAAAGGTGCCTTAGAACGAATAAGCATTTTTATCCCCTCCTCACTAATCTCCACCCCTCCTTTTGAATCCTATCATAGTCTTCCGGAATTCCAATATCAATAAAGTAGGTCTTGTGGGGTTTTCCATAGGAGCATTCCTCTATTAATTTTGGAAAAATATCCTTCTCTAAGGAGCTTTTGCCTTCCGGGATAAAATTAAATATCTTCTTATTAAATACATAAATTCCCCCATTTATTAGGTTTGACTTGTTTATAACTTCTTTTTCCTTAAAACTGGTGATACGATAATCCCTATCTATTTCCACCGATCCGTATCTATCTGGCTTGTCAACCTCTACCAATGCTAAAGTAGCCAAAGCTTCACTTGACTTGTGAAACTCAATCAACCTATTTAAATCTATATCCAGAAAAGAGTCCCCATTCAAGACCAAAAAATCATTATTTTTAATAAGATCCTTAGCCAATTTAATTGCTCCTCCTGTACCCAAAGGCTCTTTCTCTTCTGAATACTTAATTTTCATTCCCCATTTATTTCCATCTTGAAAATGTTTTTTTATTTTATCACTTAAATAACCTATGCATAAAATAATATCAGTTAAATTATATCTTTTCAATTGCAATATAAGATACTCCAAAAATGGTTTGTCGGCTACCTTTGCTATAGGCTTAGGGTATTTACTAATTCTTTTTCGTAAACGGGTTCCTAATCCACCAGCTAAAATTAAAGCTCGCATTTATTCCCCCTTGCCTTTATCACTTCCATGTGCTCCTTCTCTACTTTTAGGTATTACTCTCTTAATACAAACTATTGCTTTACCATAGGAGATTTCAAGTGAACTATCAATAATATTTTAACCTTTATTCCGCCACCTAAAAGCAATGGTGCAACCATTAGGCTTGATTTCTCGAAATACTTCTTTGGGTTATCTACGAAACCCGTAATGATGGTATTATCTGAGTTATATTTTAGCAGTTTACTAGGAGGGCTGCCACCAACCACAAAAAATTTGGACTCAGGGTACCCTTTAACAATCTCGTCAAAAACATTTTCGATGAACCAGATAGCACTTAGATAGTTCTCAGAATTATCCATAGCACCGAAAAAAATAATATTTTTAGAAGCATAATCAGACTTTAAGTCAAACATATTTGAATAGTAAGGGCATATACAGTGAATTTTTTTGGGATCAATCCTCTCATTGATTAGCAGATTTTTATCTTTCACATTGTGGGGTCCACTTCACTCATCTAATCCCTCATCCCCAATAGCTCTTTTATCAAACTCTGTAATTTAGTAATTTGATCCGCTCTAAGTTCCCCAATCTTCTTAGATAATCTCTTTCTATCAATGGCTCTTGACTGAAATCACAGAGCTACAGATTCTTTGTCGAGGTGATTCCTATCGTCTGGTTTGATCAGGATGGTTCCAGCAAAATCCAGTGCCTTTATCTTTGTAGTTAGTGGAACTATCAGCACGGTAGGCAAATTATACTCCCTCTCTTGCACAATTATTGCAGGACGCTTACCCATTTGCTCATGTCCACTAATTTGAGGGATTAACAAGATAAATATGGCCAAGCTTCATTTTTATCTTTCCAGCTTGCTTTCGAAGTTAATCAGTGCCTCATCACTCAAAGCACCCCACATCTCGAATTCCGCCTCTAAACCCTCTTCGATTAGCGGTAAGTAATATTTTAAGGCATTGGTAACAATGGAACTTTCACTCATCTTTCTCTTCGTTGATACTTGCTTGATTTTATTCGCAATATCCTGAGGTATGG
>JAUWZM010000117.1 GCA_030615365.1 Candidatus Aerophobota bacterium | reverse complement strand
GTTCAAAGGAAGGTTAGCAATTCTAATTACCTGACCTTGATTCAAGTAAGAGGGATTGGGATAAGCAACCACCGGTAGTAAGATCTCGAAAGAGTATTGGGCAGTGTCTGAGCTATCGACAGCCGGGTAATTACCTGCTTTGTCCTTGGCTCTGACGTAGAATGTATAATTCCCACGGGAAAGCAGATAATTTACCGTGGTACTAGAAGACCACTCAGACCAATCAGTATCATAATCTACTAGCTTATAACTATAGACCAGATCTTCCTCTGAAGTAATATTATCCTCTCCATGCCAGACAAATCTAACCGTAACCTCACCAATATTACCTTTAACTACCTCTTCGGGTTTCTCATCCAAAAATGTTTGTGGGGCAGTACTATCTACCATCGGACCTTCTTTTTCGCTTACAGGATCACCGACAGCTATTTCATCGTGGATATTGTAAGCCTCGAAGCAGTAAGTGTAGTCACCACCGTCATCCAGGCCCGTTTTAGTGTAGCTATATATCTTTCCATCAGTGTAATCGGTATCCCCCTCGTCCACTTCGGCCATACTGAAAGGACTATCACTTATTTCAGAGCCGCCTTTTAGGATATGCACTTTGGGGAAACCTGGAGCAGGAGCATCATTGTTCTGATCCGCATACTTTACTCGATAGATAAAGTCAGTCTCTGAGTCCCCCGCCTCAGGATTAAGGCCGTCTTGCTCATAGTTACTTTCGCCCGTCCAAGAGAGGATCGGTTTGTATTCTCCCTCGATGGTAACTACGTTTTTATTTTCGACATAGTGATACATCATCAAAGCAGCATAACCAACATACCAAAGGTTCTTTCTTCCTTGGACATAATCGGTATGCTGCTCTATTTTCCCGCCTGAAGAAAGATCAAGGGCCCAGGGGTGAAGTCCAATGTGATATATCTTTCCTGCAGCAGTTCTTTGATCAAACTGGTAATTGAGCACAGATAACGATTCCTTCTCCAGATAAGCCCAGCGATTCCATCTCTCATACAGACCATGCCCGCTATCCCAGGGAGGAAAACTTCCGTCTTGATAGTATTTAGGCTCACGATAGGGAGAGCCGGCCAGCAGGGTCAGGTACTTATATTGGCCCAATTTAGAGTGCATAGTCTCATCAAATCTACTATGAGGTGCGGTGAAGCCCCAGATATATTCGCGATTTCCTTTTCGGTAAAGTGAAGGTAAGCGAAGATTGTTGATTATGTCCTCTTTACTTCCCCCTATTTCCGAGTCATAATCATCATAGGGAATCAATTCTGGATGAGTTCTGCTATGAGATACTACTTCAATATATCCCGCATCTATCTTTTCTTGAATGCTTGACCAGTCGGGAGGCGGAGTAAACCCCCATCGCGGGTCACCATGGTATCCCTCAGTAATTATCCCCACCGATAGCCACAGCTTCTTGCGAGTAAACATATCACTTACCTCTCGAAAACTCCAATCAATATAAGCATTGCCGTCCCAGTCATCGGCTGAAAAAACCACCGCTGCATCCCGATTATCGTAGTATTTGGTGATTTTTTTGTAAGTAGCCACCGGATCTTCTGATTCATCAACGATCTTCAAAAAGATTTCGTCGCTTGCGTCGCTAAAAGCCACTGAAATATATGCTTTGTTTCTCGGGTAATCAAATCTCACTGCTTCGATGCCGTTGAAAAAATCAGTACTTGTCTTTTCAATAATCTGAATCCAATCTCCAGACTCAGCATATTTCTTATATGCTTCCAGGTTCGATGAACTGGAAGGAATAGAAAACTGATAGGTTACCGAATAGGTAAAACCATAATCATCATGTTTACCCGAATCAACTGAAAGTTTAAAATAATAAGGTACTTCAATCTCCTTTGCCTGTGCAAAATTAATCGGATTAACCTCTGTTGCAAACAAAACAGTTCCTAGGATAAAAAGGACAGAAAAAGCTCCCCAACCCAGTGTCCTGAGTTTTTTTCTTTTTTTCTCCGCAGGTTTCTTCCTTCTTTTTCCTGAGCACATTTTAATATTCCCCTTTAACAGAACTATACTTCCTTTTTTCAAAAGTAACACCCGCCCAAGAGGTAGAGGTCTCCCTCTCTCTTCACAGAACCTAGCCTCATTTCGTCAGATATGCATTAACAATGGTTCCTGCGTTAGCGTTTGAATATTTTTCCTTACCATCTTCAAAACAGCTTTTCCTATATTTTTCTTGATTAGCCAAAATATTCAATATTGCATATCTAATATTTTTCAGGCAGGGTTCAAATAAAATTCCCACTTTCTTATCGATTGCCTCACAGATACCCGCTCCATTACTGCCAATAACAGGGATACCACATGAGATGGCCTCTACTATAACCCTTGGAAAACCTTCTTCACATAATGAAGGAACACAAAGTAAATCTGCCGCAGAATAATATTTGGGTAAATCACAATTATCAACCTTTCCCAAATAATGAATGTTACTCATTTTACCCTCTTCTTTTTTTATCCAACTAGATAAAGGTCCATCCCCAATAAATGCAAAATCAATCTCTTTCAGCTGTTTTGCTACTTCAACCAATAATTTAACACCTTTAGCAGGGATTAGACGTCCAATAAATAAAACGATTTTCTTATGATTCAAATCTAACTCCTCCCTGATCTTTTCTTTATTATAGGGTTTAAAAATATCTTGATTTACCCAATGAGTATATCGCTGAATTTTTTTTCTTTCAAGGCCTTGTTCAACTAACTCTTCCGTAGATTTGTTGGAAGTAGTTAATATCTTATCAAAACGATTCGATAATATAGGATTGATGAATTTTTTAACAAATTTTTTACTTGAACTAATATTCTGCTGATATACCCCATGAGTACTTAAAATAATCTTTTTATTAAAGAATATTTTTAAAACTACTGCTACAAAGCCTGCATTCATTCCATGCGCATGAATTATCTTAATTTTTTTATGGTTTAAAAGCATAAACCAAAAACAATGTAGTAATAATGCTACTGTTAAGTAAAGAAACCGCATAGGTGGATCATTTTCAAAGACATTGGCCCAATTGCCTCTAATCCAACTCATCCTGTGTATTTCAAGATTTTCTTTTTTTTCTAATTTGGAAACCGTTTTTTTGAGCTTTAATGGTTGATATGTATATACATAGGTGTACCACCCATTATTCCTCAAGTATTCACAAAGATCATCAAGATGAGTTTGAATGCCACCCATATCGGGCCTAAAAAAGGGAGTTATTTGTAAAACAACATTTTCCATTTTATGAATAAACCTCTCAATCCTAAATAAAATTCCTCACTACCCTCCAGTATGAATTGAGTGTACAATTAAGAAGATTCTTTGCTGACCTGAGGAATTTCTTTTTCATCAAGTCCCCCCGAATATAAAAATCTCCTGCCTCCAGCACTTGCCCATCACTGAGCTTTTTCACTGCCTGAACTCTTCTGCGTTTATTCATTAATCGCTTAAAATCTTTAAGTACCGCTAGATTCGCCTTTACATACTCACTCAAAGTGCCTTTCCATGCCAAGAAAGTTAGTAGAGAGATCTCGTACAGCAATAGAGAGGGAAGAATGAGAAGAATAGTCTTAAGCGAATAAGTTCGCAAAATGAGAAACCACCGATTACGAATTTGGTAAAAAGCCTTGCTAAGACCTCTTTCTTTCACTTTGTGGTAAACTACTGCCCGAGGAACATTCAGACATCTAAAACCTGATATCGTCAGGCGAAAGGTGAACTCTGTATCCGTCTTCCCAAAAAAATAGTCTTCATCAAAAAGACCTACTTGAAGTGCTTTTTCTTTATCAACTATATAGGCAACTCCACCAGCGGTGTCAATAGAGAAAGGTTCTTTTCCCAAAGCCCTTTCTATTCTAGTGTCAGGATTATTAATAATCGCTTCGCCTATGTAATGAAGACTTGCTCCATCATACTGGATAACATCTCTGCGATCATAGTAGATCACCCGGGGTGCCCAAACTGCTATCTTCGGAAACTTACCAACAGCATCCATAAGAACTCTTACACAGTCGGGCGCTAAAACTGCATCGTCATCAACCAAAAGGATATATCGAGTATTTGCTTTTCTAATGGCAACATTTCGGGCCGGACTTGGACCTCTGTTTTCCTTCATCCGCAATACTTTCACCTCAGGAAATCTTACCTTCACCAGATCCACACTTTGATCCGTAGAATTATTATCAACCACCATAATTTCACATTCTGAATAATCCTGGGAATTAATTGCAGAAATACACTCTTCAAGTAAATGTTCTCCATTATAAGTGATAACGGCAATGGTTACTTCTTCAGGACCTATCAAATACATCCTCCATCTCTCATCGGTTCTCTAATCTTTCCGGCGAAATATTATAACCTCTTTTCTCCATCCCCTTCCTTGCTACTCTATGGATTACAGTAACCTGCGCAGTGAACTTCGCTACCACAGCACCTCCAAAAGACTCTATCAAGCAACTCTTATCAATCTATAAAAAAGATCTCGTTCCTGGCGATCGAATGTCTTAAAGCAAAATAGTAAAAAGGGGTAAAGGCCGAAGATGAGCAATAATAATAAACTTAAAGGAAGTGCATTGAATTTCCAGACCAGACCACCTACAATTAATGAGGCAAAAAGAGGTTTTAGGCTTGATTTCCAAATTGATACTTGGAAATAGGAGCGACGAAGATAAAAGTAATAAGCGCCAAAAACTATCAACTCACTCATAACAGTGGTAGCTGCTGCTCCCCTAAAACCATATCTGGGTATGAGTAGGAAATTTAAAAGAACGTTAACTATCAAACCAACAAGACCAATATACATAACCACTCTCTGCTTATCTACTGAATTAAGAATAATGTGAAAAAGCCGAATTTGAAACACAAAAACAATTCCTACTAGTAAGATTTGTAAAGCATCAACAGAGTTCTGAAACTTTTCTCCAAATGTTATATTTATAATATCCTTTGATATTATTATTCCACAAATCACGATGGGAAATGAGATTATAAACATATATTTAGCTACCCTAGAAGAAAGGAGAGAATGAGCTTTTTTATTTATGACAAAGAGCTGTGAAAGACGAGGATATATAACGGCGCAGATAATAAAAGAAAATACAGTTAATCCCTCATAAATTTTATAAGCAGCGTTATACCAGCCAACTTCTGCATTCACCTTTACTACGTCTTTTATTATATTCATTCGTATTAAAGAAAGCATTACTGTATCTATATAGGCATAGAGAGTTATAATTACGAAAAATAGCCCAAAAGGAAGGGCTTCTATTTGCAGTTTTTTTAAAAAGGTAAAGTTAAATTTGGGAACAATTTTAACAATTTTCCAATTCAGAATCCCGAAAGTTAAAGCTAAATCAAATACTCTAACCCCAACAAAAACAAGAGCAAAGCTTACCAATCCTCCGCCCATGATAATTACAATTATCCCCACAACTAAAAGAGCGGACCTTTCAATGTACATAGTCAGACAATCTAGGTCAAATCGCTCAAAAGCTCGAAAAAGGGCGCGACAGCTTGATTTAAAAGACCTTAAGATATTGGCAAAACCCAGAAGATAGACTGTAAATCTGGTTTCAGGTGAAGATTTTAGTAGATTTATTGCCAGAACTAACACAGCAAAAACAACTGTGGAGACTATCAGTTTCCAGACTAAGAGATTCCCTAAGTATTTGGAAGCTAAATCCTTATCCCGCGTTACACTCCTTTGGGAGAGTTCACTTAATCCAAAATCGGTAAATATCTCCACCACAAATACAAATGCCAGGGAAAAAGTAAATATACCATAGTTTGCATCTCCGAGATATCTCCCTGCTAATATGAGGAGGATAAGTAAAAAAAAACTAGTGATAGAAGTAATCGCTGAATAAATAGTGTTCTTGGCCAGACTAATTTTATCAATCACTTAAAAATCCCTCAGGCTGCCCGCATAATAGTCTCGTAAATAAGCTGACTTAACATTTTGGCCCTTGACCCATTTTGAGGCTTACTATATAAGTTATCGTACGCATCTCCGTCTATCTTTTCGTCAACAGAGGAAATTTTGTGTCAGAGTAAAGCTAAAATTAGGACCTTTATTTATGGTCTAGAATTATAGACTTCTTCTAAAACTTTGATTAATCGCCTAGAGTTTTTTCTTAAAGAAAAGTCTTTTTCTACTATTAACTGACCATTTTTTGCAAATTTTTTCCTTAAGTCAGGATTCAATATGAGTTTCTCTAGCTTTTTTACCCATTCATCCTTGCCCATTGCAAGATAACCACTAGTTCCATCGGAAATTATTTTCTTATTCACCCCAACTGGCGAGGCAACGGCGGG
>JAUWZM010000046.1 GCA_030615365.1 Candidatus Aerophobota bacterium | reverse complement strand
TATTGCCCTTTAGCAGAAGTCTTGCCTTTCTTGGTGAACAAGGCATTAGCGGTTTACCTCTCTCGTTAAGGACATAAACGACAGATACTCTCAAGTTCTGCCCTGCGTGTCCTTTCGCAGTTAGAGCCGCATCGGGGTTGTTAAGGGAGGTTTTTAAGTCTGCCGCACTCCTCCTACCCTCAGAACTGTTTAATAGCAGACCACAGTTGCTACGATCGTGCGGAATAACCGTAGGTGTGTATGTATTTCTCTCTCTTAACTGCTGCATTTTTTTAATGCTCCCTAGTCAACCAGGCTTGCTGTGTTGCAAGCCACCACCTTTAGGTGGTGGTAGTTGACAGCTTTATCTCCTCAATATCGCCGAGCCGAATTTCATCTAACGTTTGCGGCTATGCGAAGTTGCCATTAGACAATTTAGCAAAGCGTCTCAAACACGCTGTTATATGAAGTATTGCCCGATAGACACAGGCTTAGTACTTACCTTTCTCTATGGCTTGTAACACTCTATCAAGCAGGTTTGGATGATACTTTTTAATCCGTCCCAGAACTTCATCCACTGGGCGAATTTTTTGTTTAATCAAACTAACTGCGCGATGGACAAGGTCTTCATCATCCTCCGGGATTCCAGCGATCCTTTTTGGATAATACTTAACTATCAACTCGTTTTCTTCAACTAATTGGAGCAAATGCTTTTTTACATTATCAATCCGTATTTCTCGTAATGGAATTACTGTTACTTCACACACTACTTCTTCTCGTTCTTTAGTTTTATCTTCGATAAATTCTTCGCCAGGCAATACGTAAATCGAACCTTTGACATTACCATATCTCAAATCAAATGCTCCTTTGAATCTCTCACAGATAAATGGTTTTCCTGTTTCACTATCTCGGCCCACGGTACAAAAAAAAACACAGCCTATATCTACCAGAGAAACAACAGACATAACTATATCCCAAGCAGCATATATACATACACGATCTCCTCTATGAATATTTTTTTGTGGAATAATTTGCCTAAGCCCCTGTACCTTTGAACTGTGATATACTTCTCTGAATTTCATAATCACTCTCCTCCTTCACGAAGGCAATATTTCATATAACGTTCCCGCGCTTTGCGAAGTGCAAAGCACTTACGCGAACTCGCCGTAGGCGAGTGAGCCGCAAAGCGCGTGTTAACCGATGTTGAGCATGGTCACCGCCAACTAGAAGAACGGAAACTGAATGTTATTTCCAGAAATGAAACGTCCCGCGTCAGAACACAGAAAGGCTATCGCTTCTGCGATGTCATGGCACGTGGGTGTCTCTCGCTCGTGCCAAGCGGCAGACCAGAGCTGCTTACTAGATCCCGGATCGAGAGCTGTCACTCTTAGTGAGGAATACTCACCCGATGCTGCCTTGAGCGCATCTTCGAAGCTCATGTGTGCGGTCAGCCCGGGCTCAATACAATTCACGGTTACGCGCTTGCCAAGCTCTTGCGCTCCAAATGCCGTTGTCATCCACGATCTTACAGCTTTGCCCAGGCAGTAGTCTGGTGCTACACCGTTCACCCCGGTCATTCGTAGTGCACCAGCTAGCCCGATGTGGATAATGCGGCCCCATTGCCCTTCCCTCATCCCTGGCACCACATGTTTCATCGTTAGGAAGGCGCCGTCAACTTCCGCTGACAGTACTGCCTTCCAGTGATCGAGACTAATGTTTGCATAGTCGCGAACGTCCCAGTCTCCACCAGCATTGTTGACAAGGATATCTACATGACCAAACGCCTTGCAGGCGGCCTCGACAATGGCTTGAACCTGCTGCTCGTTCCTTGTGTCTGCCTCTTGCACAATGGCTTGGCCACCAAGTTTGCCAATGGCTTCAGCTATTCTATCTGCGTGAGCCCGGACTTCTGCCCCATGGCGATGAGTACCATAATTCAGGACAATCCTTGCGCCCTCTCGCACAAGTCGAAGCGCCGTGCTTCGTCCCATGCCGGCCCCGCAAGAACCTGTAATCAGTGCTGTCTTGCCTTTCAGGTCCATTCTATTCCTCCTCGAGTTTCACGTGAACTGAATACTCCATGCCCAATTTCGGCTAACGGGACTCGGGTTTGCGAAGTCGCGAAGCAATTTGCGAATTGCGTTTAGCAATGCCGCAAACCCGAAGTTAGGCGAAGTGGCGTTTCGCCACGAGCCTAACTGAGGGCGTAAGCCCGAGTCCCGTTAGCTGCAGTAGGCATACACGACATATCTTTTTTATGATTCATTTGTTTTGTGCAAATCAAGTATACAAATTTTTGATTCTGGTCTATACTCCCAACATTCTCTATCATCTTTAATAACAAATCCAAACTTTCTAAAAGGATAAAAAGATGTATTTATTCCTGATTCAGACGGACATCGAGGATCAACACAAGCTTCTATACGTTTATATCCATGTAACAGACAAAAATCGATAGTTTTTCTTATCATTTCGCTGGCAATGCCTTTATTACCGTAATCCCTTAGTACATACAAACATCCTATTACCATTGTCTTGTCAATATCTTTATTTTCAGGAGAGGTAGAGAGTGCGATCTTACGTGCATATTTCTTAGGAATAAATATCATCTGCCCGATTATTTTATTATTATCTCTCGCTAAAAAGCCAATACCACCAACTTCATCATAGATTTCTTGCCATATACTACACTTGTATTGGTGGTTTTCCAAACCAAACATGTAACAATAATACTCTTGATCAAGACCTTTTAGAATTTCGTCTCGTGATATTGAACGAATCATTTGCTATTCACCACCAAGGCTGAAATAATTTGTTCTTCAACATTTTTCAAGTGATCCGGCCACCGATTAAGAGGAATCCTTTCTCTATTGACAAAAACGTTACAATATACACTTCCAGGTCTTCTTCCGTCACGCCATTCCTTGATAATTTTAGCCATGTACTCAGGAAGAAGATTGATGTCTTCATCGTTTATGTCCCACAAATTGTATATATTCAGATTTACATTCTGTTTTTTGCATATATTTGAGATCAAATCTACATCTCTATGAACCATACAGAAAGGATTTATAAGAAGATCAACCCTAACATTATTCTTCATTTATAATATACCTCCTTCATAAATCTTAATGTCCATTGCAGATAACGTTCTCAGCATATAAGACGTTTTCTCGACTGAAGGGAGAGAAAATGTACCGAAGGTCAAGGAGCGAAGCGACGCAGCTTATATGCTGAGTTATGTGCTGTTGGCTCGATGTTACTTCTCAAATATAAATATCATTTGATCAGAATCATCTTTAATATTATTTCCATTCCAATCACCATAAACATCAATATTTTTGAAACCTATATTATTGACAATTTCTTTAAATTCATATTCATCATAAAGCTTTTTTATAAAAAATGTTTCATCAATCAAGTCACACTTAAAATCTATACCTATGTCTCTTGTTTTTTCTAAATTATTCTTTTCATCATAATGATGTTCAGATATAACTAACCATCTATTATTATAATAATTCCAGGTTTTTGTGCCTGCCTCTTCATTAATAAATTTCTTTTTATTATCCAATTCTATGACTACTTTTGATTTTAGTTGTAAATCTTTGTACATTTTTTTTAAGGTTAGCATACATTTATCCTTATCTATTAAGGATAAACTGTTGCCAATAATAACTATGCAGTTATAATCATCATCCAATGAAGCTTCTTCCATTCTTTTTTTATAGAACCTTATTGTTGGATATTTTTCTTCAAGGTACTTGATTAGCTTATCAGAAATGTCTATACCGGTTACTTTTAATCCATGTTCAGCAAAATATTCTGAATGCTTTCCATGGCCACATGCCATATCTAGCAATTTATCATTTCTTTTTAATTTACATTTATCAATAATGAAATTACACTTTTTAGAAATATCTGATTTATTATACCAACCTGCAAAATCATTATTTATACTGCTTCTAAAAAAATCCTCACTATTATAACAATTGTTTGCAAATAATAGTTGTGTAATATCTTTATCAAATATTTCCTTTAATTTGTTAATCATTTTTATTCCCAATTCTCGAGCCAATTTCACTTAACGTTTTCGGTGTCATACGAAATTGCCGAGCGTAGCGAGGCAATTTAAGTGAGCGACCGAAGAGAGCGAACCGTATACACTATGTTATATGATGTGTGCCTATGAAATTTACCCCCATTCATTCTCAATGTAATCTATACAATTATGTATCATCTTACTTTGGTGTTCTGTTAATTCTTCACCTTTATATTTTCCATTAACGATTGAATAGAATCTTTCTGCAGGTGATATATAGACTATCCATCCAGTTGATCCTTTAACCCTTAAACTCTCCCTCCTTGTTTTTATTAATGCTGTTTGTAAGCCCGGAAATGCTGTTCTGCCTTTAAATCCCCTAACAATTAACCCTTTTGAGGATTCCAAATTTTTTCGATTCAAAGCAGTTGCTATAGCTGTTGCAATAAGTATCTTATTTTCATTAGTACAACCTTTGATATAACCACATTCTCTTGGAATTGATTTTCTGACTTTATTGGAAGTCTCAGCTTGGCCTTTATACATAACCCCATATTCTTGAGGTTGCATAAGAAATATCCGTCCAGTTGATTCTATTCTATCGACATAAAGGCTATCCCATCTTTCTGGCATTATTCATTCCTCCAAAGTTATAGACACATTTCATATAACGGCCGGTGGGTATCTGAAGTCCGAGCGGAGCGAGGATTTAGGCGGAGCGAAACGGAGCCAGATACCCGCTTGTTATGTTCTCCGACTGAAAGAAGGACGAGGAGCGATAGCGACGAAGAGTTCATTTGGCCCCTGTTATTTTAGATTTATAGATAAAAGGATATTGATGTAAATGCAGGAATAGAACCTCAAACAATGAATAAAATTGTTTGGTAATTGTCTTATTTTTCCTTATCTGCATTTACCACTATTCTCTCAATATCCTTAAGTCGATTAATATTAATTTCTAATAAACTATCATAGGTCATTATTCGTATCGTTTGGCTTGTCGTTGAACTTATTTCATGTACTCTATCTATTTCTTCCTTTGTTAGTTGGGATCTTCTACCAATTAGAATTATACATTTAAAAATAGGGAAATGCCTAAAAATAATATTCGAAATGTCTTTCTGAATTATTTTTTCAATCCGACGAATAAAATCTTGATAATTAATACCAATTAAATGTAGACTAGCAATGCACTCTCCCCAAGCATCATTAAGAGATTTTGACATCCTTCCATGTGTCCCATACAATTGTGCAGATGGTTTTTTCAATTCAATAAAAAGTATCTCATCTCGTATATTTGAATACCCTTTCTGGATACAATAAAGAGTAAAATCTGGTATTCTATCCTGAGTTATTGGAAATTTTGAAATGATCCCCGCATTGGCAAAATCCTCATACATTATTGTGAAAGGAGAATATAAACATTCTAATAATTCTCTATTCGTATTTAGAAACTGATGAATTTTTTCTTCAGAGCAGTCTGATTCAATTATTCTCGAAAAATTGTTAACTATATCTTCAGTTAATATCCTTGACTTCATATAATTCCTCCACACACATATTATGTATTTAAAACTAATGGGGCCAAAGGAATTGAACCTAACTTGTTTATATCCGAACTAATTTCGGATATCCTTCCAATTTGGCAGTATATATGAACCAGGTTCGGATATACCACCTTTGGCTGAACTACTACTTCACCCCCTTTTCTGATTTTACATTTAAGTTATCCAATGGACTCTTAATTTTGCCTATATCTTTATTGCTAACATGGGTATATATTTCGGTGGTCTTACTGCTCTTATGCCCTAAAATCTCCTGAATATAGCGCAGATCTGTTCCGCTTTCAAGGAGATGTGTTGCAAAACTATGTCTGAGATTGTGAACTGACACTGGTTTCAATTTTACAACCTCGCTTATATTTTCTAAAAACAAGTTCTCTTCTTAAAATTTCGAAATCTTTATTTTCCCCTGTTCCTTCTGTCAACCTTTGTAATGTAGAATCTAAATGAATATTTTCACCTTTAAAAATGGACAAAATCCTTTTAAAAATATCTTCTGAGTAGGGAAAACTCCAATATTTTTTATCGGGGTGCCAGTAATAGCCAGGGATAGTCTTGATTTTTTTGATATAGGTAGGATTGTAGGGAAGAGTTAATTTAATTCTTTTATCTTCTCTTTCCAGCTTTATTTGAGATATAGAATTCATATTATAATTATATAGCAAAATCTTAATTAAAACAAGAGCACGCGTTAATCTCTTGCAGTAATGGGGGCAAAGCCTGTTTTTATTTCCTGCGCATTAATCATAGAGGAGGGACTGTCCATATCGGATTTAAAGAAGATTATTTTCTCTATGCAAGATGAGGCGAGAAAAGTAGGGGTTACTATTGTAACCGGAGATACAAAGGTAGTTGAGAGGGGTAGTGCTGATGGTATATTTATCAATACGAGTGGAATAGGCATTATATCACCCCAGGTTCATCTGGGAATTGAACATATTAAAGCAGGTGATAAGATAATAGTGAATGGAACAGTTGGAGATCATTCTGTCGCTATTCTGTCTCAACGGGAGGAACTTGGATTTGACGCATCCCTTGAAAGTGATTGCGCCCCTATTTATGATCTTATCAGTACGCTTAAGGATAGCTGGGGTAGTATTAAATTTATGAGGGATCCAACCCGAGGAGGAGTTGCTGGTGTATTAAATGAGGTTACACAAGGTCAAAGTTTTGGTATAGAACTGTGGGAAAAGAGTATTCCCTTTCGAGAAGAAACACTCATCGTATGTGAACTTTTGGGTCTCGATCCTCTTTATCTTGCCAATGAGGGGAAAGTCATTTTATTTGTTGATGCAAAAAGAGCAGAGGATATCCTTACTATTTTTAAAAATCATCCCCTGGGAAAAGAATCAAACATTATAGGGGAAGTGGTCGCTGAACCAAAGGAAAGGATTTATCTTCTTACTACCATAGGGACAAGGAGGATAATTGATACATTAGTAGAGGATCAATTGCCTCGAATATGTTAATTAAATTTTCTCTATTTTTACTGCCGCTACTTTGTATTCAGGAATTTTAGCCACAGGATCAAGAGCATCGTTAGTTAAAAGATTTACCGCTGATTCGGCAAAGTGGAAAGTCATAAAAATCACTCCAGGAGTAGATTTATCACTTATCTTAACCTTTGTCTTTACCTTTCCCCTACGAGATATTACATTTACCATCTCTCCTTGAGAGAGGTTGAGAGAGTTAGCATCCTCAGGGTTAATCTCCACTAACCCTTCCGGATAAATCTGGTTTAATCCCTTTACTTTACGGCTCATAGTCCCGGTGTGAAAGTGAAAAAGAACCCTACCGGTGGTGAGAATAAATGGATACTCCTTATCGGGAAATTCTGCAGGTAGTTCGTAGTGAACAGGATGAAACTTTCCCTTACCTCTGGTAAATTTGTCTTTATGCAGGTAAGGAGTCCCTGGATGGGAAAGGTGAGGACAGGGCCATTGTAGCCCTTCTTTTCCTAACCTGGAGTAAATAATTCCTCCATAGATAGGAGTAAAAGATGCTATCTCTTCCATTATCTTTGCAGGGTGCTTGTAGCGCATAGGATAATCCATTTTTTTAGTTAGTTCACATATTATTTCCCAATCAGCTTTTGCCTGTCCAGGGGGATCAAGAACTTTCTGCACTATCTGTATCCTGCGCTCTGTGTTGGTGAAGGTGCCATCTTTTTCTGCAAAGCAGGCCGCAGGAAGGACAACATGGGCAAGTTTAGCTGTTTCGGAGAGAAAGATATCCTGAACTACTAAAAAATCAAGATTTTTCATCGCCTTGATAGTTCTGGTAGTATTAGGGTCAGAAAGAAGTGGATTTTCTCCCATTATATACATACCCTTTAGTTTTCCCTGCTCAATGGCATGGATCATCTCTACTACTGTGAGTCCTGCTTTCCCTGACAGGGAGACTTTCCAACCTCTTTCAAATTTTTTCCTTATATCCTCATTCTCCACGCTTTGATAGCCAGGATAGACATTAGGCAGAGCTCCCAAATCACAGGCTCCCTGAACGTTGTTTTGTCCTCGCAGAGGGTTTACTCCTGTTCCTTCTTTTCCCACATTACCACAGAGCATAGCAAGATTAGCAAGACTAAGGACATTGTTGGTTCCACTAATATGCTGGGTTATACCCATAGCAAAGACTATGGAAGATCTTTTTGCATTAGCGTAAATCCTGGCTGCTTTTACAATATCATCTGCGGGAACCCCGGTGATTTTTTCCACCTTTTGAGGAGTATACTCTTCAACTATCCTTTCGAATTGTTCAAAACCCTCTGTTTTTTTCTCTATAAAATTTTTATCCTGCAGTTCTTCATTAAGAATAACCCACATAAAAGCGTTGAAAAGAGCGACATCGGTGCCTGGTTTATGTTTTAACCAGAGATGAGCTATTTGAGTTAGTTCTATCTTTCGGGGATCTGCTACAATGAGATACGCTCCATTTTTTACCGCGGCTTTAATTTGCAGGGCTATAATAGGATGGGTCTCAGAAGTATTTGATCCTGTAATTAAAATACAATCGGACTTCACGAATTCGTCAATAGAATTAGTCATGGCCCCTGAACCAAAAGCTCTGGCAAGACCTGCCACTGTGGAAGAATGGCAAAGACGGGCACAGTGATCTACATTATTGGTTCCAATGACTGCTCTCATAAATTTCTGAAAAAGATAATTTTCCTCATTAGTGCATTTTGCTGAGGAGAGCCCTGCAATGGAATCGGGACCGTAACTTTTTTTAATCTGTTTTAATTTTGAGGCTATAACATCAAGAGTTTCATCCCAGGATGCTTTTCTAAATGCTCCGCTTTCTTTAATTAAAGGAGAGGTAAGTCTGTCTGAGGAATTAATAAATTCAAAGCCAAATTTTCCCTTGGCACAGAGCCAGCCAGAATTAGACGAAGCATTTTGGGGGGAGGTAACTTTAACTACCCTACTATTTTTAGCATGAAGAGTAATCTGGCAACCACACCCACAGTAAGGGCAGATAGTGGTGGTCTTTTCGAACTCCCATTCCCTTCCTTTGCCTTTTCTTTCTTTTTCATTAAGAGCTCCTACAGGGCAAACAGAGAGACAGTTTCCACAAAAGACACAGTCAGTCCCAGTTAGAGGTTTATCAAAACCTGTGGTGACCATAGTATTTAATCCCCTGCCCGCAAAGTCAAGAACTTCGCATTGTTGAACGTCATTGCATACATTTATACAGCGACCACAGAGAATACATTTCGTATTATCGCGTTCGATAAAAGGATTATCAGTAACCAGGGGATAGCTTATTCTTTCCCCCTGAAAATGGGGAGAGATGTTTAATTCATAAGCATACTTTTCTAAAAGACAATCTCCGCTTTTCTCGCAGGTCATACAATCAAGGGGATGGTTGGATATGAGAAGTTCCATAATTACTTTTCTTGCTTTTTTAACCCTTTCAGTGTTTGTTTTGACTTCCATTCCTTCCCTTATTGGATAGGAACAGGAAGCAACAAGATTCCCCATTCCCTTTACTTCCACTACACAGAGCCTGCAGGATGAGAGCGGAGAAAGCCTTTCCTCATAACAAATATGAGGTATGTCTATGCCCACACTTCTGGCAGCTTCTAATATAGTAGTTTCTTCCTCAACATACACTTTTTTGTCATTTATAATAAGCTTAACCATTCATTCCACCTTTACAGCATCGAATTTGCAGACCTCAAGACATATACCACATTTTATACACTTTTCCTGGAGGATGAGATGAGGCTTTTTTCTTTCTCCAAGTATAGCTTGCTGGGGACACTTCTTTAAACATCCCATACATCCTGTGCATTTTTCCTCATCTATGGTATAAGTAATTAAATCACGGCACACCCGGGCTGGACACTTTTTATCTTTAATATGAGCTTGATATTCCTCTTTAAAGTAGAGAATGGTGGTTAAAACTGGATTGGGGGCGGTTTGCCCCAGGCCACAAAGAGAGGTATCCTTTATTACTTTGGCAAGCTCTTCCAGGATCTGAATATCTTCAGGCTCTCCCTTCCCCTGGGTTATACGGATTAAAATTTCCAACATGCGTTTTGTCCCAACTCTACAGGGAACGCACTTTCCACAGGACTCATCCTGGACAAATTCCAGAAAAAAACGAGCAATATCAACCATGCAGGTGTTATCGTCCATTACTACCATTCCACCTGAGCCCATTATGGCACCAATCTCTTTCAAAGAATCATAATCTATAGGAAGATCAAGATATTTTTCAGGAATACATCCGCCGGAGGGACCCCCGATTTGAACAGCCTTAAACTTTTTCCCTCCAGGAATTCCCCCTCCAATATCATAGATGATTTCCCTCAGGGTAATTCCCATAGGAACCTCTACCAATCCAGTATTGTTTATTTTTCCAACCAGAGAAAATATCTTTGTTCCTTTACTTTTCTCAGTCCCAATTTTAGAATACCAATCTGAACCTTTGTTCATTATTAATGGAACATTTGCCCATGTTTCAACATTATTGATACAGGTAGGTTTCCCCCAAAGGCCAGATTGGGCGGGAAAAGGAGGTCTGGGTCTTGGCATACCCCTTCTGCCCTCGATTGAGGCAATTAGAGCTGTCTCTTCACCACATACAAAGGCCCCTGCTCCTTGCTTTATTCTTATATTAAAGGAAAATCCTGTGCCCAGAATATTTTCACCAAGAAAACCGTACTCCTCTGCTTGCTCGATAGCTATCTTTATGTGTTTTACAGCAAGGGGATACTCGCTACGCACATAAACATAGCCTTCTTTTGCCTCGATAGCATACGCTCCAATAATCATTCCCTCCAGAACAGAGTGAGGGTTCCCTTCCAAGAGACTCCTATCCATATAAGCACCAGGATCTCCTTCATCAGCATTACAGATCACATATCGTATATCCCCTTTAGCCTGGCGACAGTAGTGCCACTTTTTTCCGGTAGGAAAACCTCCTCCTCCTCTTCCTCGAAGACCAGATCTGACTATTTCTTCAATTACCTGCTCTGAGGACATACTGGTAAGCACTTTGCCTAAACTGGCATAACCTCCCAGAGCAATGTAATCAGTAATATCTGTAGGATCAATTTTCCCATTGTTCCTAAAAATCAGACGCTGCTGTTTTTTGTAAAAACTCACTTCATCCTCATAAATAGTCTTTTTATTCCTTAGGGGATCCGTGTAAAGCAAACGTTCAATTACTCTTTTATTCAAAAGGGTTTCAGAGATAATTTCCGCTACATCACTTGCCTTTACCTGCTGATAAAAAATTTTCTGAGGATGAATTACCACCAGAGGTCCTCGCTCACAAAAACCGTGACAACCTGTTATCCGAATATCTACCTTTCCCTTTAAATCCTGCTTGTTAATTTCTTCCTCAAGAGCCCTAACAAGTTCTTCCCAGCCATATGCTCGACATCCTGTACCTCCACATATGGTTATGCAGGCCTTATTTGGATCACGCTTCTTACAAAGAGAATCTCGAAGACCCTTTAATTGCTGTAATGTTTTAATTTTTTCCATTTCTATTGATTCCTGTATGTTTTGAGAACTTTTCTCACCTTACTTGGAGTCATTTTTCCAAAATACTTTCCATTGATCACCAATAGAGGACCTAAAGCACAGGCTCCCAGACAATTAACTGTTTCTAAGGTGAAATGAAGATCCTTAGTAGTCTCCCCTGATTGAATACTTAATTTCCTTTCTACTTCTTCAAGAACTTTTGGTGCTCCTCGCACATGACAGGCTGTTCCCAGGCAAACTTTAATCGTATTTTTTCCTCTTGGTTCAAGGTAAAACTGAGCATAAAAAGTTACAATTCCCCAGATTTTGCTCTCAGAAACTTTCAATTTTTGAGAAAGGTAGGTCAATATCTCTTCGGGAAGATAGCCAACTATATCTTGAATCTCCTGAAGAATAGAGATAAGAGAGCCAGGATCTTCCTTGTATTTCTCAATAAGCTTATCTATGTTTTCTTTATCCTCTTTTGATATCATCACTTCACCCTGTTATGATATAATTAAAAAGTAATAGTTTAGCTTTTCTAAAATTGTCTCTGCCAATTGTAGCTGCCTGATTCATCAGGCGGTTTGTAGTTGCCCAATTTATTGGGCGGTTTAATGCGCCGATAAATCGGCAAACTACATGAGATTGCTTCGATTTCCACAGACAAGATATCTGTGCCACTACATACTCTGGCAGGCTCGCGATGACAAGTAAGGAACCTCATATTTTTTAGAGAAACTTACCTGTTACATTAAGAAAAGCCTGGTAATTTACTGCAAAAAAAGAAGTTGTCAAGTTTCACTCACTACTTAACTCTTTCCAGATCCCTTCTTTCTCTTTATTCTGTAGATAATAATCTATGTATCTTGCTGCCTTTTTGCCGGCACCCGCTGCTAAGATAACAGTAGCCGCCCCTGTAGTTACATCGCCACCAGCGAAAACACCGGGTTTTGTAGTTGCCCCGGTTTCCTCGTTCACTACCAAAGTTCCCCACTTGGGATGAACTTTTAGATCTGGAGTAGTTGTTGCAATCATAGGAGAAGGAATTTGTCCAATGGCCACCACCACTATATCTAAAGGTATTTTAAATTCAGAGTTTTTCATAGGAATGGGCCTTCTCCTACCTGAGGAATCAGGCTCTCCCAGACGCATCTTTATGAGTTTTGCTTGTTTTATCCAGCCATTTTCATCACCGAGATACTCTACAGGAGCAACTAAAAATACAAATTCAATTCCCTCTTCCTGGGCATTTTCTATTTCTTCAATTCTTGCCGGCATCTCTTTTTTTGTCCTTCGATATAGGATGGTTACTTCCTTTGCCCCTGCTCTTAAGGCCACCCTTGCCGAATCCATAGCTACATTTCCTCCACCAATCACCCCCACTCTTTCACCAACCTTAACAGGAGTATCGTATTCCGGGAATTTAAAAGCTTTCATCAAGTTCATCCTGGTTAAGAACTCATTGGCAGAATAAACACCCAATAGATTTTCCCCTGGAATATGCATAAATTTTGGAAGTCCTGCACCTGTCCCTATAAATATAGCTTTGTAGCCATCATCATTCATTAGCTCATCAACTGTTTGAGTCCTGCCCACAAAAAAATTGGTAACTACCCTCACCCCTAAGGATTTGATGTAATTTATTTCTCTTTTCACAATATCCTTGGGCAATCTGAACTCAGGAATTCCGTAAACCAGTACTCCTCCTGGCTCATGAAGAGATTCAAAAATAGTAACCGAATAGCCTTTTTTAGCCAGCTCACTTGCACATACTAAAGAAGCTGGCCCTGAACCAACTACTGCTATCTTTCTTTTATAAGAAGGTGATTTTGTTGAAGGAGAAATCAAGCTACCCTTCTTTGCCTCATAATCAGCGATAAATCTCTCCAGCCTTCCAATAGCTACAGATTCTCCTTTACGTGCTAAAATACACGTTTTCTCACATTGAGCCTCTTGAGGACAAACTCTTCCACAAACTGCCGGAATGGGATTATTTTCCTTTAATATCTTAGCTGACTCTAAAAATTCTTTTTTCTTTATCTTTTTAATAAATCCAGGTATATCAATTTCTACAGGACATTCTTGAACACAGGAAGGTTTTTTACATTCAAGACATCTATTTGCCTCTCTCACTGCCTCTTCCTCTGTATATCCTAAGGCGACCTCATGAAAGTCCTTCACTCTTTCCCGGGGTCCCCTTTTCTTCATAGGGATTTTTTCCAGAACAACTCTTTTTCTTTTTTTATCCATTAGTCTGCTTTTAAGCTTATTTTAGTGAAGTTTTCTTTCCCTTGTTTTTCTGGAATGATTTTTTCCTGTAACTACTGTCTGCGTTTTTGTTAGCCTAATTTTTAGATCGCAATTGTAATCACTTTCACAATTATAAAAAATAAAATTTTTAATCAACCCTTACCTTTTCAGTCTCAGGAAAAAATTCCATTGTTTGTAATCATATAGGAAATTTTAAAAAGGGCAAATTGACAAAGTTCTTAGGATATGGTAGATTAAACAATAGAGAGGTGATTAAGTAACTTGGCCTGATTAAAAACTGTAGCGGCAAGTTAAGATGCTATTTTTCCTTACACAGGTGACTAAATGAAAAAGATAAATTGGCCTCTTTTTTTACCCAGGGGGAAAAAGGGACTTTTTTGGTTTCTTCTTTTTGCTCTGATTTTTCTGCTCTATCATGATTTCTGGGGTTGGGAAAGATTTGAACCACTGATAGGAGGTTGGTTGCCAGCCTGGTTTCTCTACCTGATGACTCTTATTGTAGCCTATTCTCTGGTAGCTTTCTTTTTCACGAAAAAATACTGGCCTGCGCCACCTTCGGATTTAGTTAGACCATCTTCAGAGAAAAAATCAAACCGGAAAGGATAGGAATATGGAAAACCTATGGGTATATCTTCTCATACTGACTTTATTTTTAGCTGGAGTGGGCTTTTTAGGTATTTATGGATATAAAATTGGGCGGAAAACGGTAGAGGATTATTTTACTGCCTCACGCACTCTGGGAACCTTTGTCGGCTTATTCACTTATTTTGCCACCCTTTGCAGTGCTTTTACTTTCCTGGGCTGCGCTGGGTGGGGTTACAGTAAAGGACTGGCCTGGTATGGGCCTATCGGAGTAGGGACCGCCCTTATCTCAATAAATTTTTATGTTTTTGGCTACCGGGTCTGGCTATTAGGGAAAAAATATGGGTATGTCTCTCCACCCGAATTGATTAGAGACAGATTTGGGAAAGAACTCCAGATCATCTATTCGGCTGTGATGTTGATTTTTATCCTTCCCTATCTGGCGGTTCAGGCTATGGGAGCTGGCTATGTTCTTGAGGAAATCTCCCATGGAGTCATCCCTTATGTAGCTGGAGCGGGTATCATTACCATTTTTATGATTGTTCTTACTGTGGGAGGTATGAGAAGTGTAGCCTGGACTGATGCTCTGATGGGGATAATAATGCTGGTTTGTCTTTCTCTTGCCTTTGGTCTGGTGAGCTTTAAGTTAGGTGGGCTAAAAGAGGTAGTCTCAAAATTGGTTGAGGAAAGCCCGGCCCATTTATCCCGACCAGGAGTAGGTGGCTTCTTTACTCCGGGAGTGTGGTTTGGATTTCTTCTTCTATGGGTAGTGGCTGATCCTCTAATGCCTCAACTTTGGACCAGAATGTATGTAGTAAAAAGTCCCCAGGTAATTAAGCGAATGATGTTTCTTTTTCCTCTGGTTTGCCTGGTGGTATTCTTCTTTCCGGTCTGGATCGGTGTAATGGGTTCAACTGTGATTCCCAATCTTAAAGGAGCAGACGTTGACAGAATTCTTCCCTTACTTATGGTCAAATTTGCTCCTCCCTGGCTGGTGGCCATTGTTTTAGCAGGTTCTTTAGCTGCTCTAATTTCCACTGCTGATTCTCAGGCCTTTTCTTTAAGTTCCATTTTAACCAGGGATATCTATGTCTCTTTCATTAACCGAAAAGCTTCTCCTGCCAGGCAGATTCTCATAAGTCGAATCCTTCTTGTATTTCTCTTTTTATTTGGATTTTTAATCGCTCTGAGACCAGTTTCTACCCTGGTAGCTATAACGACTTTTGCCTTTACTGGAATTGGAGTCCTCTATCCGGCTACTATAGCTGCT
This sequence comes from Candidatus Aerophobota bacterium, assembly GCA_030615365.1. The sequence continues at coordinate 5,547 of JAUWZM010000046.1, read as the reverse complement.
CTTTACTGGAAAAGGGCCACTAAATGGGGGGCTATTAGTTCGGTTCTGATAGGGGAGGCAGTTTCTATCCTTCTTACTTATAAGATCCTTCCTTCTAGTTTTAACCTTGGTTCGCTCCCTATTCTTCCTGGAATACTATGCGCTGTGGTAGCGTTAATAGCAGTTAGTTATCTGACTCCTCCACCTGATAAGGCAACTTCCGATAAATTTGTCGGATTTCTCAGTTCTGTTTTTCGTTCTTAATTTTTCCAAAATTTTTAAAAAAGATTTGTTCTTTCTTTGTAATAGGTAAGTGTTAAGTGTACTAAAAAATGTGAGATTCTTTATTTGTCATTACTGTAGTTTGCCGATTTATCGGCGAATTAAAACCGCCCAATGAATTGGGCAGCTACAATTGCCAGAGAAAACAAGAATTTTAAGAAATCTATTACGTTTTTTTGAACTTACTATGAGCTATTTAATATGAATTCAAACGATTTCAATTTTGTTTTGGATTTTTCCCATGCCAGCATAGATTTAACCAAAAAAGTTGCCGTAATGGGTATTTTGAATCTTACCCCGGATTCCTTTTACGATGGAGGAAAATACCGAACAGAAAAAGAGATCCTGGAGAGAGTAGAGCAGATGATTAGAGAAGGAGTGGATATTATTGATGTCGGTGCAGAGTCTACCAGACCAGGTGCACACCAAATTAGCGAGGAAGAGGAGATAAAAAAAGCCATTCCTTATATTAAAAAAATCACCAGGTTATTCGAGATCCCCATTTCCATCGATACCTATAAGGCGAGGGTTGCCAGGGAAGGCATTGAGGCAGGAGCAGAAATGGTAAATGATATTAGTGGGTTAAGATTCGATCCAGATATGGCAAAAATAGTTTCTTCAAATAAGGTTTTTCTTGTTATGATGCATATCAAGGGAACTCCCGGAGATATGCAAGATAATCCTCAGTACGAGGCTTTAATAGATGAGATAATCTCTTATCTGAAATGGGGTCTGGAAATAGCAGTGAGTGCAGGGGTTAATCTGGGAAAAATAATTGTTGACCCTGGAATAGGTTTTGGTAAAACAGTTGAGCATAATCTTTTTATCTTAAAGAATTTAAAGGAACTAAGAATTCTGGAAAGACCTATTTTAATAGGAGTTTCCAGGAAATCATTCATAGGAAAGGTTTTAAATCTTCCACTGGAGGAAAGACTTTCAGGAAGTATAGCTGCAACCTGTTTAGGTTTAGTAGGTGGCGCAAGGATCGTGCGATGCCATGATATAAAAGAGACCCGACAGACGGTCGACCTGGTAGAAGCTATTTTACAAAGCAGACTTGATCAGAAAAATTGATGGAACAAAAGTATATACTTGTGCAAAAGTAAAAGAACTTACTCTCATCGAGAGTGCTGGAACATAACTTATAAAAAGGAGGAGCATAATGAAAAAACAAAAACTTGGTTACTCAGATCTTAACTTATCCACTGTTGGACTGGGAACATGGGCAATTGGAGGTATCTGGAAATTCGGTTGGGGCCCTCAAAATGATAAAGAGTCAATAGCTGCTATCAGACATGCTTTAGAATTAGGAATTAACTGGATAGATACAGCACCAGCTTATGGACTTGGCCATTCTGAAGAAGTTGTGGGGAAGGCAATTAAAGAGTTATCCAATACGCCTATTATTGCTACCAAGTGCAGTATGGTCTGGAATAAGGATAAAAATATATATAATTGTCTGAAAAAAGAGAGCATCTGTTCTGAAGTTGAGGCAAGCCTTAGAAGACTCAAGATAGATGTTATTGATCTTTATCAAATTCACTGGCCAAACCCTGATGAAGATATTGAGGAGGCCTGGGCTGCTATAGCAGATCTGGTAAAAGAGGGTAAGATTCGCTATGCCGGAGTGTCCAATTTTAGCATAGAACAACTCAAACGCATCCAACCGATTCATCCGGTAACCTCGCTTCAGCCACCTTACAGTATGCTTGTGCGTGATGTTGAAAATGAACTGCTTGAATATTGCTTGGCAAACAATATCGGGGTAATTGTGTATAGTCCTATGCAAAAAGGGTTATTAACAGGAAAATTTTCCAGAGAACGTATCCAAAACTTACCCCAGGATGATCACCGACGCGGAGACCCTCATTTTCAAGAACCTGAGTTAAGTGCTAACTTTGAGTTAGTTGAGAGTCTGCGCACCATTGCACAAAAAAATAGTAAAACTGTAGCGCAGCTTGCAATAGCATGGGTGTTGCGGCGTCCCGAGGTAACTGCAGCTATTGTAGGTGCAAGACATCCATCTCAAATCGAGGAGACCGTTGTTGCTGGAGATTGGGTACTCTCCAGAGAGGATATTGTAGCTATTGATAGATTACTCAATAGACATCAAGAGACACTAAATTTAAGATAATGTCAAAAATAACATGAAGGAAAACATGAAACCACAGAGTGCACAGAGGGGAGAGAAGATGTGAGGTGTGATGTGTGAATAGTAAGTAAGAACTTCATCACTCATTACTTATCACATATTACAGTTATTTGCGTTCTCTGCGGTTAAGTTTTGACAGCACTAAATTTAAGATAAGGAGACTTCACATGGCAAAAGTGTTTGAGAAGGAATTCTCTAAAAGAGATCTGGGAAAGTTCGTAGGAAGTTTATCCCAAATTGCAGGAACAAAGTTATATGAGCTTTTAGACGGGAAGGGTAGGGGAGTAAGAGCTGTAGATTTTTGGACGGGAAGTGGATTTCAATTTACTTTACTTTTAGATCGGGCAATGGATATCTCTCAGGCATTTCACAGAGGAAGGTCTTTATGTTGGCGATCTTCTACAGAAGATGTCCATCCTCATTTTTTTGAATCGGAAGGTCTTGAATGGATGAGAGGTTTCTTTGGCGGATTACTCACCACTTGTGGCTTAACTTATCTTGGTCTTCCCTGTGAGGATGAGGGAGAGAAATTGGGATTGCATGGGAGAATTTCCTATATCCCGGCTGAGAAAGTTAAGATAAGCGAGAAATGGGGAGGAGAGGAATATATTTTATCTGCTGAAGGACAGATGAGACAAACCACAATTTTTGGCGAGAATCTTTTATTTAAAAGAAAGATTTCTACCAAAATGGGAGAATCCCGATTGTGGATATGTGATACAGTTGAAAATGAAGGTTATAGGAAAAGCCCCTTTATGATTCTTTACCATATAAACATAGGGTTTCCTGTGCTTTGTGGAAAAAGTCGATTGATTTCACCTACTTTAACGATAAAGCCAAGGAATGAGGAGGCAGCTAAGGGAAAAGGGGAATACTATAAATTTACAGATCCTATCCCTAATTTTAAGGAAAAAGTTTATTATCATGAGATGAAAGAAGATGCATCTGGTATTGTTCGGTGTGCTCTGGTAAATGATAATCTTGAGAAAGAGGGATTTGGTGTGTATATTCGTTATAAAAAAGAACAGCTTCCCCGCTTTATAGAGTGGAAAATGATGGGAGAAGGGGATTATGTGGTGGGTATGGAACCTGCTAACTGTTTAGTCGACGGAAGAGCTGAGGAAAGGAAGAGAGGGACTCTTCAGTTTATTCAGCCAGGACAGGTAAAGAAGTTTGAATTAGAAATAGGAATCCTGTCCTGCAAAAAAGAGACTGAAGAGCTTGAGAAACTCATCACAGGGTAAATCTGTGTGAGTTAACGGTCCAATATTAGTTATAATCCTAAAAAGGTGATCGCTATTGTAAAATAAATCATCAGGGAGGAAACATCCAGAATAGTAGTAATCAAAGGGCCGGAAACGACGGCAGGATCAAGCCTCAGGCGTTTAGAAATAAGGGGAAGCGCAGCTCCCAGGCAGGTAGCAAATGTAATGGTAATTAACATACTTAACGCGACGCTTACCCCTAAAAGGGAGTTTTTTTGAAAGATAAGAGCTCTTGCCAGGGCCACTAATCCTAAAGGTATTCCTAACATTCCTCCAATAAGAAATTCTTTTTTTACTACACTCCAGATATCCCTTATTTTAACCTCCCCTGTAGCTAAACCTCTTACTACAGCCATAGCAGCCTGGGTTCCGGCATTACCTGCACTATCCATAAGCAAAGGGATATAAAAAGATAGAGCTATTACATTTTCTAAGGCAAAGGAAAATTTTTGCATTATTATGCCGGACAAAAAACTTGTGACTGCCAGTATAGTGAGCCAGATCAAGCGATTTTTAGCAATAAAAGTAGATTTCATCGCCATATATTCTTCTAAATGCTCACCTGCTGCACTAAACTTGTACATATCCTCAGTATTTTCCTCATCTATTACATCAATTACATCATCTACAGTGATGATGCCTTTCATTTTTCCACTACTATCAACTACCGGTAACGCTACAAAATCATACCTTGCTATTTCTCTGGATACCTCCTCCTGGTCCATATTTACAGGAAGAACAATAGGATTGTGATGCATTACCTGACTAATTCTGTCCCGGGGATGAGCTAAAATTAACTCTTTGAGAGATAGGACACCAACCAGTTTATCCTGATTATCCAGAACATATATGTAGTAAACCATCTCTATATCTTTCGCTGTTTTCCTGAGGATGCTTAGAGCTTTTTCCACAGTCATTTCTTCTCTAACGCTGGCAAATTCAGTGGTCATTAGCCCTCCGGCGGTGTTAGCTTCATACCTCATTAGCTCTTTAGTGTCTCTGACTTCCCCCTTTTCCATTATGGATAGGAAGCGATTTACCATTTCCGGAGAGAGCTCCTCAAATAAATCTACCCTTTTATCTGGAGCAAGTTCATTTAAAATTTTTTTCTTATGAACCTCATCAATAGCACCTAAAAGAGCAATTTGATCCTCGTTGTCCATTTTTTCAAAGACATTGGTTGCAAAATCAATATCCCATAAAGAGAAAAGATACACTTTGTCTTTTAAGGATAGTTCTTTTAAAGCTTCAGCTACCTCTATTGGTTCATAGTCATAAAAAATATTCTTTAGCTCATCCTTTCTTTTTTGGAGGATAAGCTGTTTTATCTCGGGTAAAATTAAAAAAACTCTAGAGTAATTTCTTGCCATTGTATTGTCCTGAGTAAATTTGTAATTATTTAGCCACAGATAGACGATGATATATCATATGAGGGGCTAAGGGCAAAAGGTAAAGGGCTAAAGGTTACCAGGTTCATTATAAACCTATGAAAACCTTTAAGAATGATGTTTGTGGTTTCTTGTGTTTGAATCTATTTATGCGTATCTGTGTGAATCCGCGGCGAAATGGTTAAGAAAAACTAAATTTATCAGAAATTTCCCCCTCTGTCAATTAAAGTGAATTTACAGAAATTATAGGACATAATCGTTACCTGTGCCTGTGAAAAAGTACAAAACTGTTTCCATATTATTCCCTCCTAAATTCCAAACTGTACATCCATTTACTAAATTCAGAGGTTCGGAAAACTGGATTTTAGCCTCTGAAACCCGCATAAGTTGGAGCATAATTTATTGTGATTAGTTTTTCTCTCACTTTCTCTGAGATGAGTTTCTGATATAATTAGGACGAAAGACTCAGGAGGTGAGGGAA
>JAUWZM010000134.1 GCA_030615365.1 Candidatus Aerophobota bacterium | reverse complement strand
TTGAGAGGGCCCCTTACGTGGAAATAAACAATTCCCTCATTCTTTACACTTTTCAGCAAACGTACTACTTTGGATCTGGATAAATTAAATCTCTCAGCAATTTCTTTCTGAGTCATATTTTCTTTGTAATAAAGCCATGCTGTTCGTATAGCTATATCTTTTCTCACACCACTCACCTTAATTTAAACTAGGTATTTATTTCATATTATAAACATAATTTTAATTTTGTCAAGGGGTGACTTACATAAATTACTATAAACAACCTTATTATTTTTGTCAAGATAACTTGTACCCCTGTTATGTGAAAATATCGACATTTACGAGAGCTAGTCCAATAAGAAAAGGAATAAAATATTTTTCAAAATATGCTCTTTTGTGCCAAATTTGCCAAAGATAACTGCTGAATTTTTTGTTCATACTTTACTCTGATTTTCAGACAAGGTAATTTTGGTAAACTCATCTATCAATTCTTGAATCCTGGGGAAAAGGGATTTATAGACTTTTTCGTAGATTTTCGAGTAAAATTCCCTGTTTTTTTCAATCGGATAGTATTCCTCTTTAATCCTGGACATCTCTTTTGAGGCCTCTGGCACGTCATTATATATTCCTGCAGCATAGGCTGCTAACATAGCTGCTCCCAGGCAGGTAACTTCAAAGGTATGAGGAATTAAAACAGGAATAGCTGTAATATCGGCTACAATTTGTCGCCATAAAGGACTCTTTGCTCCTCCTCCTAAAAGGACAATCTTTTCTATTTTTTTATTGAGAGATTCTTCCATTCCATCATATAAAAATCTCTGCTCAAAAACTATACCCTCCATAATGCTACGGTAAAGATGAGCCCTGGTGGTATCTCCACTCCATCCAACTACCATACCCCTGGCAAAAGGGTCCCAGTAAGGAGCTGCAGCAGCTTTCCAATAGGGGAACATTAATAATCTGGGCATACCCGGTTGAATCTTGGATGCCATAATTTCAAATATCTGTTCTGCAACAATGTTGTCCACTTTACTTAATCTGCTCTCTTCATACCCAAATTCCTTTACAAACCAGTTTATGGTAAAAGTTCCTCCCGGGATTAAACTTTCAGCTATATAGGTTTCGGGCACACATCCACACATAGTGCGGAAGGTATCTCCTGTTATATATCCTGACAAATAAAGCTCTGATACTACCGCTGTTCCCAAATTAAGAGAGGCGCAACCTTCTTCAACCACTCCTGCACCCAAGGCAGCACATTGTCCATCTCCTCCTCCTCCTGCAATGGGAATCCCCTCTGGTAAGCCTAACAAAGAGGCTGCCTCGCTGGTCAGGTTCCCTACTACCTCCCCTGGTGCAACAAGCTCACAAAACTGCTCTTCTTTCACTCCCACCAATTCCATAACTTCCCTGCTCCAACAAAGCTTAGACATATTTAGAAGCCCCATAGGACAAGCAGAAGACCAAGTGGTAACTAATTGTCCGGTTAGCTTCCAGGCAAGGTAAGCATAAACGTCTAAAAATTTATAAATTCGCTCAAAAATAGAGGGCTCATTTTCCTTTATCCACATAATTTTAGCGTTAGAAGCATACAAATTTGGAAAAAGTCCTGTAATTTTATGGATCTTCTCTCCTCCCATCTTCTTTAACTTCTGAACCTGAGGTGCTGCTCTGGTATCCATCCATAAAATACCGTTCCGTAAAGGAGCCATTTCTCTACTTAAAGGAACAAAGCTCTCTCGCTGATGGGTTATTCCGATCGCTGTAATCCTGCGTGAATCAATCTGCTGAACGGCGTCTCTTATAGCTTCAACTGTAGCCTCCCACCACTCTCCAGCTCTTTGTTCAGCCCATTCTGGTCTGGGAGTAAGAAGCTGCATCTTTTGTCTTCCCTCTACTACAGGATTTCCTTTTCTATCCCATACAATAGCTTTTGCTGCAGTGGTGCTACAATCTACACCAATTATATAATCTTTTACCATTTACTTTTTCCTCCTTCGCAAGTTAACTTGAAGCAAAAGTCCTACCCCCGTCAACCAGTATAATCTGCCCTGTAATATAGGTAGAAAGATGAGAACAGAGGAATAATGCCACATTGGCTACCTCCTCCGGAGTACCCAATCTTTTTAAAGGTACCTTCTCAATAAGATTTTTTAGATGTTTCTCAGAATATAGATCACCCAGGGTCCCTGTTTTAATATTCCTGGGAGCAACTCCATTTACCAGAATATTATAAGGAGCAAGTTCTCGCGATAAAGCTCTTATCAGGGAGTTTACTCCTCCCTTAGAGGAAGCGTAATGAGCCCCCCCTCCACTTCCAGTAATTGCCGAGCCAGAAGATACAAGAACTATTCTGCCATTTTTCTGTTTAATCATTGTGGGAACCACTGCTCTGCAGCAAAGAAAAGCTCCGGTAAGATTTACATTTAAGGTTTTTTCCCAGGTCTGAGTGGGAAGTTCGGTAAAGGAGAACCTGGAAGTTATCCCTGCATTGTTAACGAGAAAATCTATCCTTCCGTATTGATCTAAAACCTTCTTTACAGCCTCATTAACCTCGTTCTCTTTTGTTACATCAACCTGATAAAAACTGCCTCTTTCCCCTGAAGAGATAACACAGTTTATGGTGTCTTTTCCCTCCTTTTTTAACACATCGAAAATAACTATCTTTGAACCAGCTTGAGCGAACTTCAAAGCTATGCTACGCCCAATTCCCCTTCCTCCCCCTGTTACTATGGTAACTATATCGGTAAACTGTAGGGAAAGCATATTATTTACCTCTTATTCAAAGTTAATTACACCTTTTAAAGATTCTTCAGCTTTAGCTGCTAATTCTACAGCTTCGTCAATTTGATCCAGACTAAATCGATGGGTTATGAGCTCTTGCGCTTTGATTTTCCCCCTCTTCGGTCTCCGTAATTTTGAACTATCACCTGCACTGGTTTATTTTCATAAAAAATTTTATAGAGATTGTGAAAAAGAAAAAGGTCATTTTTAATAGTTAATTTTCCTTCTTTTTCTAACTCGGTAGCTATCCTATGTATCCCCTTGAGTGTTGGATATCCTTCAACGGTTTGTCCTTTCATCTCTTTTAGAGCCTGCTTGATGGAGATCCCCTCTCCCAGAAGTTTCCCTAGGGTCTTGTTTCTGCCTCCCTGTGAAGTAACATAAAGATCCCCCACTCCTGCCGGACCTAAAACTGTTTCCATTTTTCCGCCTTTAACCACCACTATCTTAGCCATTTCTGTAGTGGATCGAGCCATAAAAGCCGCCTTCAAATTATCACCCTTCTGAAGTCCATCTCCTATTCCCACAGCAATAGCAAAGGAGTTTTTCATGGCAGCGCATAACTCAACCCCAACTGTATCTGAAGTAAAACTAGTAATAAAAGTAGGACTACGGAAGATCTTGCAACATAACTTTGCAGCCTCCAGGTCAGAAGAGGCAAAGATAACTTCTGTAAAAATCCCCCGGACTATCTCTACAGCCCGGGCAGGTCCTCCCATAGTCACCATACTTATCTTGCCAGATAAATTTTTGGGCATTTTGCTCTCAATCAAACCACAAAGGGTCGTGTGAGGAAAATCAGGAATCCCTTTAGCAATATTTAAAATAACCATTCCAGCTTCCAAATAAGGTGCTATACACTTAGACACTCCACCTATACCTTCTGCTTTTACAGAAAAGACCACGACTTCCCTATTCTCCAGAGCCTCCTTTATCTGGTTAAAGTGAAAAACATTAATGCTTTCAGGTATGTTAATACCCAGTTTTTCCTGTTTTCTTGTCTTGATTATCTGTTCATCCAGCTCAGTTCCCCACAGACTTACCTGATGCCCTATATTACTTAAATGAAAAGCTACGGCTGTCCCCATTACTCCAGCACCCAGTACAGCTATTTTTTCCATCTTATTCACCCGCTGTTAAAATATATTTCGTCCTTTGAACATTTTTACATATCCGGGGATTTTTGTCAAGCAAAGATTGGCTCCTATCACCAGCGGTGACACGACGAGCAAAGAAAGAATTTAAAATATGAAATTTTGCCTAAATTGTGCCCTACGCAACCTAAAAAATATCTTATACAAATAATCGAGCCTGATCCCCAAACTTTTAATAATTCAAGAATTTTGAGGGTCTTGCTCATATTTTGGAAATAGAGAGACAGATATATTATTTACTTTGTTCTTTGTTTTCTACCTGATAAACTTCTTCTAAAAAGAAGGAGAGTATCAGGTGACCAAAAAGCTGCGGATCCACGTTGAAGGGTTTTCGTAATTGCTTTACATGTTTTGCATATTACCCTTTTTCGGATTTCGGGATATTTTGAAATGCTATTTTGGTGGGTTTGTTTTTACTTCTCGGCCAACATGAAAAGTCATACAAGCTAGAATGATATTTAAAGTACCTTAACTGTTTTTAATAAAAGTGACAACAGCATCTTAGCAGATGCTATCAAGAAAGGCTACCGGGGAGCCTTCTGGGACATACTAAGAAGAGTCCATGAGAATAGGTAAACCCCGTTAGAGATAAAATCTCTAACGGGGTAAAGGAAAAATCCACCGCTCTAGACATGAGTAAGAACTTTGGTTTCTTCCTTTTTTTTCTTTTCT
>JAUWZM010000103.1 GCA_030615365.1 Candidatus Aerophobota bacterium | reverse complement strand
CCATATCAACGATGCTTTTGTTATAGCTGGTGGAACAATACAGGCAAGAACTACTGAATATTTAATTCAACAGGTTAGAAAATGTAACCGAAAGCTGTTTAAGGGTATTAGAAGTCATGTCAGAAATACTGCTAAGAGATTTATACAGGGTTTTCAAAGATATGATAAGGTATCATGGAAGGGTATCGAATGTTTTATTTTTGGTAGAAGGAAATCAGGATACTTCGATCTAAGAAAAATTGATGGAACAAAAGTATATGCTTGTGCAAAAGTAAAAGAACTTACTCTCATCGAGCGTGCTGGAACATTACTTATAGAAAGGAGGAGAGGCAATTCCTCCACGCCCTAAAGGACATGGTTTCTTTGCCTAAATTTTTATGAAAAGAGATAACTTTCCTTCTTCTGTAGATGAAGTGCTGGAAAGAGTTTTTACTCAATTTGGGATAAATACGAAATTAAGAGAGCTTAAGGCTTTAAGGGACTGGAAAGAAGTGGTTGGTGAAAATATTAAGAAACATACTCATCCCTTGCGAGTGAGGAAGGGAAATTTATTTATAGTAGTTGACAATTCCGGATGGCTGGCCCAGATTACCTATTTTAAAAAAAAGATAATTTCGGAACTCAATCAGAAGCAAGGAAAAGAAGTGATTAAGGATATATACTTAAGATTAGGCAAAGTAAAACATAGAGATACCCCGGGGTCGGCAAATAACTGGCGAATAAGAAGAATAAAACTAGAGGATTGGGAATTGAGAGAGATAGAAAATAAATTAAATAAAATAGAGGATGAGGCTCTGCGTCGAATTCTAAATAGAATTTTAGTCAAGGATAAAAAGTTAAAGAAGGCTCATTCAAAGAAAAAATAAATTTGACAAATTGGTCTTTTGTACTAAAATACACAGTTGGAGGAAAAGATAGATTGGATTATCAAAAACTTCGAGAGAGGATGGTAAAAAAACAGCTTCTCTCTCGAGGAATTAAGGATGAGAGGGTGCTGTCAGCTTTTCTTCAAGTTCCTCGAGAGAGATTTGTTCCTAAAGAGTTTCGAGAGGATGCTTACGGAGATTTTCCACTTTCTATAGGAGAAGGTCAGACCATCTCTCAACCTTACATGGTTGCCTTAATGACGCTATCTCTAAAACTAAAAGGAAAGGAGAAAGTTTTAGAGATAGGTACGGGATCAGGCTACCAAACAGCTATTTTAGCACTGTTGAGCAAGGAAGTTTACAGTGTAGAAAGAATAAGAATTTTTGCTCAAAGAGCACAGAGGCTTCTAAAAGAACAAAAGTATAATAATGTCAAAATTCTTGTCGGTAACGGAACGCTGGGATGGGAAGAGTCTTCTCCTTATGATAGAATAATAGTAACAGCTGGAGCTAAAGATATCCCAATTTCTTTAATTCATCAATTAAAAGAAAATGGGATAATGGTTATCCCAGTAGGGAATGCGTATTCTCAGGAATTAAAAGTAATCGAGAAGAAAAAAGAGGAAATAATCACCCAAACAGCGGAAAGATGTATCTTTGTCCCTTTGATAGGAAAATATGGATGGGGAGAAGAGATTGATTGAATGGTTTCATTCTCGAGAATTTTTGACGTTCTTTATAAGTATGCTCCCTATAGCTGAGCTGCGCGGCGGTCTTCCTTTTGCCCTATCTCAGGGAATTTCACCAGGTAGGGCTTACCTGGTAAGTGTAGTAGGAAATATACTTCCGGTAATTCCCCTTTTGTTTGGTCTTAGGGTTTTATCGAGGATAGCGAAGAGATATAAAACAGGTCTAAGAGTATTTAATTGGTTAGCAGATAGAATGGAAAGAAAGAAGGAGATGGTAAAAAAGTACCGTATAGCTGGAATCATACTATTAGTAGCTATACCCCTTCCTTTTACTGGTGCATGGACGGGAAGCATAGTTAGTTCTCTGTTGTCTGTTCCTATTAAATATGCTTTTCCAGCCATTCTCACCGGGATATGTATAGCAGGGGTTATTGTTCTTCTGGGAAGCCTTGGAATACTGGGAGTTTTAAAGATATTTACCGGGATGTAGCGCAGCCTGGTTTAGCGCGCCTGCTTCGGGGGTAGGAGGTCGTGGGTTCAAATCCCACCATCCCGATTGAAATTTAATGTGGGATTTGAAGCCGAGCCGAAACGCATCCAGTGGATGAGGAGTGAGCGAAGCGAACAGCAGTGAGGCCGGCAGGTTTCGGAGGAGGAGCAAAGCGACAGGGGAGAAAAAATCCCACCATCCCGATTGAAATTTAATGTGGGATTTGAAGCCGAGCCGAAACGCATCCAGTGGATGAGGAGTGAGCGAAATCCCAAGGGAAACTAAACTGGCATCCGGAAAAATAATGAAGGTGAAGTAAAAATCGCCATGAGAATAAACAAAAAGATTTTGCCAGCAATTTTTATTGTAATAATTTGCTTGAGTATGCATTTTGCTTATTCTTCGCTCTTTGCTGAAACTATTTTTTATTTTCGGTATCATATTGTAAAAAAGGGGGAAACCCTTTACAAGATTAGCGAACGTTATGCAATAGGCGAATATTATGAAATTTCCTGGAGGGAGATTAAAGAGAGAAACAATCTTTCGGGGGATGAAATTTACCCAGGACAAAAACTTATAATCCCCATAAAAGTACAGGGAGTATACCATACGGTTAAAAAATACGAGACTCTCTGGCGTATCTCTAATACTTACACGGTTTTGGAAAAAGAAATCTGCCGTCTTAACCATATATCTAACCCAGCCCAGATTAAAATAGATCAGAGGATTTTCATTCCTGGAGCTAAAGAAGTTAAAGAAGTAGATGTGTCAGATTTGAGAAAAGAAAAGGAAAAAGATTTCCCCGGGGAAACCATAGTTATTTCAGAACAAATGGCGACCTTGCCTGAAAGTATAAATACTCTACAAAACTATAAAGAAGAGGAGACTCTTGCAGAGAAGATGACCCCTTCCCTTATCTGGCCTTTAAAAGGAGAGATAATTAGGTATTTTGGGGAAGGGAATTTAGGAATTGACATTTCTGCTCCTGAAGAAACCATCATTGTTGCTGCTGCTGATGGTAAAGTCTATTATAGTGGTAAGCACAAATCGCTGGGATGGATTTTGATCCTTGAACATAGTCAGCTCGGAATCTGGACCGTTTACACACACAATTCACTTAACTTAGTAGGATTTGGTGATGTGATAAACAGTGGAGACCCTATTGCTAAAATAGGCAGCACGGGATGGGTAGATCGCACACTTCTTCACTTTGAAGTGCGAAGAAGTGATGCAGTATCAGTAAATCCTCTGGATTATCTTCCCTAAAAAGAGAAAGAAGTCTACTTTGATACAAAAAGAAGTTGAGATATTCAATGAAATTGGACTACATGTGAGACCTGCTTCCATGCTGGTAGAAGCTGCCTCTAAGTTTGAATCGGAAATCTGGATAGAGAAAAATGGACAGGAGGCAAATGGGAAAAGCATAATGTCCCTCTTGCTATTATCAGCAGAAAAGGGAAGTAAAATTAAAATTAAAGCTGAAGGCCCTGATGCGAAAGAAGCAGTGACGACACTGGCAGAAATAATTGAGAAAAAATTTGGAGAGAAGTAAATAATATGTTAGATATAAAATGGATTAGAGGAAACTTAGCTATAATGAGGGAAAATTTAAAAAAAAGAGAAATGCAGGCTGATCTGGACGCTCTTCTTACCTTAGATGAGCAGAGAAAAAAATGTACTAAAAAAGGCGATGAGCTAAAACATCTAAAGAATTTATATTCAAATAAGATAAGCCGGCTAAAAGATAGGTCAAAAGACCCTCAAGATATAATTAAAGAAACACAAAAGCTCTCATCTCAGATAAAGGAATTGGAGAAAAAGAGAAGGGGTCTTGAGGAAAAAATCACTGATTTTCTTCTTAATCTACCCAATCGACTTCATCCCGATGTTCCTGGAGGAAGTAACAATCCAGAGGAGAGGAGATGGGGTGAGTTACCCAAATTTGATTTTTCTCTCCTGGATCATCAACAAATTGGGGAGGATTTAAACATTCTTGATTTTAAGAGAGCTGCTAAAATCACTGGAAGAGGCTTTGTGGTTTACAAAGGCCTGGGAGCTCGTTTAGAGAGAGCTCTTATCAACTTTATGCTGGACTTGCATATTTCTCAAGGTTATCAGGAAATTCTCCCCCCTTTTATGACTAACTCAGCAGCTGCCACAGGAACAGGACAACTGCCAAAATTCAGAGAAGATCTTTACAAATGCGAAAGAGACGATTATTATCTGGTTCCCACAGCCGAAGTTCCCGTAACCAATTTACATAGAGAAGAAATACTTAAAGAGGAGGACCTTCCTATTTCTTATGTTGCCTATACTCCTTGCTTTCGCAGAGAAGCAGGAGCCTATGGTAAAAAGATCAAAGGGATAATCAGGCAGCATCAGTTCAATAAGGTAGAACTGGTGAAATTTACTACTCCTCAAACCTCTTATGAAGAGCTGGAAAAACTTCTTTTAGATGCTGAGAAAGTATTAAAGAAACTGGAACTCCCCTATCGGGTAGTAAAATTGTGCGGGAAAGAACTTGGTTTCTCTGCTGCCCTTGGCTACGATATTGAGGTCTGGATTCCCAGTCAGAAAAGATTCTTAGAAATATCCACCTGCTCTAACTTTGAGGACTATCAATCCCGTAGAGCTTCCATAAGATACAGGGATAAGGAAAGGGGATTGATTCATTACATGCATACCTTAAATGGCTCTGGTTTAGCTATAGGAAGAACTGTAGTAGCTATTTTAGAGAACTTCCAGGATGAGAAGGAAAGAGTACGTATTCCCGATGTTTTGCACTCTTATATGAATGGCGTAAAAAAAATAGAAAAGGGAGGGGTGTCCGAATAGGCAAGGAGCCGGTCTTGAAAATCGGTGAAAGGTGAAAGCCTGTCTGGGTTCGAGTCCCAGTCCCTCCGCCAACAAACTAAAGTAAGGATTAGAAAACTAAAAGGGTAAAAGATAAAAGTGATAGTAAAAAGTGGGACTCGAAGCCGAGCCGAACGCATCCAGTGGATGAGGAGTGAGCAAAGTGAGCGGCAGTGAGGCCGGCAGGCTTCGGAAGAGGAATGAAGAGAATGGATTATAAATTTACGGTGATATTTGAAAAAGGAGAGAAATATTACATTGGGTATTGTGTAGAAATACCGGAAGCCAATGGCCAAGGAGAAACCATTGAAGAATGTAGAAGAAATCTATCTGAAGCAATTAAGTTAGTTATTGAGGATAGAAAGAACGATATTATTGCAAGTTTGCCAAAGAATGCGATTAAAGAAGAAATTATAGTAGAATGAAAAGAAGGCAGTTGATGCAGCATTTAAGAAGATATGGATGTTTTGTGAAAAGAGAAGGGAGTAGGCATACTTTGGTTCAAAATGCTAATAACGGAATGAGAGAGACTGTTCCAAGGCATATCGAGATAGATAACACTCTTGTAAAGAAAATATGTAGAAGATTGAAAATCCTGATCTATTGGAATAAAAATTACTGGAGAGGTGACTGAGTGGTCGAAAGTGCGCGATTGGAAATCGCGTGGAGGGTTAAAAGCTTTCCCGAGGGTTCGAATCCCTCCCTCTCCGCCAGTGCAACCAATTCGAACTTTTGTATTTATCATCTAATAGAGCAAGGGTTTGAATTTTTGTATGAGCTATGTAATACGGTTTAAATTTCTTCTCACCATTACTGATGATATAGTAAAAATCTGATTCTTCATCTGATACAGGCTCAAGTTGGATAGTTCCGAGAATTCCTTTAAGAACGAGAGCGGATGAGACTGTGTTTTTATTCAATGTTTCGTGCAGGTCGTCCAGTCTATGGTCTATCCACTCTTTGGGTGGTGACTGAAAAGCATTTTGTTTTTGAAATTCCAGCGATTTTATCTCTTCCTTCAAATTATCACTTCTTCTCTCGGCTTCCTTCAATGCCTCTGAAACCGCTTTTGAAAAATTCCCTACTTTAACAAAGTTAAGATAGTTTTGTATTTCTGATAAGAGTTTCTCGTATTGGGAATTCTTTTTCTTAATCAGCTCTGGTACCTCATTGAGGCCTTTTGCTATGAGCCTCTCTATTTTTTTGTATACATATTCCACGTTTTCTCGAGTTAATATTTTTTCCTTTAATTCTGAAATAATAGCTTTCTCCAGACGTTTACGAGGTATTAATAGTTTATTGCTACAGGTTTTTCTTTTTGCATTATAACAGCCGTAATAGCCAGTGCCTTTACCACTGATAAGAACAATAGCTCCTCCACAGCAGTAGCATCTCATAAGTCCTGCCAGGAGATGAGAGGGGCTACCGTAAATATAGCTCTTCTGTTTTGTTTGACCTTCTTGCATGCTCTTTCTAACAGGCCATGTTCCTTTGAGTTCTCTCCATCTTTTTTGAGCCTTTTCCCAGGTTTCTTTGTCAACGATAGCTAATTCCTTTTTGAATATAGACAGGTGTTCTTCTTTTGGTCGTGGGACTTGTTTCCTTTTTCCTGTCAGAGGATCTCTCACATTCTTAGATTTTCTCCATATCCAGAGACCAGTATATTTTTCATTCTTCAGGATTCTGCTTATACTTGATGTATTCCACCCTCCAGAATATCCTCTTTTGGTTGGTATCCTGTCCTGGTTAAATTTTCTTGCTATTTTACTTATACTTTTTCCTCCAATGAATTCTTTGTATATCCTGCGCACAATATCTGCTTCCTCAGGGTCTATTTTATGAACCATTCCCTCGTATTTGGCTTGCCCCTTTTTGTTGAGTTTTAGCTCACCCACTGGTTTAGTATAATACCCATAGACATTTTCTCCGGCACTGAATCCCCGTAGTTTCTGTCCCTCTAAGCCACGCATGGTTTTTTTCTTAAGGTCGTCAAGGTAGAGTTCATTTATTAGTCCCCGTACATGAATTCCCAGTTTAGCGTTGTCATTATCGGTGATGATCCCCTCCGAAACTGAAATAAGCTTGACCTGATAATACTCAAATTTGAGAACCAGCGTGAGCATTTGATGATTACTTCGTGATAGGCGGGATAAATCATCCACGGCCACCGCATCGAACTCCTTGTGTTCCATAGCGCTTTGCAGGGCCTGGAGTCCGGGTCGGTCAATAATCGATCCGGAAATCGCCTTATCAACAAAGATATGTCTTTCATCAAAGGTCAAACCATTGTCCTTGATGTATCTCTTGCACACTCGTATTTGGTCATCAATGCTTTTTTCGCTTTGATTTTCTGAAGAATACCGGGCATATATCGCTACTTTCATTTTTTACCTCCATTATTTGAGAATATATCAGGATTTTGCTTAGCTATTTGAATATACTCTTCGGCAATAATAGAAACCACAACATCCAGTAGTTTTTGAACAGAAGGATTATCAACCCAGTTTAAACTTGTAGGTTGAGCTTTTGTTGTGTGATTTTTCTTATACTGTATGCTGTTCATGATAAAAATTTGCCTTATTATAAAATAGGTATATAATTTTACTATGAGAATTGGACAATAATAAACCTTCTTATATATATATTATACCATAAAAGGTTTATCTTGTCAAGTCTTTTCTCCTCAGAATTGTTAAAATGTAATCTCCATCACTGCGAGCGGAGGGAAGCAATCTTGGTTTTGAAAACAGGATTTCCATAAATCTGTTCTCGTGCTTCTTCTGCGGAAGAGGAAACAAATGGACCCCAAAAAACTAGGCAAGAAGATCAAATTGGCCCGCGTCGAACTTGATTTGACTCAGACCCAACTTGCCGAAAAAATCAACGGCAAACAGAAAAGCATTTCTGGTTATGAAACCGGGGCCACACTACCCTCCATAC
>JAUWZM010000017.1 GCA_030615365.1 Candidatus Aerophobota bacterium | reverse complement strand
GCCCTTTTTCCGTTCACTCCATCGTAACCCAAATCACCATAAGCAAACCAGACTTTACGCATGGTTCTGTTGACATCCCCTGGAAAATTTTTATTGGAGTATTTATGTCTGTCAACATGGGTGCCAAAATGCTGGTTACTTCTGGCAGCATCCGCTTCTACCAATTGCTCCACTACCTTTGTGGTCAGATCTCCTACTACAGTGTACCTTCTTTTTTCATAGGCCTCTTTTAAGGCGGATAGCTTTTCCTTTGCCAAGGATAAATGTTTCTCAAAAGTGCCCACTTCGCCTCCCTGATTTCGTTACGATAAGGAAATTAACCTTATTTTGCCTATTTTTCGTTATAGTAACAACATACTTAAAGATGATTGTGAGCTAATCTGTACATACTACTTTACATATTCTATATTCAATGCAGGATAAGTCAAATTTCAAGAGTTTCCAGTTTCATACTTGGTGTCCATTTATAATGCCTTGTGGAAAAAACTGAAAGTTAGCTTTATCTATTCGGGTCATACCCCCAGGAAATACTACCTGTCTTATAAATAATAAAAAACAAAATGAGCCGAGGCATATTGACTTCAACCAAGAAATCATATATATATTAGACAGTAAGAGCGGTGAAAAAAGAGAAGTGCCGATGAATAAAAACATTAAAGGATAATGGACAAATATAGAGAATTTTATGTAAAGGTTTATCAGTGCCTTGAAGTAGCTGAAGCATACAATAAAAAACAGGAAACAGAATTTCTTGTGAAGCTCGATGTTTTTTTAAAAGATAAACCTGGATCACTGGCCAATTTTTCTTCTCTGATAGCCGAGGCAGGAGGAAATATTGGCCTTTTCCATTACGACAGATCTGTGGATTGCAATAGGGTTGTTGCGCAGGTGCAATTCAAGAATAAAAATAATCTATATGGATTTTTACAATTACTGAAGGAAAGAGAGTATCTCTCCCTGGAGAGTAAAATCTCTGAAGATGAATTACAGATAATGACTCCAGAGAGTGTATTGGAGATGAAGGTTAGATTAATTAACAAACCCGGTTCTTTAGCAACTTTTGCGTTACTTCTCAAAAAGCATCGAGCTAATGTTATCTATATGCTTTACAATGAGGATATCAACCCTAACTCAGTAGGTATAGCTTTAGCTACGGAGAGTCCCGGAGAGGTAAGCAGTGTGCTTAGTGCTATAAACAGTAAAGATTACAACTATAAAGTGGTGTACAGGGGCTCAGGCACAGAGGAAGTAGAACGCATTATTGGTCTTAAGTCGGTAGAAAAGTTATTCCTACGATTACAGAAGGTAATTGGCAATCAAGGTGTACAGGAACTTATGGCAATCGTTGATTCCTCAAAGAAGTTATACGATGAGTTGGTAGGTTTTTACTCCGAAGTAGGTAATTATCTGGAGGAAGGTGATGTCTTTGAAAGGATATTAACTTTTGCCTCTACCTCTATTGCCAAAGTTGGGAAGGATTTTTATATGAAAGAGCTAACTCCTTTGCAATTCGAGGGGAATACTCAACTTTTCACTTTCCGTCCTCCAACAGGAGGGAATATATTTGTTTTTCAACATAATGGTACGATAACTATGTTTGATGCTGGTTATGGGTTATACTATGAGAACATCAAGGTTATCCTCAAGGAGAAGGGAATAGATCCAGGCAGTATCAGACGAATATTTATATCACATCCCGATTCGGATCATATAGGTACTGCTGGATATTTTGCCGAGGAATTTAACACCCAGGTATTTATACACCCAGATGCGAAAAGGGCAATAGGTAATAAGAACAGGGCATACGGTACCAATACGAAACTTTTAAGATTAAATAAGCATTTTACTGCATTGGTTGATAGATTCACAAAATGTAAACCCCCAGAAGAAGTGAGCCTTTTTTCAACATCAGTTGTTGATAAGATTGGAGCTTTTAATGTGATAGATACCTTCCCGGTCGGCAATTTAGAATTCCAGGTGTTGGAAAGCCATAAAGGCCATGTTCCCGGTCAGGTCTTTTTTCTTAATAGAAAGCATGGATTATTTTTTACCGCCGATTATTTGATAAACATTGACAGTCTTTCCAGTGAGGAAAAAGATTATATGAGATTGCCAAGATACCTGATGACAAGTACGAATATCAATAGTCAGGCTTTCAGAGAGGAAACAAAATCCCTTATGGATGTTATTTCTCTTTTAGATAAAGAGCTAAGAAAGCAAGGCAAATCTGTGTTAATCTTTCCTGGCCATGGAGATTATTACCAATATGGGGTCAGGCCTTCAAACTTGACATAATTTATTATAATAATAACTTATAGATATAACAGGTAGGTTTTCCTAAAAAATGGAGGGCTTGCTCATTTGTCATTGCGAAGCAATCCCAGGCGTAAACCCGAGATTGCCATGCTTTCCGAAGGAAAGCATGGCAATGGCAGAAAAGAGGAAAGTTTTAGAAAATCTATTACATTAGAACAGGATTTTAAAAGCGCCCAATAAATTGGGCAGCTACAATTGCCAGAGAAAACAAGAATTTTAGAAAAGCTGAACTATTACATCTTAGGTATATTTGCGGGGATGGCTCAGTGGTAGAGCATCACCTTGCCAAGGTGAGGGTCGCGGGTTCGAATCCCGTTCCCCGCTCCAGTGAAGAATGAAGATCTGGCCCCGGGTAACGCAAGGCAGATAAGATGGAGGTTAACTAGTGAAAAAAGATAAGGAAAAGCCAGTTTATTTGGATTTCAGCCAACCGATCGAAAGACGAATTGAGGATTTACTTGAAAGGATGACTCTGAAGGAAAAAGTCAACCAGATGAACCAGATTTTGGGAGAAAAAATTGAGGATCTGTTTGCAAGTTTCATGGGGAAATCTGATGAGTTGATGACGCCAGAGAAAAAAATTAAAGTCCAGGAAGCGGTATTAGAGATAGCTCGCAGGTGCATTGCGAAGTCAGGGACAGGTTCAATGTGGGGTGTTTTTATCCCATTAGAACCCGAGCAAGGGGCAAGGACTGCCAATGAAATCCAAAAATTTGCCATCGAGAACACCCGTTTGGGAATACCAATGCTTTTATGTGGAGAATGCGTACATGGCCATATGGCAAAGGGAGCCACGATTTTCCCTCAGGCAATAGGAATGGGGAGCACCTGGAGTCCAGATTTGATTCAAAGAATTGGCTCTGTTATTGCAGAAGAAGCCAGAGCTGTGGGTAATCATCAAACATACTCACCAGTTCTTGGCATTGCCAGGGACCCCAGGTGGGGAAGAACAGAGGAAACATTTGGCGAGGATCCTTATTTAGCCTCATGTTTGGGAATTGCTATGGTTAAAGGTCTTCAGGGGGATAATCTTGCTGATAATAATACTATAGTCGCGTCTCCAAAGCATTTTGCTGCTCACAGTGAACCTCTGGGAGGCAGGGATAGCAATATGGAAGGTATCACTGAAAGAGATTTAAGGGAGATCTTTCTTCCTTCTTTCAAAGCTGCCATTAAAGAGGCTGGGGCAGAGTCAGTTATGACTGCCTATAGCGTGATAGATGGTGTTCCCTGTACAGCTTCAAAGAAACTTCTTACAAAGATCCTTCGAGAGGAGTGGGGATTTAAGGGATGTGTAGTTTCTGATTTGGGAGCTGTTGAACATCTTTACTCTAAGCATCATATTGCAGCAACGCCAAAAGAAGCAGTAAAACAAGCAGTTGAAGCAGGTCTTGATGTGCATGTGGCAGGCCCTGAATTTGCTGATTTGTTGCTGGAATTAGCTGAGGAAGGGCAAATCTCTAAGGCGATTATTAATCAGGCAGTGAGACGAGTTCTAAGGATTAAGTTCCTCCTGGGTTTATTTGAAAAACCATATGTGAATCCAGAACGTGCTGCTAAGATCTGTGACTGCAAGGAACATCGAGAATTAGCTCTTGAAGCAGCACGTGAATCAATAGTCCTGCTGAGGAATAAAAACAATCTTTTACCTTTGAACAAAGATATAAAATCAATTCTGATTACCGGCCCTAACGCAGACAATGTCGTAAATCAGCTTGGAGATTATAGAGGTCAAGGCTCAGTGATAACTGTTCTTGAGGGTATTAAAAATAGAGTTTCTCTAAAGACCAAAGTCCGCTATGTAAAAGGTTGCAGTATTAAAGGAACCTCAACTGAGGGTATCGAGGAGGCTGTAGAGGCAGCTAAAAACTCTGATGTAGCTATTGTAGTTGTTGGTGGGTCCTCCTGGACGCGAGAGGATACCTGTGGTGAGGGTCGGGATCGAGCTGATTTGAATTTACCAGGAGTTCAAACAAATTTAATTAAAGCAATCTACGAGACAGGAACCCCGATGGTTGCAGTGTTGATAAGTGGAAGGCCTTTAACAATTAATTGGATGGTAGGGAATGTACCGGCAGTCCTGGAAGCTTGGTATCCAGGAGAGGAAGGTGGTAACGCCATTGCTGATATAATATTTGGCAATTATAATCCCAGTGGGAAACTGCCAATTACCTTTCCTCAGTCAGTCGGGCAACTGCCTCTTTACTATAACCACAAACCTTCAGGAAGAGGGTATGATTATGTATTCATGAAAGGAGAGCCTTTGTTTGTCTTTGGATACGGACTTAGCTACACAGAGTTTACCTACAGCAATCTTTGTGTAACGCCAAAGGAAACAGCTCCAGCAGGGGAGGTCAATATAAGCGTGGAAGTGCAAAATACCGGTGATCGCGAAGGTAAGGAGATCGTTCAGCTATATGTGCATGATACTGTTGCCAGTGTCACAAGACCGATTAAAGAGCTCAAAGGCTTTGAAAAAATACTACTTAAACCAGGTGAGAAGAAAACAGTAAAATTTACACTTACGCCAGACCAACTATCCTTTTATAATCGTGACATGAATCTTGTTGTAGAACCTGGAACCTTTGATGTTATGGTTGGAGGAAACTCAGCTCAAGGAATAACTGGAGGTTTTAGAATAATAGAATCAGCTTGAGGGTAAATATTTTATTTTTAAGATCTACATGAAACCTATTTAAGTAACAGATCTATACTAGCTACGAGGTTGACTTCTCTAAAAAAGTGTATAGAATTGTAATTGTTTAGGAGAGGAGGTATTTGTTGAAAAAAAGAAAAGGTAAGTACTGGACAAAATCTTGGAGAGGGCGACTGGGGCCTCTACAGGTAGAGATAATGCATTTGATTTTCCGCTATGGGAAAGATGGAATGTCAGCACGGGATATTTTTGAAATTATGTATGAGAAACAGAAACTTCCCAATAGCAGCGTGTATACAGTTTTAAACCGTTTGATTAAACGAGGACTTTTAGAGCGAAAGAAATTTAATAGTATATACAGGTATTACCCGCTTATAGAAGAGAAGTCTCTCGACAAATTTGGTTATTTTGAAGACAAAGTGTATAAAAAAGGTGCGGAAGATATAATCTCTCGTTTACTCCAAAAAAGCATTGCTAACAATCTCGAGGAGATAGAAAGGCTGCAAAAGTTGTTAGATCAGGAAAGGGAGAAACTTAAAACAGGAGAATAATCATTCCTCAAGGTAACTAAATGGATATCCTTGAAACTTTTTGGGAACTTGTTCAACGTATTCTCGTGTACCACATTGTTCCTGCTGTAATATTATCTTCAACAACACTCCTTTTGGTCCTGGGAATAATAAGATTATGTCGAATTGAACGACCCTCACTGCGAGGTATCCTTCTTTTTATTCCCCTGTTAAAGCCTCTCATTGTTCTTATCCAGGGAACTTTTCCTGCCTATCCTAAAATGGCCTACCCAATATCTGTTGGTTTGCGATTCCCTGATCCAATGCACTTCATTCCTGCTCATCTATGGCAAAGTGATACTCAACTACTGGACACAAATATGCGGGTGGGTTTAATTATAATTTTCGTGGTAGTAGGGCTATTTTTGTGGTGGCATTGGCGATCGTATTATTCTTTTTGCCGCGGGTTAGCTAAACAATCCCTTGTTGGACAAAAGAAAAGGGGGGAGCTTTTCAGTATTCTCACTCAATTACGGGATAAAATCAGTACCTCAGCTAAATTACTCATCACCAGGACAGCATTTGAGGGTCCCTTTTGTATCGGCGTGAGAGATCCAATAATAGTTATCCCCTCCTATATCTTAGCTCACCTTAGCCCTGGGGAAAAAAAAGCCGTCCTGGCTCATGAATTAATGCATATATACCAGAAAGATACCCTTCGGCAATGGGTACCGGTTATTTTAAAGGACCTCCTTGTTTTTAGCCCCTTTGCCCATTTGAGCTTCGCGAGAATCTATGTAGAAAGAGAAAAGAGAATAGATAGGGCAGTAGCAAATTACTTCAATGATTCTACATTATTGGCCTCAGCTCTCCTCAAAGTCGCAAAGCTGATGACCCAGAAGAAGATACCTTTGCCCATGGCTCAATCCTTTCTAACTCAAAAGTTTCTAAAATCAGGAGGTGGATTGGCTGAAAGATTAAGGCTCTTATAGATTTCCCAAAAAAAAGAGATAATAGACTATCCTGGACTAAACGGATCTTAATAGGGGTAGGCATTGCGCTTCTTTTATACATACAGGTGAGTTTCCATATTGGAGCCTCCTATATGATACAGATATTCTAATTGATGATAGGGGGAGGTTGACGTTTTATTTTTTTATTGTATAGTATACAGAGAGAGTGTACGGAACAAATATACAAAAGGGAGGTGATACCCATGATTCGAAGCGTAACACCTGAGGAAAAGCTCTGGCATACACAGCTGCAGCAAGGGACATACAAGGCAAATCTTGATTCTCCAGGGCCTATGTGCTGTTGGTTTTTCTGCTGGGGGTTCTATTAAAAAGGATTATATAGATGCATCTTACAACTCGTTTACTAATCCATAAATGTGCTGAGGATGAATGGATTCTCTTTAATATGCTTACTGGTGCAGTTGATGTATTGGATGAAAAGGGATATGAGCAGTTTCAGAGTATAAAGAAGGGTGATTTTTTCGTTCTTAATGAAGAGTTTGGGAGTGTGTTGAAGAAGAGAGGGTATCTCTTTGAAGATAAGGCAGAAGAGGACAAGTTGTTAAGGGAAATGATTGAGCAGTACAAAAAAAAGCTCTCCGGCAGTGTAATCAAGGCTCTGATATGTCCTACCTTTGCGTGTAATCTTCAATGCACCTATTGTTTTCAGGAAGACCTTCGAGAACGAGTTCCCACAACTCTTGGTTATGAAGAAATCACCCTTTTATTTCGTGCTCTGGATGAAATTGTAGAAAGAAAAGAGGCCCCCGGTGCTCAAATCATACTCTCTGGTGGGGAACCACTTTTACACAGTACGTATCAAATTGTAAACTATATCCTAAAGCTTTCCTCTGAACGGGATTACCCGGTCGGTATAGCTACTAACGGAGTTAATCTATCTCAATTCATACCTCTCCTTGAGCAGTACCAGGGCTGTATAGGAAACGTGCAGGTTACCATTGACGGTCCAGCATATATTCATAATAAAAGGAGAAAATTTGTCAGTGGCCCGGGAACCTTTGACAGAATAGTGCAAGGTGTTGATCTTATTGTAGATTTAGGAATTGCCACAGTTATGAGAACCAATGTAGACTTGGAAAATATTAATTTTCTGCCAGAGTTGGCAGAGTTTGTACGCAGCAAGGGGTGGAATACAAAAGAAAACTTTAAAGCGAGATTAGCCAAAGTAGAAAACCACCAGGGAATACAGGAAAAAGATTCTGATCTCTTTGAATATATGCTTACCAAGAGAATCGAGATGCTGAGGTCACGTTATCCCAATTTGAAAAATATATTTAATGATATGCGTATCTCACATACTCTTGGGCAATTATCAAAGATGATAGAAAAAGACTATGACAGATACGAGCCAAGTTTTTACTACTGCGAAGCTACCTCAACGGGAGTCTATGTATTTGGGCCAGATGGCCTTCTATACCCCTGCACGGAGGCAGTGGGAAATCCCTCCTTTTCTATGGGAAGATTTGTACCCCATTTAGAAATAGAGGAGGAAAAGCTCAGTGTATGGCAGGACCAGAGCATTGTAAAAATTCCGGAATGCAATCAATGTCCCATAGCTTTACTGTGTGGGGGTGGATGTAGATATGAGGCTATGCAAATTGGCGAGAAATCTCGAATGACACTTTGTGATGCAAGAAGAAAGCAAGTCGAGAAATACGTAGAGCTGCATATGCGAAGTTGATGTATTAAGCAAAAACGAGATGCTTTGGCATCTCAATCTATGCTATTTGCAAAAAAGCGCTAATGGGTAAATGACAGGGTTTAGAGAGGACTCCTCATTCCTTTAAGTTATTTCTTCATTCTCTCCCGTTTATTTTTAGAAGAAATGGCAGGAGTTAGAGAGGATTTAGGTTCTCCTATCCTTGTAGTTTAAGATACTCCACAGCTTTACTGTGGAGTATCTTATTTCTGAAGCTCGAGAGAATACTCAAGAAAGGCATTCATAAGGATATTGAGTGGGAAGAAAAGTTAGCTGCTGCCGAACTTCACAGCACTCAAGGAGAGATGGCAACCCATTCGTGGTTGTAGTATGTTTTCCGTAGAAATAAACCTATGGATTCAAGAGGAATTATAGTAAATATCATTGCCTGCAGTCAAGCCAGGAAAAGGTGCAAACAGAGCATTGAAGAGAACTTACCTGTTATGAAACTGGCGAAAAGCCCCCAGAATATTTGAAAAGTGGGACAGTTTCATTTAAAATAACCCCATCTTTTTTGGTTCTATTTGCAAAGAGGCTTTACAATGAGTCTAAAGTGAGAGAAATTTTTGGATAAAAGGTAAAATTTTAATTTTTAACTCGCCCTCGCCCCCCTTGACGATGTTCCTTTTCGGATTATAATGTTTTGTGAGTTATCTCTCGATTTACTTTTTTGTTTGCTTGGTCTCTCTTTTGAAAAGGATTGTTTGCATAGTTTAGCGGTGAACCATTCTTCAGATAATTCGCAATCGCTCGCGCAAAATACGAACTTGGCTTTACTCAAGCATTTTTGCGCGGAATAGGACGTAACTGGCTCGTCTGTCTGGCTCTGTGGTTAGCTTTAAGCAGTGACAACGTCATTAGCAAAATCTTTGCCATTCAATTCCCCACTATGAGTGCAAAACTGTAGGAACTACTCACTCGGGAAAGAGGAGATTTTCTTACGAGGTGGCATCACCGATTAAAACCTACGGGAAACAGTTTTCTTATGTCTCTTTCTCCGAGTAATATTCGTGGAGGTTCATTATGATCAAAGAAGCGATTTCCAAAAATGCAATTCTTCGGCTCTCCCTATATCTTACACATCTTAAGAGAATAGACCGCGAGAAAAGGATAACCTCTGATCAATTTGCTGACCAGTTGGGAATATCAGATGTAAGAATAAGAAAAGATTTCTCTTATTTAGGCCGATTTGGAATCCCGCGTAAGGGCTACAGAGTAGACAAATTACAAGAACAAATTTCAAAGGCTTTGGGTCTTGATAGGGTATGGTCCGTTGCATTGGTAGGCATGGGAACACTAGGAAGGTTTGTGCTTAATAGCCCTGCTTTAAAAAAAAGCGTGTTCAGCGTCCGAGTCGGATTCGATGTAGATCCTAAAAAAACTAGCAGAAAAATAGATTCTGTGAACGTATATCATCTTTACGAGATGCCCAGGATAATTAGAAAGGAGAAAATTAAGATCGGAATCATTGCCACTTCCACTGAGGCAGCTCAGGAGTCAGCGGATCTTCTGATTCTTAGTGGGATAAAAGCTATTCTTAATTTGTCCCATATTGGAGTGGTTGTTCCCTCATATGTAAAGCTACAAAATGCCAACTTCATCTCTCAACTTGAGATTATGCCCTATCACATTCTCAACAGTTAGATTTCTGAGCCAGTCCTAAGAAATTAAAGGGTGTTTCTCTCGGGATGTTAGATGAAGAAGGATGCCCTTAAGAAAGAAAGCAAAGGAGCCAGAGTAACTCCAATAGTAACAGGAGGAGTTCTAATGAAGGAAAAGATACTTTTTGTCGATGACGAGGTTGACTTCGTGGAGGTCTATAAGGTTGCCTTAGAGAAGAAAGGATATGATGTGGTAGCAGCCTACAACGGAGAAGACGCTCTTGTGAAGGCCTCCGAAGAAAAGCCAGATATCATTGTTTTAGATGTGATGATGAGTAGAAAGACCGAAGGATTTGATGTTTCGCGAGAACTTAGAAAACGTCAGGAAACCCAGGATGTTCCCATACTGATGTTTACAGCTATGAGAGAGGCAATGGAGATCGAGCGGAAAATCAATCCCGACAAAGAATGGCTACCCGTTACCGAATTTATGGAAAAACCGGTAGCTCCGAACAAGCTAATAGAGAAAGTAGCGCAACTACTCAAGAAAAAGAAAAATGAGTCTAAGCAATGAGGAAATTATCGTTTCAGGGAAAGATTTTTTTCTACTTCACGCTGATTCTCATCTTAATGGGGGCTCTTGTTTTACTCATCTGGAGCCTTCCTCTCTTCCAATTTGTTCTTGAGGAAACGAGGAGCAGAGTCAAAATTGATTTGGGAGTTACCCGCAAATTCCTGGACAAAGAAGCAGAAAAGTCAGTACTCATTCTGGCTCTTCTCGCAGATAAGCGACGATTGGTAGATTCCCTTGAGAAGTCCCAACCTATCCCCTCTGAAGTGGAGTCCTGGATTCAGAAAAAAAGAGCTGATTCCGGTTTTGACTTTCTCAGTCTTTGCGACAGAGAAGGGGAAGTCATACTCCGGACTCGTTTTCCTTATCACAAAGGGGACTCCGTTCTTTCCAATCCTCTCGTTTTAAAGGCATCTCAGGGAGAAAATGCATCGGGCATTCTCATCATCCCGGCCGAGTTTTTAAAGAGAGAGGGAGAGGGCCTGTCCTCCCAAGCCTATGTTCAACTAGTTTCGACTCCTCGAGCCCACCCTCGGTCCGAAGAAGTAGAAACTTCAGGAATGGTGCTTGCGGCCGCAGTACCAGTGTGTGCAGAAGATGGAACAATCATCGGTGTTTTGTATGGCGGAATTCTATTGAATAGAAACTATGAGCTGGTTGATCGCATAAGAGACATGGTCTTTGAAGAGAAGGAATACAAAGGAAGACCCTTGGGCACTGTAACTATTTTTCAAGAGGATGTTCGGATCACCACCAATGTAAGAGAAAAAGACGGTTCTCGAGCTATTGGAACACGAGTTTCAAGAGAAGTCTATGAGAAGGTTTTGAAAAAAGGAGATACCTGGCTCGGTAGGGCTTTTGTCGTCAACAGTTGGTACATATCAGCCTATGAACCGATCTATTCTCCTGAGGATAAGATTATAGGGATGCTGTATGTAGGAATTCTGGAGAATAAATATGTTGATGTCAGGAACCGAGCTTTTCTAAGTTTTTTGCCGATATTCTTCGGTGGTATCGTTGCCGTTCTCATTCTTTCTTATCTTTTGGCTCGAGGACTTTCTGAACCCATAAAGAGACTGATTAAAGCAACTGACCGCATTACGAAAGGAAAAACCTTCGTACCTTCAGAAGGAGAGGAGAAGTATCCCCGGATCGAAACACTACCCTACCGAGAAATCCAGGAGCTAATCGGAAACTTTAACCGGATGGCTGTATCTTTATACAAGAGAGAGACAGAATTGAAAAAGGCAAACAAGGATCTGATGCAAGTAAATCGTCACTACATGGAAATGCTGGGTTTTGTGACGCACGAAATCAAAAACAGGATTGGAATCATACTGGGCAGCGCTCACAATCTCAGCCAGGGAGTTGTCGGAACGCCGAGAGGGGAGCAGAAGAAAATGGTAGACATACTGCTCCGAAATTCAGAAAGACTGAGCGATATGATAAAGAACTACCTTGATTTGAGTCGAATAGAAAGAAAAGAGTTAGAAGTCAACAAGGAGGAAGTCGAATTCCGTACAGAGGTATTGGAAGTAGTCTTAAGAGAATTTGAAAGCCAACTCCAATCAAAGGATATGCGCTTCCATATGAATACCCCTCATTCTTTAAAGATTATGGCAGATCCTGATCTCCTAAAGATAGTAATGGAGAATCTCCTGAGTAACGCGATAAAGTATGGGACAAAGAAAGGTGCGATTGAAGTCAATGCCACAAAGGAAGGTACCCAGATGAAGGTGAGTGTATGGAATGCGGGCGAGGGGATCCCCAAAGAAAAGAGAGATCGGCTTTTCATCAAATTTATGCGTCTCAGGGGAGAGAAGTTCAGAGAAGAACGGGGAAGTGGGTTGGGTCTCTTCGTGACGAAGGAGATTATCCAAAAACATGGGGGAAAAATATGGGTTGAGTCTGAGGAAGGAAAGTGGGTGAACTTCATTTTCACTTTACCTGCGGAATGAACAAAACTTCATCCAATCTACAAAACCTTCATTCTATCAAATTTTCCAGATTCTATAACTATAAAAATGGAGTAATTCTCGTAGGAATTTGTTTAATGATTATAGTCACCGGATGTATACCAAATCTTACCTACGACGAGCCAAATAGTATTGAGAATGGATTTTCCCTATCGGAAAATATTCAAGAAAACAATGGTTTTGTAAATTCAAGGGATAAAACTAGACTTTTTTATCGTAAATGGGAGAGAAATCCAGAAGATAACCCAGAGAAGAAAATCATTGTAGTTCTCCCTGGGATAGGAGTTCATAGCGGTTTCTATATAGCCGTTGCGAATTATATCTGTCCAAAAAATTATATTGTTTACGCTATGGATTACAGAGGTCATGGTCTTTCGGAAGGAGCAAGAGGCCGTCTAACAACAAAAGCCACTCTCATGGAAGACATCGATTCAATAATCACTTTTGTAAAAATTCAACATTCAAAACAAGAGATATTCTTACTGGGAGAGAGCATGGGAGCCCTTTTCGCCCTGGTCTATGGGAGTGAAAACCCTCACAACTTAGCCGGGCTAATTTTAATAGCTCCAAGCCTTGGGGCAAACATCGAGCAGCTCTTGAGTATAACCACTTTGCTCGCACCACTTTACCTAATATT
The DNA here is from genome assembly GCA_030615365.1 of Candidatus Aerophobota bacterium. The sequence continues at coordinate 28,339 of JAUWZM010000017.1, read as the reverse complement.
GGCTCCCGATCAACCAGTAATTGATCTAAGTAAAAACCGACTTGAGGTATCTTCACGCGACCCTCAATTTAAAAAATATCGCAGGGAAGATCCCTTAGCTCTTCAAGAAGTTAGTTTCAGATATCTAAATACTTTAAATGATATGGTAAATGGATGGAGAGAGAAATACCCTAAAAATATTGTTATTTCAACTCTAATCATACAAGGGCTACAAGATAGAGTCTTAAGCCATCAATATGCCAAAGAACTTTACCATTTAATTAAGAGTGAAGATAAAGAACTTAAACTTTTCCCCTGTGCTTACCACACTCTATTTTTTGATCCTGAGTCTCCCCAGGTGTTCGAAGCCATCATTAATTGGTTAGGACGGCATTAGCTCACTCATACACTCTAGAAAAGAAATTATAACTTCTGGAGGTTTTCTTATACCCTGATCCTCATAAAATCTTTTGCTATTTTTAATTCAGGATAATCTTTTATCTTTCTCCTTAGCTCATCCGGGTCTTTATATCTTCTGCTGATATGAGTTAAAATGACTTTTTTCACCTCTATTTGCGTAAGCATTTCTATAATTTCTCTAAGGGTTGCGTGTTTACTTTCGTCCTCTTCAGTTTCCCTGGGATCAAAGTATGTGCAATCTTGAATTAAAAGATTCGCCCCTCGAGCTAACTTAACCAAATTATGGCATATTTTTGTATCTCCGGAGTAAACAATTTTTTTACCCCTTTTTACCAGAGAAACATCTTTAAGCTTAATCTGCCTTCCTTTAAAAATTGCCCTACCCCTTTCCTTGATTTCTTTGTAAATTAATCCTTGAGCTGGCAGTCCTAACTTTTTTGCCTTTTCCTTATCGATTTTAATCTTATACTTCTCTATTAAAGCATAGCTTACAGCAGGTATTCCGTGCTCTGCAGGCGTTGATACAATTTTAAGATTATCTGTTTCTAACAGATCTGTTATTTCACTACCCTCAGTGGGCACATTTTTTAAGACCATCTTAAATTTTTTTGAAGGGTATCTTGAATTTAGTGAATTTGCAAATTCTTCTATCCCTGGTGCATAAATAGTGAGAGTTTTTTCTCTATTTTCAAAGCTCATAGTAGTGAGCAGTCCCTGAAGACCAAGACAATGGTCCCCATGCCAATGAGTTATAAAAATCTCGTTTAATTTCATAGGATTTAAATCAGCCAAGAGTATCTGTCTCTGCGTCCCCTCTCCACAATCAAACAAATAGCAAAATTCATTTTTATCTTCATAGCGAAGGTATATAGCTGGATGAGCTCTTTTCCGTGTTGGAATGCCTGCTGCTGTTCCTAAAATGGTAATTTCGATTTTAGCCATAATTCATCAAAATTTTATACATCGTTTTCTGTAATTACTTTAATTCCATTTCTTTTAAGCAGTGAAACGGTTACACCGTCTCCCTTCATTAGCTTCCCAGAAAAACTTCCATCGTATATAAACCTGCAACCGCAGGATGGACTTTCAGATTTTCCAATAAATTCTTTAATCCCATAGAGACTGGCAATTTTCAGTGCCTGATTTGCTCCTCTTGCAAATTGCACTGTGACATCCTCGCCAGCTTTATTTTTTACTTTACTTTTGCCATTCAACACATCAACTCCAGTGCCATTTTGAATTTCCTGGGGAATTCGTGGAGTTTCAAGACCCCCTGATTGCTCAGGGCAAATCGGAATTAAAACCTCGTTTTTTAAAAGCTCTATTACTTTTTTATTGTAGTTATCTTTCCCATTCCAGCTACATTTTACTCCCAATAGACAAGCACTTACAAGTCTCATAAGATAATTCCTTTTGTTTAGAATTGTAATTGCCTGATTCATCAGGCGAATTTAATGCGCCGATAAATCGGCAAGCTACAGTAGTTGCCCAATTTATTGGGCGCTTTTAAAAGCCTGTTCTAATCCTATCCGAGATTGCTTTGACTTCCACAGACAAGATGTCTGTGCCACCACATACTTTGTCAGGCTCGCAATGACAAATCGCTGTAATGTTGTTTAGAAAATACTATAGCAGTAAGGAAACTTTTTTAAAGAAATCATCTATATCCTCTTTAACAGATAGCGCTACTCTACTTAAGGAGATATTTACCTCTCCTTTGTTTATTACGATAATTTTACCTCTTGTGATACGAGGAATCATTGCCGCAGGATAGATAGCAAGGGAAGAACCGATAACAAAGAGCAAATCAGATTGAAAAACAAGCTCCTCTGCCTTATTTAAATGTTTTACTGATTCCCCAAAGAATACAACATCTGGTTTTATTATCCCTCCACAGCTGCATTTTGGAATATCTTCCTCAAAAACCTTTTTTTTCATTTCCTCATAGAGAAATTCTTCTTTGCACTTCAAACAGTAGCTTTTCCAGAAACTCCCATGCAGTTCCACCACCTTCTTAGAGCCTGCCTTTTGATGCAGTACGTCAATGTTTTGAGTAATTACTCCTTCAAGTTCCCCTTTTCTCTCAAGTTTGGCAAGAAAATAATGGGTAAATGTTGGCTTTGTTTTTTCTCGCTCCTTTATAAAATCTCTTGTAAAATCATAAAAGGGCTTTGGGTCTTGTAAGAAATAATTTATATCAAAGACTTTATCAGCATCGTATTTTCCGGTAGTGTATATTCCATTGGGTCCTCTGAAATCTGGTATTCCTGCATTTGTAGAGATTCCAGCACCACTGAGGGCAAGGATATATTTAGATTCTTCAATCAATTTAGCGCATCGTTTAGCTTTTTCTTCCATTGGATTATGAGATTCACGCTCCTTTGAAATTTTGGTGCCTCAAGATTATATAATGATTTTTTTCATATTACAAGGGGTTTGTAATTTGTGTCGCCCCTTCATAACTCAGTAGCTGAACTACCACCTTAGAATCTTATCAAATTTATCTTTATCCTCAAACGGCCCAATTACAGCGAGATTCAATTCCTTATTTTGAAATATGTCATTGGCTACTCTTTGAATATCATCCGAAGCTACCACGTCAATTTTTTTAAATGCTTCATTAACCGTTAGTATTTTACCCTTCAGTATTTCTTGATGTCCCAACCAGGATGCCACTGCGCTTGATGATTCCAGGCTTAACAGAAGTTTTCCTTTTATGTATTCCTTAGATTTAGTCAATTCTTTATCTGCTATTTTTTTATTTTTTATTTTGCAGAATTCATTTAAAATAACTTTTATACTTTCATCAACTTTACCGTTACCTACGCCAGTTTGAACAACTAAATAGCCAGTATCAGTGCAACTATCTGAGGAACAATGGATATGATAAGCCAGACCTCTTTTTTCTCTCACCTCGATAGAAAGTCGCGAGCTCATGCCTCCCCCTAAAATTGAAGTTAACACTTGTAAGATAAAATAATCTTCAGAGCCAATAGGATAAGATCTTACTCCTAAGCAAAAATGTGCTTGATCTGTTTTCTTATAATGAATTAAACTTTGAGGTGTATCTTGCGTTTCTTTCACGGGAAGTTTATCTTTATGCCCACCCTCCCTTATACTTTTGAAATATTCCTCCGTTTCCCTTACCAGGTCCGTTTTATCAATATCTCCGGTTACTAAGATAGCAGTGTTAGAAGCTACGTACTGCTTTTTAAAGTAATTAAGGAGAGTATCGCGGTGTAATACCTTGATATTTTCTTTCGTTCCTGTAATGAGCCATCCTGCTGGTTGATCACCATAAAGAAGTTTTTCAAAAAGGTCATTTACATAAGCTGTGGGTGTATCTAAATACATATTTAACTCTTCGATGATTACTCCTCTTTCTTTCTCAATTTCCTTGGGGTTGAATGTTGAATTTAAAAATATATCTGAAATGACATCCATAATTAACCTTTTGTGTTGTGAAGCAACTTTCGCATAATAACCCGTATACTCTTTCGAAGTAAAGGCATTATACTCTCCACCTACCCGATCAATTGCTTCTGTAATATCCAGAGTGGTTGGCCTTTTCTCTGTCCCTTTAAAAATTATATGTTCTAAGAAATGGGAGATTCCGTTTGTCTTTTTAGTTTCATACTTTGAGCCAGTGGCAACCATTACTAACACAGTTATCGTTTTTGTTCCCTTTATTGAAGATGTTATAATTCTCAGTCCATTTTTTAAAATAGTTTTTTTAAACATACAAAGCTCCCTATTTTTTATTTTACCTGCTCATATAAATCGTATCTGCCTATCAATGAGTAGCCTTCATGAGTATAGAGCATCCAACTAAAAGAATAGCCCCAAATAAGATTTGATATACAGTTAGAACTTCCTTGAAAATGATATAAGAAAATATTGCCGTAAAAAACGGCGTTATCAGTCTAAAATTAGAACTAATCACCACTCCAATAAGTTTTATGCTTTTGTAGTTGAAAACATTGCCCATACCTACACAGAATATCCCTGATAAAAATAGTATAAGAATTATACCTTTTGGAGCAGTGGATAATGTTTTTATATTATTTATATTACCAAATAGTAATGCAAATACAAGAAATAGTGGCAAAACGAGAGTGAAGATAATACTGGCCGATACAAAGGGGTCTGTTTTTTGGAGTCTGGTTTTCATCACTATGGTATACAGTGCCCAGGCAACAGAACTTATTAACATCAAGGCTGCCCCGAAATTAAAACTAGCGAGATATAAGCTCCCTTTTCCAATTATAACTCCACAAACACCGATAATAGCAAGGAATGAACCAAATATAAATGATGTAGATTTTATAATTCTTCTCTCATCGGCAAAGAAAATGAAAGAAAAGATGATTGTAAAGAATACACTTGATCTGCTAATAAGAGCAGCTACAGTTGGCGTAAGCATATATATCCCAGCAACAAATGCTGTCTGAAATACAAATAATAGGATTGCGGGAAGAATGAAACTTTTAATTTCATTTAAACAGTCAAATAATTTTTTCCTATAAAAAATAAGGCTTATTATTATCAGAACAAGACTTCCGGCAAAATATCGATAGAAGTTCTGGGTAAAATTGTCAAAATGAAAGCTGAGCAGTTTAACAAATATGGGCGTCCAGGTCCAAAGAGAAGCTACTACTATTATTGGTAAGTATTTTTTCATCCTTACCTGTTCCCACCATCTTAAATTTAAGTGTATTCTTTTTTTCGCCTTTGAAAATATAATATTACCTTTTGTTTTACCCATGTCAAACATTCAAGGAAAGGTTTTCTTTTAGATTGATTTGCTGCGTGTGGTTGACATCCATGGTTTTTTTGATAGCTTTACTTTAATAAGTGAGTAAAATAAAGGAGATAAATTAACCACTGAGGATGATGAGGGGCGAAAGAAAATGGGAAGATGCGATAATGAGTGGGTGACCCAATGAACAAAGAGGTGGGGAGATATGAAACTAAAATGTATTGAATGCGGGAAGGAATATCCCATAGATGAGATAAGATATAGATGTGATTGTGGAGATTTGGTAGAGGTAGTCCATGATCTTGATATTTTAAGCGAAAAGAATCTTAAGGAACTATTTGACAAAAGATGGGCCAGTAAACAGTTTCCCTATAATTCTGGGGTGTGGAGGTATAAGGAATTAATATTTGATGTAGATGAGAAATTTATTGTTTCCAAGCCCGAAGGTAATACCAATCTATACCATGCAGGGAAAGTTGGAGAATACGCTGGCATTGAGCGTATGTTTCTCAAGCATGAGGGGGAAAATCCCACCGCTTCTTTTAAGGATAGGGGAATGACCTGTGGGATAACAGCAGCAAAGATGCTTGATTGCAGGAAGGTAGCCTGTGCCTCCACTGGAAATACCTCTGCCTCAATGGCTGCCTATGCTTCTATTGCTGGCATGGAAGCAGTTGTATTTATTCCCGAAGGGAAAATTGCCTTTGGTAAATTAGCTCAAGCTCTTGCGTATGGAGCTAAAACTTTACAGATAGAGGGTGATTTTGATGATGCGATGCAACTGGTCCAGGAGGTTTGTGATGAACTTGGTATTTATCTGTTGAATTCAATTAACCCCTTTAGGATAGAGGGTCAGAAGGCTATCGCGTTTGAAATTCTCCAGCAGTTAAACTGGGATGTGCCAGATTGGTTTGTTATCCCTGGAGGAAATTTGGGAAATAACAGCGCGTTAAGCAAAGCTCTTTGGGAGTTATACAAAATTGGGGTAGTGAAAAAGATTCCACGAATAGCAGTAATACAGGCTCACGGGGCCAATCCTCTTTACCGCATGTGGAAAAATAAAACTTCTTTTACGCCAGTTCAGGCAGAAACAATAGCTACTGCTGTAAAAATAGGTAATCCTGTAAGCTGGAAGAAATCAATTCGAGGAGTAAAATGGAGCGATGGAGTAGTTGAGGAAGTTACCGAACAGGAGATAATGGATGCGAAAGCTATAGTTGATAGGGCAGGGATTGGGGCAGAACCAGCCTCCTGCTGCAGTGTTGCTGGAACTAAAAAATTAGTTAACGCAGGAATTATAAATAAGGATGATCTGGTGGTAGGCATTTTAACTGGAAGCTTGCTGAAGGATCCGGATAGCGTAGTTAACTATCATTTAGGTAAATTAAAAGAAATTGAATCAACCTATGCGAACAGGCCAGTAAGAATTAAAGCTACTATAAAGGCAGTTAAGAGCGCATTAACATATTAATAAAGGCATCTCCGGCAAGAAGTCCAAAACTTCCCCATTGGCAGGAAAATTCGTTAAACTCTTCGATGCTGTCAGGTGTTTCGCCCGGAGCATATATCAAGAAAGGGACAGGAACATCAACATGAGTTCTCACTTCAATAGGTGTAAGATGATCTGGGAGTAAAGCAATAGATACATCTTCATTAAATCTTTTGATGCCATTTAGAATTCTTTCCAACAGTCTTTTATCAAAATCTTCAATTGTCTTGATCTTTAGTTTGAGGTTTCCCTCGTGAGATGCCTCGTCAGCTGCCTCAACATGAACATATACAAAGTCATAATTCTTTAACGCATTAAGACAGGCATCAGCCTTTCCCTCGTAGTTGGTATTGTATAAACCGGTTGCTCCTTCTACCTTAATTATATCAAATCCAGAATACACACCTAATCCTCTTATAAGATCAACAGCCGATATTACTGCTCCTTTAACATTAAATCTCTCCTGAAATGTTTTTATAGCAGGCTTTTTCCCTGGTGACCAGGGCCATATCATAGTAGCTGTGTCTTTTCCCTGTTTTTTTCTTTTAATATTAATGGGGTGATCCTTTAGTATATTTCGGGAGGAGAGTATAAGCCTGTTAAGAAGAGAAGCTGTTTTTTGAGCTTGCTTCTCTCTTGCCTTCGCCAATACTTTCTTAAAATCTATCCCTAACGCATCATGGGGAGGAGTGCATTCAACATCAGTTGAAAACTCATCGCCTTGTAAAACAAGCAAGTGTCTGTAACTTACTCCGGGATAAAATTTAACCCGTTCACTTCCCAGCTCATCATTCATTACTTTTATAAGATGAGCAGCTTCCTGGGTACTAATATGACCGGATGAGTGGCTCTTTATTTTATTGTTCTTCACGCAGATAAGATTGCATCGCAGGGCTACATCTTCTGAATTTAAAGTAACTCCCATACTTGCTGCTTCTAACACACCCCTTCCCTGAAAGTATACTTTAGGATCGTATCCCAGAATGGACATATTAGCTACTGCTGAGCCAGCGGGCATACCTTTAGGAATGGTTATGAATCTTCCACACCTCCCCTCTTTAGCTAATTTATCCATATTAGGCGTTTTAGCTACCTGAAGGGGTGTCTTTTCTTCCAACTCTTTTAAAGGGTAATCACCTATTCCATCAGCAATAGCTAATATGTATTTCATGAAGTATCCTTATTTTTTATCCAATAATATCAAAAACTTAACCACAGAGGACAGAAGAGAAATCATTAAATATTAATAAACCAATTTTAACCACATACCCTCCAGAGCTAAAAGAGGGGAAACATTAGCCTTTAAATATCTCTGGGTTTGCTCTACAGTTTCTATACAACTATAAATTTGCAAAAAAGAGTAGTGATCCTTTGTCTTTTTTAACTCCTCTTTTTTGTCCTCATTCACAATAAACTCCTTTGTTCCTAATTTGAGAATTAAAATATCTCGAAACCAAAATAAGATTATATCCAAAAATCTATTTAATGCGTCTTTCTCTAATTTACTCCACCTTTTCGCTGTTTCAAATATCTCGGCATCCAATGTCCCTTTCACTAATGTATTTAAAATTTCCTCCCTTTCCTTTAAGATACCCTGATTATTCACAAGGCGGATAGCTTCTCCAATTCTGCCCTTGGCTAACCTGCTGACCAAAAAAATCGACTCAGAAGATGCAGTGGTTTTCTCTTTTAAAAATTCCTCTATCTGCGTGAGGGAAAGAGGAGAAAATCTCACTATCTTGCAGCGAGAGACGATAGTGAAGGGAAGTTTTTCTGGAGAATGACTAATTAAGATTATCACAGCATTGGAAGGTGGTTCTTCTAAAAATTTAAGGAGGGAATTGGCTGCCTCTATGGTAAGTTTTTCTGCATCTTCAAGTATCCATATTTTCTTTTTCCCCTCGTAAACCTTATATCCCATCCCCCTTTTTATCTCACGAGTTTGTTCAATTTTAATGGAATTCCCCTCTGCGTGAGTAACCTGTACGTCAGGATGATTTCGCTTATCTATCTTCTGGCAAGAAGAGCACTGACCACAGCTATCTATACCTTCTTCTTTGCAATTTATAGCCTTAGCAAAGTTAGTGGCAACAAGTTTTTTCCCTACGCCAGATGGCCCGGCAAAAAGATATGCCCCAGAAATACTTTTTCTCATTAAATCTTTTTGAATAATCCTTATAGCTTGCTTTTGGCCTTTTATCTGTTCAAATGACATTTATTTACCCAATTTTTTATTCAAGATTTTCCTTATCTGTGAGCTTATCTGTTGACGGTTTTTCTCTCCATCCAGCAGTTTTACCCTTTCTGGGAAAGATTTGGCAATTTGAAGGTAACCTTGCCGTACTCTGTTATAAAAGAGTAAACCCTCCCTCTCCATTCTATCCTCAGCCTTACCTCTTTTCAACCTTACCTCAGGATTTATGTCCAGAAGAAAAGTTACATCGGGAAGCAAATCCTGGGTAACCTTTTTATTTAAACTTTCTATCCATTTTATGTCCAGTCCTCTTCCATATCCTTGATAGGCAACAGTGGCATCTGTGTACCGGTCACTAATTACTATTTTACCTTTCTTTAAGGAAGGTAAAATTACTTCCTTAATATGCTGGTATCTATCGGCTAAGTAGAGAAAAAGCTCCCCTATATCGCTAATTTTTTCTCGAGAGGTGTGAAGAATTAACTCTTTTATTTTTTCTCCCAAATAAGTTCCTCCTGGCTCCTGAGTAGAAACCACAGAATACCCCCTATCTTTTAAATATTGGGCAAGAAGTGCGATTTGGGTAGTTTTGCCACCCTTATCTATCCCTTCGAAACTAATAAACATATTTCCTCCTGATTTTATCAGGATATATCAACAACAAGCTCTGTCAAGGGAGCTTGTTGACAATAAATATATACATATAATAATAGATAAAGGTTGGCCATGTCAAAAGTTTTAGAAAGGGAAATATGAGAGCACAGAGGGCAGACAATCAAAAGTTTTACAATTTATTGATATTTAGTGATTTCTCTGTGTCCTCTGTGGTTGAGTTTTGACACTACTTAAAAGTTCAAGGAGGTGAGGGAAGATGTTAGAGGAGATTACGAGAAAACTACTGTTAGCCAGTTTAGGAGTAATAGAGCTTACCAGAGAGACAATGGAAAGTATTATACGGGAGTTAATTAAAAAAGGTGAGGTTTCCAGAGAAGAAGGAAGAGGATTAATAGAGGAAATTTTACGAAAGGGGGAGGAAGGCAAGAAGAATCTGGAAGATAAACTTGAGACAAAGATAGTTAAAACGATGGAGAAGTTAAACATCCCTACAAAAAAGGAAATACAAGAACTGGGAGAGAAAATAGAAACATTAACTGAAAAAATAGAGGGAATAGCTAAGAGTAAAAAATAGATTACCATCCAGCCACGAATGGACGCTAATACACCGCATCATCTCTTTTACTGGATACTCTCCTTGACAGAAATGAAATGAATGGTAAAATGACTGAATAGTCAGCCATGATTTAATTTACGAAAATTTGTAATAGGTAAGTTTTCCTAAGAATTGAGACTTGCGGAGTTTTGGGTATCCTTGAGGAAACCCTTTTTTGACCAGTATCAGCTTCCTTTTCTCCTCCCCTTTGAGGGGGGAGGAGAAAGGTGGAGGTGGTGAAGATTGGGTTAAGAGAAAAATAAGATCATCTCTATAAGCTTGCACAGCCAAAAAGTGCAAGACCCGTGCTTCACTAAAGTAGAGGTTAAGATAAAAGTTTTGCGAGGTCGTTTTCCGTGGGATACCCAAAGTCCTTTATGAAAGCTAAACTATTACAAAAATTTTAAGGAAGAAGGGGAAAATGGTTCAAACTCAAGCTAAGAGGAAAATAAAACAAATGGGTCATGGTGCCAAAATTCTGGAAGCAGCAGAGAGTGTTTTCGCAGAAAAGGGATTTTATCCTACCACGGTGGAGGAGATTGCCCAAAAGGCGGATTTAGGGAAGGGAACCATCTACCTACATTTTGAAAATAAAAAGGATCTTTTTCTTTCGGTAATTGAAAGAAAACTGGATATTCTTCTAAAAAAAATAGAAAGAGGAATTAAAGACGGGGGATCCTCAGCAGAGAAGATAAGATTAGCTACGGAAATTCATCTTGGATTTTTAGAAAAAAATCGAGATTTCTTTAAAATTATTAATATTTTTTCTGATCAGTTCAAGACGGGAATAGGGGAGGAGCTCTTTAAAAAGGTTGTGGTGAAGAATTCTCGCTATCTGGAAATTCTTCAAGCTTTAATCGAACAAGCTATTAAAGATAGGGAAATCAAGCCCTTAGATTCTAAGAAATTAGCTGTTGCATTAGTAGGGATTGTTCATAGTTTAACTGTATACTGGATTTCTCAAAATGAGAAAGATTCCTTATCTAAGGATCATCTACTGGCCTGGGAAATTTTCTGGCAAGGAGCTAAAGCACTGTAGTTTAAATTTTAGTTATATATATTCCAACTTAACCCATAAAGGAGGAAAAAATGTCTGATCCAATTTCAGTCAAATTAAAGAAGAAAGTTATAGAAAAGCAAATTTACCGATATCTGTCTGTGTTAGCTAATGCTGAAAATGAAGAAGAATTTTACCAGAAATTTGACAATATCTTGAAGGATCTCTATAGATTTGCCGGTCCTAATAAATCAGCTATAGGAAGCGTGAGAAAAGCTTTTCAGGTGAAGCATCCTCTAACGCGATTGGCTTTGTTGCTGCTTCAAAAGAGACTCTCAAGAGTAGCAAGGGAAAGATTGGCTAAAAATTTCTTTGTTGACTGGATAACTGAGGCAAAAAAAAGAGAGAAACTGGAGAAAGAAGGATTTAAGGCTCCCTGGTTCTTTGTCGTTTCCCCAACTTATGCCTGTAATCTTCATTGCGCCGGGTGTTACGCTTATGAGTACAAGAAGGGTCAGGGTTTATCTTATTCTGCTTTCAGTAGAATTTTAAAGGAGGCTAATAAGTTAGGGATTCGTTGGCTAACCATTTCTGGGGGAGAGCCTTTTTACTATAAAGATAAAAAAACAGGTAAGACTATATTGGATTTGGCTGAGGAGCACAGCGATATGTACTTCCAGGCTTACACTAATGGAACACTGCTGGATGAAAAGACTATAGAGAGATTAGCCAAGCTGGGAAATTTAGCTCCGGCTATTAGTCAGGAGGGATTTAGAAAGGAAACTGAGGAAAGGAGAGGCAAGGGAGTCTGGGAGAAAGTAAATAAGGCAAGGGAGGACCTTTATAAGGCAGGAGTAATGCAAGGTTTTTCTATTACTGTGACCAGACAAAACGCCGAAGTGGTTACCAGTGATGAGTTCATAGATGATCTTATCGCTAAACACTGTTCTTTTGGTTGGTATTTTATTTATATTCCCATTGGAAGAAAACCGGCAGTTGATCTTATGCCAACTATTGAGCAGAGAAGACATCTTCGTGAAAAGATATGGAAGTGGCGATCTACTAAACCTGTTTTTGTCGGAGATTTCTGGAATGATGGACCCTGGGTAGGAGGTTGTATAGCTGGAGGAAGAAAGTATTTTCATATCAACGCTCAGGGAGATGTAGAGCCCTGCGTTTTTGTTCATTTTGCTGTAGATAATATCTACAAGTTATGGGAAAAAGGGCAGGGGCTAAGGGAAGCTATAAATTCCCCCTTCTTTTTATCCCTGAGAAAACATCAGCTTAACAATGATAACTGGTTAACACCCTGCGCTATAATTGATAAACCTCAGTACTTAAGGGAAGCGGTTAAGGAGCACAAAGCTTATCCTACCCATGAGGGAGCTGAAACCATAATTCAGGGAGAAATTGCTCGTTTTCTTAACGGTTACTCTTCTCGTCTCAATGAGCTCACTCGACCAGAATTTGAAAGAATGAAAGCTGGAGATTACGATTCCTCTGTCGTGAAGTTAAGTCAGGTGATAAAAAATAATCAAGAGAAAAATAAAAAAGAGTTTGAAATTCAAAGTAGAGAAAAATAGTGTAAGAAGATAATAATGAGATACTGCAGTGAGTGTGGAGAAAAGCTGAGCTATAAGTTGATAGAGGAAAGGAAAAGGGCAGTGTGTCTTAGGTGTGGGAAAATTTACTATCAAAACCCTCTCCCGGTAGTAGCAGGAGTAGTGACTAAAAGAGGAGCAAGGGCAATTGGCTTAATAAAAAGAGCAATTGTTCCTGGAAAGGGGGAATGGGCTCTCCCTGGGGGTTTTGTAGAAATAGATGAAAATCCTCAAGATGCCCTGATGAGAGAAATTAAAGAAGAGATAGGAATGAAAGGGGAAATTCAGGGATTGATAGGAGTATATGGAGATGAGAGTAAAATGTACAATAGAGTTATTGTAATGGGGTATCAATTCCTTTCCTTGACTGATGAGTATAGCTTGGGAGAGGAGGTAGAAGAGTTTAAATTTTTTGCTCCCAACCGTCTTCCCCCCATTGCTTTCCCTTCTCATCAAAAGATTATTTCAGATTTTGCGAAGACTTACCAAAACCCCGTTCCTACTGTGGATGCGGTAATTGAAAAAAGAGAAGGAGTGATTTTAGTAAAGAGAAAAAATCCTCCTTATGGATGGGCTCTTCCGGGAGGTTTTGTTAACTATGGAGAGACATTAGAAGAAGCCGTTGCAAGAGAAGTAAAAGAGGAGATAAATTTAGAAATAAGGAACTTAACGCAGTTTCACACCTACTCTGATCCTGATAGAGATCCTCGAATGCACACTATTACCACTGTTTTTTTGGCGAAAGCAGAAGGTAATTTAACCCCAGGAGATGATGCGAAGGAATTAGCCGTTTTCTCCAGAGATAGTTTACCTTCAAATTTAGCATTTGATCACAAAAAAATTTTACAGGATTACTTTAATTATGCTTAGAATTGCCATTTATCCGGGAAGTTTTGATCCGATAACCAATGGACACATAGATATTATTAAGCGGAGTTTATCTCTTTTTGATAGGGTGATTATAGCTGTAAATGATAATCCTCCCAGGAAGTTTTTATTTACCACTAAGGAAAGGGTGGAAATGATCAGAGAGGCTCTTCACCCTTTTAATCGGATAGAAGTAGAGAGTTTCCAGGGCCTGCTGGTTAATTATGCTAAAACTAAAAAAGCTAATTTTATCATAAGGGGACTGAGAGCTCTTTCTGATTTTGAATATGAATTCCAGATGTATCTGATGAACAAAAAGTTAAATCCAGAGATAGAGATAGTATGCTTTATGACTAATCAAGAATTCTTCTACCTTTCCTCTTCTATAATTAAAGAAATTTCAGAATTAAGGGGAACTATTAAGAATTTTGTTCCCGAAGGAGTGAGAGAAAAACTATTAGAAAAATTTAAAAGCAATCCTAAATGATAATGCCAAAAGTTTTATGAAGGAAAATGTGAAACCACAGAGTGTATAGAGGAAAGAGAATCAAAAGTTTTACGATTTATTGATATTTAATGATCTTTCTGTGTCCTCTGTGGTTAAGTTTTGATACTACTTCTTAAATTAAAAAGGAAGCGAGGATGAGATTTATAGAGAAAATGAAGGAGATGGCAAAGCAAAGAAAAAAGACCATCGTCTTGCCTGAAGGAGAGGAGATTAGAATCTTAAAGGCAGCTGAAATCATTTCCAGAGAAGAAATAGCAGGAATAATTCTCTTAGGAGAAGAAGAAAAAATTTTCTCGCTCGCCCAAAGGGAAAGAATTGATATGAACAATATTTCCATTCTTGATCCCCTCACTTCTGCAAAACGGGAAGATTATGCTCATAAGTACTATCAATTACGCAAAGAAAAAGGCGTAAATTTGGAGAAATCGAGGCAGCTTTTGGAAGATGCAATGTATTATGGAACAATGATGGTTTATTCTGGAGATGCTGATGGTGTAGTAGGAGGAGTGATTCATCCTACAAGTTGGACTTTAAGACCGCCCCTCCAGATTTTTAAAAGACGGAAAGGAATTAAAACCGTATCTGCTTATTTTATAATGATTGTTCCTGATTGTTCTTACGGAGAGAGGGGACTCTTTATCTTTGCTGATTCGGGAATGGTGCCTAATCCAGACGCAGAACAATTAGCAGATATAGCAATCTCTGCTGCTGACATAGCAAAGGAGTTACTTAGAATTGAGCCAATCGTCGCCATGCTGTCTTTTTCTACCAAAGGAAGCAGCAAAGACCCGATTGTTGATAAAGTTATTCAAGCGACACATATTGCTCAGAAAAGAAGGCCTGATCTGTTAATTGATGGAGAGATGGCGGGTGATAGTGCACTGGTGCTTTCTATAGGCAAAAGAAAAGCTCCCAGAAGTCCGGTAGCGGGGAAAGCAAATGTCTTAATCTTCCCTGACTTAAATTGTGGTAATATTGCGTATAAACTAACTCGAATATTAGCCAAAGCACAAGCATACGGTCCACTTGTTCAAGGACTTACTAAGCAGGTAAATGATCTATCGAGAAGTTGTAGCACTGAGAATATTGTAGGGGTAGTAGCTATAACCTGCGTTCAATTACAGATGCTTGAATGATGAATGGATTCTGAATAAGGAGAATTGGATGTTCGCTCTGTCCTTGAATTGTGGCAGTTCATCAGTGAAATATCTACTCTATGATTGGGATGGAAAGAGAACAAAGGCAAAAGGAATAGTAGAAAGAGTTACCACAGGAAACTCTTTCATTGTTCACGAAACGCCGGGAAAGAAGCCTCTTAGAATTAACTACAAATGTCCAAACTACAAGACAGCTATTAAATTAGTTGTAGATACATTAATGAGCTCAAAATATGGAGCTGTCAAAAATGTAAATCAAATTGCAGTGGTAGCTCATCGGGTTGCTCATGGAGGAGAAAAATTTACTAAATCTGTTCTCATAGATGAAAATGTTTTAGAGATGATTAAGGAAGTTGCCTCTCTTGCTCCCCTACATAATCCATCCAATATCGCTGGTATAGAAGCAGCAAATTTACTTTTGTCCAACACTCCTCAAGTGGCTGTTTTTGATACAGCCTGGCATCAAACAATGCCCTCCTATGTGTATACCTATGCTTTGCCTTATGAATGGTATAAAAAATACGGCATACGGCGATATGGCTTTCATGGGACTTCCTTATTATATGTAGCGAAGAGAGCATCTGTGCTGCTCGGAAAAGACCCCTTTCAATGCAATCTTGTAAGCTGTCATATAGGCAATGGCGTGAGCATAAATGCAGTAGAAAACGGTGTTTCCCTGGATACTAGCATGGGGTTTACTCCCCTGGAAGGAGCAGTCATGGGCACACGGGCCGGTGATCACGATGCGGCAATTGATCTATTTATGATGGGGGAAAAGGGCTATACCCCAGAGGAGATGGACGATATTCTTAATAAAAAAAGTGGTATTTTAGGAATAACAGGTAGATATACTGACCATAGGGATGTGCTCAAAGCAGCAGAAGGTGGTGAGAAAAGGGCTCAATTGGCTATAGAAATTGAAACGCATAGGCTCAAGAAGTATATCGGTGCGTATGTAGCTATTTTAGGAGGAGTCGATGCTATTATTTTTACCGCTGGAGTAGGGGAAATGTCCAGTCCAATTCGAGCAAAAATTTTGGAAGGACTTCAGCATCTGGGAATTGAATATGATCCAAGAAAAAACGCATTAGCCAGGACAAGAAGTGCTGAATTAGATATTTCAGCCAAAGATTCCAGGGTAAAGATATTTGTTATTCCTACTGATGAGGAGATGGTTTTTGTAGAGGATGCAGTCGCGATTCTTGAAGGAGGATACGATGTTCATAGCAGATTTAAGTATTCCTTCCAGAATCCTGGTTACAGAAATAAAATACGAGATGAAGAGTTTGCCAGGGAATGTGAAAAAAATCCAGCTCTGGGCAAAATTGTGGCTAAAATACCTGTGAAAGTTGAGGTGTAGTTTTAAAGTTGACAAAGATAGCTAATACAAATATACTAAGATCATGATAATAATAAGATTATTTTAAGGAGTTTTATATGGGCGTTCCTAAAAAGAGACGTTCTAAATCACGAATAAAAAGTAGACAGGCTCAGCAGCAAACTTCATCTCCCTCTCTTAGTCATTGTCCTCAATGCAAAGCCCTTAAATTGTCTCATTTTGCTTGTCCTGAATGTGGATACTACAAAGGTAGAGTAGTAGTAAAGACAGCAAAAGGGTAAACTCTTAAATGAGAGTAGCTTTAGATGCAATGGGAGCAGAAAGGGGAGTGGGTATAGTTATAAAAGGGGCTTTAGGAGCTATCCATAAAAACCCTCAAATTGAAGTGTCGATTGTGGGAGACAAGGAAAGAATTGAGAAAGAGATAGGAAAACTGAACCTTTCTTCCCCACCCTTTTCTATAGTAGCTGCTTCTCAGATTATTACTATGAGTGATCCGGCTACTGCAGTTTTAAAGGAGAAGAAAGACTCTTCTATCGCTGTTGCTCTGGATATGATCAAAAAGGGAGAAGCACAGACCTTTGTGAGCTCTGGGAATACAGGAGCAGTAATGACTGCCAGTTTATTAAAGTTGGGAAGAATAAAAGGAGTGAATCGTCCTTGTCTGGCAGCTTTTTTCCCCACTTTAGATGGGAGGAAGGTAGTCTTATTAGATGTGGGAGCTAATGTAGATTGTAAGCCAGTTCATCTTTCCCAATTTGCTTTAATGGGAAGTATCTATGCTCATAAAGTTCTTAAAGAAAAATCTCCTCGGGTAGCTCTTCTAAATGTAGGTTCGGAAGAGAGCAAAGGAAATGATTTGCTTATCGAAACTTTTAAGTTGCTCAAGAGGTCCTCTTTGAACTTTGTGGGAAATATAGAAGGCAAAGATATTATAAGCGGAAAAGCGGAAGTGGTTGTTTGCAATGGTTTTGTAGGGAACGTAATTCTCAAGTTTGCTGAAAGTTTTGCCACTACTACTCTCAATATAATAGGGGAAAAAGCAAAAAAAAGCTTTTTGGGTTTAGGGGGGTTGTTTGCTCGAGGATGGTTAAAAGAGATAAGCTCAATTTTGGATTATGCCGAATATGGTGGTGTTCCGCTTTTAGGGACAAATGGCATCTGCATTATAGCTCATGGAGCTTCTTCAAGCAAAGCTATTAAAAATGCTATTTTGGCGGGCCTTGAGTTTGATAAGATGGGAGTAAACAAAGACATTGAAGATACTTTGTCAAGGATGAATAAAAGATGAGCATTAGAAAAACTAGAATATCCGGGATAGGCTCTTATATCCCAAAGAGAGTTTTAACCAATGCGGAGCTGGAAAAAATGGTAGAGACTTCAGATGAGTGGATATCGACCAGAACTGGAATCAAAGAGAGAAGGATTGCTGCTAAAGAAGAAGCGGCATCAGACTTAGCGTACCATGCCTCAAAAAAAGCTCTTCAATCTGCCGGGATTGAGCCGAAGAGTTTAGATATGATTATAGTGGCTACCATTACTCCTGATATGCTGTTCCCTGCTACAGCTTGTATCCTGCAGCAAAGATTAGGAGTAGGGGATATTCCTGCTTTTGATTTGGAAGCAGCTTGCTCTGGTTTTCTTTATGGAATCAGCGTAGCAAGTCAATTTATTACTACTGGAGTGTACAATAATATTTTGGTAGTGGCTGCAGAAGCTCTTTCTAAAATTATTGACTGGCAAGATAGGAATACCTGCGTTATATTTGCCGATGGAGCAGGAGCAGCTGTTTTGCAATCTTCCAGTGATAGCAGCAGAATAATTTCTATTTATTTGGGAGCAGATGGAGGAGGAGCAGAATTAGTGGGGGTTCCAGCAGGAGGCTCCAGGATGCCAGCTAGTCTTGATACAGTCAAAAATAGGCAGCACTATATGAAAATGAAGGGAAATGAGTTGTTTAAAAGAGCGGTGAGGATAATGGTTGAGGCAGCAAGTATATCTCTAAAAAAGGGTGGTCTTACCTATAGGGATGTGGACTTTTTTATTCCTCACCAGGCGAATATCAGGATTATTCAAGCAGTAGCAAAGAGAATGAATTTAAATATGGATAAAGTATATATAAATCTTAACAAGTGTGGTAACATGTCAGCAGCTTCAATTGCTGTAGCCCTGGATCAAGTAGTAGGAGAAGGTAAAGTGAAAAAAGGAGATACAGTTCTTCTTACCTCGTTTGGAGGTGGCCTTACCTGGGGCTCTATAGTCTTGGAATGGTAAAGAGAGTTTGATGAATACTAAACTAAAATTTATGATATTTGGCTGCGTAATCCTCATGAATTTAGTGTTAAGTGCATCTGCATCCTCAGAGATAACCAAGCTCACTCTTTTTCCTCAAAATTTAACTTTAGTAGAACAGAAAAAAACTGTAACCCTAAGAAAAGGGATAAATCAGATAAAGTTTAGCCCTATATGTAAACAGATACTTTTAGATTCGGTTTATCCTTATGCTGAAGGATGCCAATTTTTAGAGGAGAAATTTATTTCCCCCTCCACGCTTAGCTGGAAGGTGAAATCAGAAAAAGATGCTCAGGTTTCTTTTGGGGTTCTTTACCTTACCCAGGGGATAAAATGGGAGATATATTATAAGGCTGAATTGGGAAGAGAGGCTAAATTTATAAATTTAATGAGTTGGGCTAAGGTAGTAAATAAAAGCGAGATGGATTGGGGGCCAGTTCAGATTACTTTTTCTACCCAGAGCCCTTTTTCAGAAGAGAAAGAGTGGATGCCTTTAAAAGAAGAGGACACTCCCTCTCAGATAGTTTCTTCTTCTACAGTAGAAATATCCTCTGAGGCAATAACAGTTTTTTCGGAAAGTATGGAGACTGTCTCAATCACCTCAAATGTAACTATCTATTGGCAGGAGGAGGAAATATCTTACTCCTTGCTCTCACCTGTTAACCTGGATTACAATCAAGAAAAAAGAATTTGGCTGTTTTCTTTGCAAAATATTCCTGTAAAAAGAGTCTATAGTTTTGATGGTGAAAGATACGGAGACGAAGTAAGAGAAGAAATCGCATTTGAAATAGAAGATGAATTGAACTTTATCCTTCCCTCTGGGCGGATATACTTGTATGGAATAGATTCTAAGGGCAAGAGGATTTATCTGGGAGAAAAAAGACTCCCCCAAACCTTACCTGGAGAGACATGCAATATTTATTTAGGTCCAGCTAAAGGAATATTGGGAGAAAGAGTGCAGACTTTTTTCCAGGAAATACCATTACAGTCCTTGGAAGAAAAATTCCGTAATAAGAGCATGGTTAGAGAATATAGCTATTGGTTAATTTTTTACAATTATCGCTCATCCTCGGTAAAAATAAAGGTCATTGAACATTTTTACGGTCATTGGGAAATCCTGGAGAGCAATCCTCAAAATTACATAAAGGAAGCTGATACTATAATTTATCAGATAGAGGTTCCTTCCCGGGCGGAAAGGGAAATTTATTATAAAGCAAAAACAATGCAGTAAATAGTCTAAGGACTAATTGACTCCAGTTTCAGGAAGATTTTGGGACTTCATGTATCATGAAGTCTTGAGGAAGATCTATACGTTGGAACTCATAGACCCGCCTTGATTGTCACTGCCTTATGGAAAACATACTTGGCGGGCAGCAGGTTATAGGAGTTTTCCTGAAACTGGAGTCTATTGACTATTTGTCAGGAGGTTAGATATGTCCGTTTTTACTCAGGATTTGCGCAATATTGCTCTTGTTGGGCAACAGGGAGTTGGTAAAACTACTTTGGCTGAAGCTATGTTGTATCAGGCTGGTATTATAAGTAAAATGGGGAGCGTAGAAGAAGGTTCTACTGTGTGCGATCACGATAAATTGGAACAGGAACGTAAATTCTCTATAGATCCTGCTCTTCTCCATTTATCCTGGAAGAAAAAAAGGATTAATGTTTTGGATACCCCAGGTTTTGCTGACTTCATAGACAAGATTCGACCCATTTTTAAAGCGGTGGAAACGGCCTTGGTGGTTCTCTCTCCCTCTGGTTTTTCTGGCAGTGAGCTCACAAGGGTTTTGGAATATATAGAAAAAGACGGATTGCCTAAAATGTTGTTTATTAACAAAATAGAGAAAGGAGAGTTAAACTTTTCCTCTTTGCTTGAGCAAATAAAAAAAGAGCTCAATCTCACTCCCCTCGTCTTGCAATTCCCCTTAATGCAACAGGGAAAAATGATAGGAATAATTGACTTGATTAAGTTAAAAGCAAAAGATTACTCCCAGGGTAAGGCCGTGGAGAGAAAAATTTCCCCGGAGGAGGAGGCTGAGATAAAAGATCTCAGGGGGGAGGTAGTGGAAGCTGCTGCTGAGACCAGCGATGAATTAGTGGAGAAATATTTAGAGGGAAAAGAGTTAAGTTTTGATGAAATAAGGGAAGGGATATGCGAAGGAATTCAGCGAGGTGACATTGTTCCTCTAATTTTTGGTTCAGCTTTGAATAATATGGGAATAGATTTGCTTTTGGATGCAGTGGTAAATTATCTGCCTTCCCCCCAATGGAGAAAATCAGTAAAGGGAAGCTCTCCCAAGGATACTTCTCAGGAGATAGAGAGGAAGATAGGTGTTGAGGAATCTCTCTCTTCCCTGGTTTTTTTGAATTTATCTGAAATGCATCTGGGAGAGATGAGTTTTTTAAAAGTTTACTCGGGCGCTTTATCTTCAGGAAGGACTGTGTACAATTCAGCCAGGGGTGTGGAAGAGAAAGTTGGCCAGATTTATCTAATGCAGGGGACCAAAAGGGAAGAAGTTCCTGAAGTTTTAGCCGGAGATATAGCTGTATTAGCGAAACTTAAAAATACTGGCATAGGAGATACTCTCTGTCTTAAGGATGCCCCCATCGTCTTTCCTCCCTTAGATTTTCCCGTGCCTAATACCTTCATTGCTCTTAAACCAGTGAATGAAAAGGATGAACAGAGAATGAGTACAGCTCTTTCTCGAATGGTGAAAGCAGATCCCCTCCTAAAAGTAGAGGTAGATAAAGAATCAGGACAGACAATTCTTTCTGGAAGGGGAAAGGTTCATTTGGATTTAGCTATAGAGCGCATGAAGATGGAATTTAATGTAGATGTAACCACAGAGGATCCTCGATTGCCTTATCGAGAGACTATTGTTACTGTGGGTGAAGCTCAAGGGAAATATAAGAGGCAATCTGGTGGAAGAGGACAGTATGGGGATGTCCGACTTAAAATAAGACCTTTACCTCGAGGGGAAGGGTTTATTTTTGTAGATGCGATTAAAGGAGGAACAGTTCCCTCTCGGTTTATCCCTTCGGTAGAGAAGGGAATTAAGGAATCTATGAAAAAGGGTACCTTAGTTTCTTATCCTATGGTAGATATGGAAGTTACCCTTTTTGATGGATCCTACCATTCTGTCGACTCCTCAGACATAGCTTTTCAGATAGCTGCCTCTATGGGTCTAAGGAAGGCTATAGAACAAGCTAAGCCTGTTCTTCTGGAACCCATTATGGAATTAGAGGTAGAGGTTCCTGATGAATTTTTTGGAGATATTAATGGAGACTTGAACAGTAGGCGCGGGAAAATATTGGAAGTTCAACCTTTGGGCGGCAAAGAGAGAATAAAGGTACATGTTCCCTTAGCTGAGTTGAAGGATTATTCTACTAGTTTAAGGTCTTTAACTCAGGGTCGGGGTATTTTTAGCAGAAAATTTTCTCATTACGAGAAAGTGCCTGATGAGATAGCCCAAAAGATTATTGTTCAAGCAAAATCAAAATAAGACACATTCCATTTTGATTTATAAAGGGAAAAATCATGATAGGGATTGAGCGTTACGCTAAGGTGAAATACGGGGTTTTTAGATATCAATGCCAGGTAAAAGCGTGGCAAAAAGGACTCTTCGCTCTAAGTATAGCATCTCTCGCTGGGGTTATGGCACAGGTAAGAGTTATTCTTCCCTGGAGTCCTGTCCCTATAACTCTTCAAACTTTTGTTGTCCTATTATCTGGAGTACTTTTAGGTAAGAAGTGGGGAGCTATTAGCCAGGTTTTATATATAGGGATTGGTGTTCTTGGCGTGCCCTGGTTTACTGGGTACAATTCTGGCTTACAGGCTTTAACTGGACCAACCGGTGGGTACATAGCTGGATTTGTCTTAGCGGCTCTTTTAATTGGTTATTTCACCGATACTTATAGCAAATCCCGGAGTTTTTTTCCTATATTGGGGTTAATGCTCTTCGCTAATTTTATTATTATTTATGGCTTAGGCATAGCTCAATTAGGCCTTTATTTAAGCTGGGTTAAAGGGGTAAAAATTAGTCTTCCTGTCCTTCTGCGGATGGGTGTTATTCCATTTATACCTGGCGATCTCACTAAAGCTGTTATCGCTGCTGTAATAGCAAGAGCCCTCATATCAAAACAATCTCAGCCATGGGTTAATTTTTTTAAATAAATGAACGCATTCTCATCGGTGTCATGGTAATAATGAGGGTGGATAGCTACTTTTTTAAATCCAAATGTTTCATAAAACATCTGAGCTTTCCAGTTAGACTCTCGCACTTCCAAGGTAACTATATTCAAGCCATTATTTTGAGCATCCTCAAGGATATGCCTCAGGAGTTTGCTCCCCAAACCCTTACTGCGATAGTAGGGATGAATAGCTAAATTAACCAGGTGAGCTTCATTTTTTATTTTCCAGTAGCCACCATATCCAATTACCACTTCATCTAACTTTATAACCCAATAATAAGCAAATTCTTTTTTTTTTAGTTCTGAGAAAAAAAAATCCACTGACCAGGGAAAGGGAAAAGATAATTTTTCTATTTCCCCCACCTGTAGTAAATCTTCTTTTTTCATAGGACATATTTTTACTCTAAGTACCAATTTTAGCTTTTTTCACTCCATAACACCTCAGCCACTAAGTAACCAGGGCACAAAGATGTAATATACATTTATAATCCCATCTATTGCGTCGATCTCCTTCGTTTCGTTTGTCTCGTTAATTTTGTTTATCTGGTTTTTACACATTACTAATTACCTTTTGCCTTTTTGACCTTCGCCTTTTCTACTCATTCACGCATTTATCTTGGGGTCTTCGTGGCTAATAGTTACGTTTCTTCTAACCCTGGGAGAAGAAACATATAGAGGGGTAAGTGTATCTAAATTATCTGTCTTCCCCTCTTTTATCTTTCTTAATCCCAACTCAAGAAGAGCTCTTTTTGCCCGGACTCCTCCCTGAAAAAAAGAGAAATTATCCCCATCCTTAAATTTTAAAAATATCCCACTCACTTCCAAAGAAGAGAAAAAAGTAACCTTTTGAGGAGAAAAAACCTTTGCCTTTTCTATAATTTTCTCAGGGGAAAGGAAAAGATAATCACTTATCTTTATTATTCTCTCCTTTGTCTTTTCAAAAAACCCTGCATAGCAACATCCCCCATAAGCCTCTCTAATAGGACATACTATCCCCGAAATAGGGACAGAGAGAGCCAGGTAATCCAGAGTAGGTACTCCTACTAAAGGAATGTTTAGAGAGAAAGATAAAGATTTAGCGAAACTTAGACCAATTCTTAAACCAGTAAAAGAACCCGGCCCCAGGCTTATCGCTATGCCTTTTAACTCATCCAGTTTAATTTTTTTATTCCGAAGCAAATCATTTAAGGCAGGAAGAATTTCTTTAGAGGTACTGTGATGAGAAAAATTTCGAGAAATTAGGATAGTCTCTTTGCTCCCTATGAAAATAAAACCTTTCCTTGAAGAGGTATCTATTCCTAAAATTAGCATCAGACGTCCTTTTTAATTCTCTCGAGTAATTTTTTATAGGCACTGCCATGGCCAACAAAAACAATCTTTCTCTGGGGAAAATTATCTATATTAATGTTTACCTCTAAGTACTGAGGAGGAAGAAGATGAGGTATGACATCGGCCCATTCTATTACCACTACTCCTCTTGAGGTATAGAAGTACTCCTCATATCCTAAAACCGCTACCTCCCCCTGGCTAATTCTGTAAAGATCAAAGTGATAAAGTGGAATATCCCCTTGATACTCATTAATAATAACAAAGGAAGGGCTCCTTATCCTACCTTTGACTCCAAGACCCTTTCCTATTCCTTGAGTAAAAACAGTTTTTCCACTTCCCAGATCTCCCACCAGAGCTATTAGTGATGGAGAAAAAATTCTCCTCCCCAGTTTCTCTCCTAACCCGTAGGTTTCCTCGGCCTTTTCAGTTAAAAAGGATAACATTACAGTTTCATCTCATCTATAATTTGACGAAACTCTCTGGTAGCTAAACTAATATTTTTTGAGCTGAAAATAGCACGTATCAAAGCAATCCCATTGGCACCAGAGGCTAACACTTCCCCTGCATTTTTTTTGTTTATTCCTCCTATAGCTACTACTGGAACCTTTACCTCTTTTTTTACCTGAGAGATTATTTTAACTCCTAAGGAAGATCTCACGTCGGGTTTAGTAGGAGTGGGAAATATAGGACCTATGGCTATATAATCAGCCCCATCTTTTTCTGCTCTTTTTGCCTCTTCTATCGAATGAGTAGAAACACCAATTATTCCATCATCCCCTAAAATTTCTCGGGCAACGCAGATAGGTAAATCTTCTTGACCAAGATGAACTCCATCTGCCTTTGCGCCAAAGGCTATGTCAGGTCTATCATTTATAATAAATAACATCTCAGGAGGTATTATTTTCCTGAACTTGAGAGCTTTTTTTAAAAAAACTAAGCTCGATGATTTTTTCTCTCTAAGCTGAATTGCTGTAGCTCCAGCTTCGATAACCTCTTTTATTTTTATTATCAGTTCTTCTTCCTTGATTAAAAAAGGATCTGTAATTATATAGAGACTAAAATTCCATCTCTTTCTTAGTCTCATTCTCACTTTTTTTTCCAGGGTATAGGTTTGAAATCGAAGATTTTTAACCTCCTCTGCCCAGATTGGACAGATCAGTTTTCCGTATTCTTCCAGACTTCTTTGTGCTTCCTGCGCCCTTTTAAAATTTGCCGTAATTAGATTTTCCAGTTTTTCTCGAGGCCTCTCTTTTAACTTTAAACCTATATCTTTTTGTGAGTTTCGGTAGACAATTATTTTTTCTTTATCTGGAAGTTGGTCTACTTTTCCTGATAGGCAGTGTCGTAACTCTCTCACCTGTTGGGTAAGAGAAGAATCATGTAACAAAAATCTCACTGCATCCTCTATTACTCTCAATCCTTCTGTGGCCCGATTAAAGTTAACATCAAGTATCCTGTAAAATTTTTTCTTTGGAATCATCTCTTAATCTTGAGGTAGTTTAAGAACCCCCCTCCTTGCATTTTCAGTCTGTCTCGTTGATCGGCTAATGTATAGAACCTTGAACATCAAACTTCAAACCTTTAGCCTTTCACCTCTTCTACCCATTTACCCATTACATATCACTTATTACACATTACAAGTTTCACCACTATAATTTAATCAGGTTAAGTTAGTAGTTTGTTGAGTCGGGGTTCAATCTCCATTTTTTTAGCATAAAATTTTAGCTTCTTATGGTTTATCTCACTAAAATCTAAATCAGAGGAATCAAGGCCAACATATCTGTCTTTACGAAGATACAGATAATCTAATAGTGCTTTCTCAGGTTCAGCAATAAAATAGTTTTGCCTGTTAAGGAATCCCCAGAAGAAGCCTTTTTTAATTTGTCGGTATTCAATGCTTCCAAAGGAGGTATTGAATGTTCGGGGAAGATGAGTAGTAACACAGGTTAAAACATAAGGGATCTGACTCAAAATACCCCAAGAATGTAAAGCTGATTCTAAAGAGACATAGCTGGGTTGATAGATTTGATTAGAGATTTCTTCTAATGTAGGCGTATTGAATGGATTAGCATAAAACCCCCGGCAAATTCTTTTGACAGTTTTTTTATTATTTAGTCTGCTCAAGCTAACACTTAAAGAGTGGTTATTCATATTGGTAAATAGTTTTAAATGATTGGTATAGAAAACCTTGATGTTGTTGTGTTTTTTAAAAAAGTTTAACCAGTCTTGAGTTCCCATTTTTTCTAACTCCAAGAATTTATAACTTCAACTCTCTACAGAAGGGCATTTCCCCTGTATGTCTCGTTTAACGCATTAACGCATCCACGCGTTTACTCTTTAACTCTTTCAATAATTTGCTTAAGATTTTTACTTCCTCTTTACAGATATCAGAGTACTTAGTTTTAAATAAATTTCGATAGGCAAGAGGTAAGAATTTGTCCATCTCTTGCCTGAGGATAGCCACTCCATTTTTTTCTAAAATAGTCAGGCTCTTCTGAAATTTAAGCGTAAATTCTTGCAGGCTTAAACTGTAGTCAGAAATTTTTTTCTCAAGCATCCCTTTTATATCTTTATCTACAGGGATGCGTAGAGTATCCAGAATAAAATAGGTATCCCAAAGGTCCCTTCCCTTTAGATAATTTCTTGAAGCAAAGGCAAGAAATTTATCACTCAAGATTTCCTGGGGTGTCTCAACTACAATGCCCGGGCTTAAGAGAGTATCCTCTGCTTTCAAGATTATGGTTTGGGTGGAATAGGAAGGGACATGGGCAATTTCAATGTTGGTTTTATCCTTTGCTCTTAGAAATTCTACCTCAAGAATAAGACTGATCCTTTTAAAACTAAGAGTATCTTTTTGAACTTTGAGTTGAGGATTTTTAGCAAATGGGATAAATTTATCAATGTAAGAGGGGAGCGATTTCAGACTTTCAGTTAAGTGGGAAAAGAAATGAGCGTTCTTTCTTTTTAAGACGAAATCCAAATCTTCAGAATATCTTACCCCTTTATAGGCAAATCTAAGGGCTGTACCACCTTGAAACACTAAATAAGAAAAAAGACCTTTTTTAAAAATGTACTCTAAGATAACCCAATGCACATATTCTTTAAAGATAAGGTTTACACTCACCCCTTGGGTTTCTGCCTTTTGCTTAATTCCCTCTACGTTAATCATACTTGACATAGTATACAAATTTGTATACTATGTCAAGTGTCAATTTCTCCAGTTTCTGGCAAAATAACAACGTATCAACATCCAGAGATGACAATTGCTTTGGTTTCTCTTAATTCATCTCTCAAAGACAAAAGATACTGTTTTACTTTCTTAACAGTAAAAGTCAATATTTTCTTCTTCAATCTATAAATAAAAGATGTCTCTATATTACCACTGGTAATTATAGTAAATAGGGCTAACCAGGTCAAACCAATTCGAGTCAAATCAAATAAGGTATATTATAATTATAGGTATGGTTTTTTTGAAAAAATGCAAGATTTCTCGCTGCTTTCTTCATTGTGAGAGATGCAATAGTTTAGGATTATACTTAAAGCAAGGAGGTTTATATGTCAGAAAAACTCTTGAAATTTCCTGATAATTTTTTATGGGGTGCGGCAACTGCCTCTTATCAAATTGAGGGAGCCTGGGATGAGAATGGTAAAGGTGAATCTATCTGGGATAATTTTTCCCATACCCCGGGGAAAATATATGGAGGAGATGCTGGGGATATGGCCTGCGATCATTATCATCGGTACAGGGAAGATGTGAAAAATATGAAAAGATTGGGCCTTAAAGCCTATCGTTTCTCAATTTCCTGGCCCAGAGTTATCCCCGAGGGAAAGGGAAAGACAAATAAAGCTGGTCTTGATTTTTATGACCGTTTAGTGGATGAGCTTCTCAAGGCAAACATTGAGCCTTTTGTTACCCTGTATCACTGGGATCTGCCTCAGGCTCTTCAGGAGAGGGGAGGATGGAAAAATAGAGATATTGTAGGGTATTTTATGGATTATACAGCTTTAGT
>JAUWZM010000141.1 GCA_030615365.1 Candidatus Aerophobota bacterium | reverse complement strand
GCCTGTCTTATCTTTCCCGTGTCTAAATCTATTACATTTTGCTCATAAGCTCCGCTTACAATTTTATAGCCATTCGAGAATTCATTCATAGGATAAGACTGACTCATTACGTATTTATCTACTAACCAACTTTCAAACTTCACCCTTGATTTTTCAATCTTAACTCCCTTTTTCTGAGAGAGAATTCCTAGGATTCCCTTGTGAGGCACCTCCAGGCCTACTTCCTCTATAATCTCCAACGCCCTTTCATACATTTGCCTAATTTGTTTCTCGCTTAAACCCTCTTTTATATGATAATTTACCTTACTCATTCATTCCTCTTTTTAACTCTTACCATACTTGAAATTTACCACTACCTGTAGTAGAAAGGAAGCCTGTTTCATTATCTTTTTTCATTAGTAAGTTATGAAAACTGGGGTAAAAGGCCCTTATGAGCTCTTAAAAGCTCGTCCGTTAGCTTCTCGGCAGTCTCTTTATCCCTTACAGCGCCGTCGGCAAGCATAGCCTCTACCATAAGTCTACGATTTCCTTCTAAAGCTGCACTTACTGTAAGCTCCACGCAGGCTAAGCGCTTGTTGATTATGGCTGCAAGTAAATCTGGAAAATAGTCTATGCGAAGAGGTAAAAACCCCTTACCGCTGGCTACGGCAGGCATTTCAAGCACAGCATAAGAAGGTAGATTGGGTATAGCTCCATTGTTAGGAAGATTGGCTGAGAAGATTTTTCTTTGATCCTTATATATTGAAGTTATAATCTCCATAGTTTGGCTATGTTCACCTGTGAGCCTTGGAAATGTATCATTACTCAGGTTAACTTCAAGTTTACTCAATTTACTCATCTCGGCATAGATTGAGTCACCCATCTCTATAATCTTCTCAACGGAGAAAACATCAATTCCTAAAGTTTTTCCACAGTATTTTCCATTGGGAAATTTTTCACAGAAAAACTCAACTACATGGCGATCATTAACCGCTGGATAAGCTCCATAAATATCAAAGAGCGACCAGGAGAAAGGATTTTCATTTATTCTTCCTGTTTCTTCTGCGCGTTGTCTAGCTTTTGCAAATGCATTCTCTCCCTTGTGTCTAAAATCAATTAGAAATGTCAAGTGATTTAGGCCTATAGCTATCGAGGTTACCTCCTGATGCGGAATCCCAAGAACTTCTGCCAGGTATTTCTCCGTCTCATATACCCCTATGCACAGGCCAGTGACTTTTATTTCGGTAGATTTTCGCAGCGCTCTGCATATTGCAGTCATGGGGTTCGCATAGTTGATAAATAAGGCATCGGGGCACAATTTTAAAATATCCTCAGCGATCTCCTTCATTGCAGGGATCATCCTCATAGCCCTGGATAAACCACCAGGACCCACAGTGTCTCCCACAGGCTGATAGATTCCATACTTTCTCGGGATAGATACATCAGTTTCCCAGGCCCTTCTTCCTCCAACTCCTATGGTCGTTATAACAATGTCAGCATTTGGAAGGAGATCTTTCCTGTCGGTGGATTGTTCAACTTTTATATTAGCATCTTTTGCATCAACCATTTTTTTAGCAAGATTATAAGCTACTGAAAGCGCCTCCGGGTCGATGTCAATTAATCCTACTTCCCAGGGACCGAGAGATTCTTCTTTTATAATATCGGCCAATAACCCCTGGGTAAACATTGCACTGCCTGCTCCTATTAGAACCAGTTTCTTTCGCATGATTATCCTCCTTTCTTAATTTCTTAAAATCTTATGTGATTTCTTGGTAGTATTTATTATATTGGACATGTTCGCTTATTTTTTAAACCATTATGAGAAAAGTGGATTTATGATTTTTGAGAAAACCTTATGGATTATTGAACCTGGTAATAAAAACAGCGATTTCCGAAGACCTTCGAAGCTTTAGAATTATTTGATGAGTTAACGTCAGTACCTGCCATATTCCTTTACCGCCTCATAGAGAGCAACTATATTTTCCCAGGGAATATCTGGTTCAAACACGTGAGCAGGTCCGATGAAAAGGCCTCCATTGTATCCCACTGATTCTATCCTCTTTTTTACTTCTCTTCTTACTTCACTCGAAGTTCCATGAGATAGTGTATTTTGAACACCTATTGTCCCCCAAAAGGATAGGTAATCCCCATATTTTTTCTTCACCCATGATGGATCCATACATTCGGGTTGTACAGGACTTAAGATATCCACTCCAATTTCAATTAATTCAGGTACGACATCTCTGCAATCACCATCAGTGTCATAAAATATGAGAATATCTGGTTTTGTCTCTCTAGCGACTTTAATAATCCTGGCTAATCTTCCTTTAAGCCATTTTCTCCAGGTATTTAGACTCATCATCATACCTCTTTGAGTAGCTATATCGTCACCTAACATCAATATGTCTACATCCCTTTTAGCATATTCCCTTGTTGTATTGCAATAAATCTGAGTAACTTTGTCTAAAAGATAATTAGCGAAATCTTCATTTGTTATAAAGTCGATTAAAAGATTTTCCATTCCTCGTAATGCCCAGGAAGTTTCAAATATAGTTGTGCTTGGTCCCCCTCCCACTGCTAAGTTCTTTTTATGATACTCCTTGATTTTATCCTCCAGAATTTTTAAACGCCATTCTTCACAAAAATGAGGAAATGGATAATTTTCCATTTTTTTAACAGAGGTAAAATTCTTCATAGGAGATATTATTTTGTGATAGTAAGGAGTAGAACCTGGTGCATAAGCACCACCCCATTCACTTATCTGTGTTCCCCTAGGAAGTTCATCGAAATATCTTTTAAAATATTTTTCTTTTGCTTCTTTTAAAGGATCTTTCGACTTTAACTCATTGCTCGCTAAATCCACTATTCTAATATCTATATCAAAATACTCATTTGGATCCTTGGCATGGGTTTCCTTCCTAAATAAATCCATTGCTGGAAGTGTAAATCCCCAACTAATGTGTTTAGGCACTCTGTCGGGGATTTGTCTTCTCATAGCAGTTAAAACTCTTTCTCGAGGTACCATAAAAATTTCCTCCTTGTTAAAGGCCTTCTTATGAAAACTGAGGTAAAAATTTTCTATGAGCTTTTTAAAAGCTCATTTGTAAACTTCGATGTCAATTAATCCAATTTCCCAGGGACCAAGAAAATTTTCCTCTATAATATCAGCTAATAATCCCCCGGGTAAACATTGCACTGTCTGTTCCTATTAGAACCAGTTTCTTGGGCATAAGAGTGCTCCTTTTCTTGATTATTTGATTTAAGAGTCTAGCTGATGTGTTTCTCTGCCTTTGTAATTACTTTCATAAGGTCTTTCTCAAAATCACTGGAGATTCTAGAGTGCCTCTCAGCTGATAGATTTAGATTACTGTAACGTTTTCTTGCGCGATCTACATCCAGCATCTTAGACCCCTTAAGCCAAGGTATTGTCATCTCCCGTGACCAGATACGGGGTTCCCAGTGCTCGTCTCGAAACCTTTTTGCTGTATGCAACGTTGCTAT